>NZ_JBNHHC010000003.1:0-478862 GCF_059091865.1 Arthrobacter sp. B0316-1-20 | reverse complement strand
TAGCCGGAGGTGCCGGGTCAGCCGAAGGCGCGGTGCTAGCCGGAGGTGCCGGGTCAGCCGAAGGCGCGGTGCTAGCCGGAGGTGCCGGGTCAGCCGAAGGCGCGGTGCTAGCCGGAGGTGCCGGGTCAGCCGACTGGCCCGCCTCGCGGGCGGCGAATTCCTTATCCACCTTGGCGACGCGCGGCGGGATGGCGGCGCGCAGTACGTCGCTGACGTTGCCTGCGTAACGCTCGGCCACGGACGTGGCCAGCCGGAGCAGTTCTTCGGTCAGCACCGGCTGCGCGGAAACCACTTTGGCCAACGGGGCAAGCTTGACCCCTTCCGGAACCTCCGACGTGCGGCGGGTGATGTACCCGCTCATTTCCTGGCCGCCGAAGCGGGCCTTGACCCGCGCGCCGGGAACAGCGTCGTCGTCCAGATTCTCCGGCACCAGGTAATCGAAGATCCGGTCCAGATGTGGCAGCGGCGTTTCGATCAGCACCTGCGCCACCGGGTCGGTCGCCGCCGCCGGCGAGGTACCCGGCGCCTGCTTGGGGGCACCGAAGCCCTGCAGCAGGCTCAGCTGGTGCGGATCAGAGCCCATCAGGCTCAGGCGTTGAAGTAGCTGCGCAGCGCGTCGGCCCGGTCGGTCCGCTCCCAGGTGAAGTCGGGATGTTCGCGGCCGAAATGGCCGTGCGCCGCGGTCTGCTTGTAGATGGGCCGCTTGAGCTGCAGGTCGTCGATGATGCCCAGCGGACGCAGGTCGAAGACTTCCTCGATCGCCTGGGCGATACGCGCCGGGTCAACGGTCTCGGTTCCGAAGGTTTCGACGTAGATGCCGACCGGCCGCGCCATCCCGATGGCGTACGCGATCTGGATCTCGGCGCGCCGGGCCAGTCCCGCGGCGACCACGTTCTTGGCCACCCAGCGCATGGCATAGGCAGCGGAACGGTCAACCTTGGACGGATCCTTGCCGGAAAATGCGCCGCCGCCGTGACGGGCCATGCCGCCGTAGGTATCCACGATGATTTTGCGTCCGGTCAGCCCGGCGTCGCCCACCGGCCCGCCGATCACGAAGTCGCCGCCCGGATTGAGGATGTAGCGCACGTTGGTGGCGTCCAGTGAGCTGGCCGCCAGCACCGGCTCGATCACGCGCGAGGCGAGGTCAGCACGCAGGTGGTCGAGGTCCACGCCGCCTTCATGCTGGCTGGAAATCACGACCGAGTTAACCGACACCGGCTTGTCGCCGTCATAACCGATGGTCACCTGCGTCTTGCCGTCGGGCCGCAGATACGGAAGCGTCCCGTCCTTCCGCACCTCGGTCAAACGCTCGGACAGCCGGTGCGCGAGCCAGATCGGTGCGGGCATCAAGACGTCGGTCTCGTCGCTGGCATAGCCGAACATGATGCCCTGGTCACCGGCACCCTGGGCATCGCGCGCATCGATGCCGGTCCCCTCGCGGGTTTCGAACGAATTAAAGACCCCGGAGGCAATCTCCGGCGACTGCTGCCCGATCGAAACCGACACGCCGCAACGCTCGCCGTCAAACCCCTTATCCGAGGAGTTGTATCCGATCTCCAGGATGGTGTCGCGGACAATCTGGGGGATCTCCACATAGCCCTTCGTGGTGACCTCGCCGGCCACGTGGACCAGGCCGGTCGTCGTCAGCGTCTCTACGGCTACCCGCGACTCGGGATCCTCGCGCAGCAGCGCGTCGAGAATGGCGTCGGAAATCTGGTCACAGATCTTGTCCGGATGGCCTTCGGTCACGGACTCGGACGTGAAGAGCCGCAGATTGCTGTCAGAAGAAGTCACAGACATACCTTACTTGCTGGCGAGGACCGCCACGGAACGGTTGGCGCGGCCTCGAAAGGCCGGGTCATGGAGCGAAACGGTAGTACACAGGGGGTCACGGGCGGCCTGGTTTTCGCGGCCGGCCGGAAGCGCCCGCGTGCAGTGTCAGCGGGAGAGTTCGGCGGTGATGCGCTCGACGACCACCGCGGCCGCGCTGTCTTTGCTGCCGCGGTGGGTCTGCGGTTCGACGCCGCTGCGTGCGAGCACCGTGATCTCGGTGTCATCCTGCCCGAACACCAGGTCGCGGCCCACGCGGTTGAGCACCAGCAGGTCGCAGCCCTTTCGCTCGAGCTTGCTGCGCGCGTAGTCGAGCACGTCGCCGCGGTCGTCGCCGGTTTCCGCGGCGAAACCGATAATCAGCGGCACCTCGCCGGAGCCGCGCTGCTGCACGACCTCCACCAGGATGTCCGGGTTCCGCACCAGCGTGATCACGGGGTCGTCGGCGTCGTCGCGCTTCTTGATCTTGGTGTCGGTCACTTCAGCCGGACGAAAATCCGCCACGGCGGCTGCCATGATGACGACGTCGGAGCGCGCCGCCGCTTCGAGCGTCGCCTCGCGCAGGTCCAGGGCGGTTTCCACCGAGCTGGACTTGATCCCGTCCGGGATATCCACCTCAAGGTGGGCGGCGATCAGTTCAACCTCCGCTCCCGCGGCCGCAGCGGCGCGGGCCAGTGCCACGCCCTGCTTGCCGGAGGACCGGTTGCCCAGGAAGCGTACGGGGTCCAGCGGTTCGCGGGTACCGCCGGCGGTGACCAGGACCCGCTTGCCGGCCAGCGGACCGGGTTCCGGAGCCGCGAGGGCGGGGGCGGACGCATCCGCCGGCCAGCCGGCCTCCGCCGTCGTCCGCGGTTGCAAAGTCCCGTCTGCGAGGGCTGCGGTGATGAAGTCGTAGATGTCCGCCGGTTCGGGCAGCCGGCCGGGGCCGGTGTCCTTGCCGGTGAGCCGCCCGATGGCCGGGTCCATCACCGTGATGCCGCGGCCGCGCAGCGTTGCCACGTTCGCCACGGTGGCCGGGTGCTGCCACATTTCGGTGTGCATGGCCGGCACAAAGACCACCGGCGCGGTGGCCACCAACAGGGTGTTGGTGAGCAGGTCGCCGGCCAGGCCGGCGGCGGCGCGCGCCAACAGGTCCGCTGTGGCCGGGCATACCACCACGAGGTCGGCTTCCCGGCCGAGGCGGACGTGGTTGACCGACTCGACGGCATCGAACACGCTGTTGCTCACCGGGTTGCCGGAGAGGGCCTCCCACGTGGCGCGGCCAACGAACTTCTCGGCGGCGTCGGTCGGGATCACCGTCACCTCGTGGCCGGCTTCCTTAAACAACCGAAGCAGGGATGCCGACTTGTAGGCGGCGATCCCGCCGCCTACGCCCAAAATGATCCGCATGCCTGCCCCGGTGTTAGACGCTGGTTACTCTGCAACCTTTTCGACGGGCTTGCTGACCAGCAGGCCCTCGTTGATTTCGCGCAGTGCGATGGACAGCGGCTTCTCGTTCAGCTTCGTGTCCACCAGCGGGCCGACATACTCGAACAGGCCTTCGTGCAGCTGCGAGTAGTAGGCGTTGATCTGGCGGGCACGCTTGGCACCGTAAATCACCAGCGCGTACTTCGAATCCGTTGCTTCCAGCAGGGAGTCGATCGGCGGGTTGATGATGCCTTCGAGGTTGGTCGACACAAAATCTCCAATGGGTTCCGGGACGTGTTCTTCGGGGCCCGCTCAGCGCGGGTGCGGAACAAGTCCCATCAATGAAACGAGCTCGTCTGCCGCCCGCTTGACATCGTCATTCACGACGGTGAAATCGAACTCTGGCTCGGCAGCAAGTTCCAGTTTAGCGGTTTCCAGCCGGCGCTGCTGTTCCTCGGGTGTTTCCGTGCCGCGCCCCACCAGCCGGCGGACCATTTCCTCCCAGCTGGGCGGGGCCAGAAACACGAACGTGGCATCGGGCATGGACTGTTTGACCTGCCGGGCGCCCTGCAGGTCGATCTCCAAGAGCACGGACTTTCCGTCTGCCATGGCCTCTTCGACGGTGCGCCGCAGCGTGCCGTAGCGGTTCCGGCCGTGCACCAGGGCCCATTCCAGCATGTCGCCGGCCGCCACCAGGCGGTCGAACTCTTCGGGGCCGACGAAAAAGTAATGGACGCCGTCCTGCTCACCGGGCCGCGGTTCCCGGGTGGTGGCGGATACGGAAAGCCAGACGTCGGGGTAGTTGTCGCGGATATAGGTGGAAACGGTGCCCTTGCCGACGGCGGTGGGGCCGGCGAGAACGGTCAGGCGGGGTTTGTCGGACATATCTTCCATCTGTTACTGGGATTCCAAGTGGTCTATCAGGGCTCGCCGCTGGTGGATGCCGAGCCCGCGCAGCCGGCGGCTGGGCGCAATGCGGACCGCCTCCATGATGGCGGCGGCGCGGACCGGTCCGATGCCCGGCAAGGATTCGAGCAGGTCGGCCACGCGCAGCCGGCCGACCGATTCCATTGACCCGGCCGCCTCGATTACCTCGGCGACGGTCATGGCGCCGGATTTCACTTTGGCCTTGATTTCCGCGCGCTCGACCCGGGCGGCCGTCGCTTTCAGCCGGGCGGTGGTGCGTTCGCTCTCCGTCAGCGGTCGAAGACCCACAGCTCCTCCAGACAATCCGGCCCGTCGGACAAGATGCCGGGCGGGCATATTGGGCATGAATTGAACTTACCAGAACGGCAACACCGCGGCTGAAGGGCCGCTGCCCGGCGCAGGAGGCGTGGACCGGGCAGCCGGCTGCCGGCCGCCCCAGGCCCCGCCTGCCCGGCCGGCTGCTCAACCCGAGAGGCCCGCCAGGCCGGCCAGGGTGCGGTCCGCGGCGGCGCGCAAGCCGGCGGTGTCCGGGCCCGCCCGGAGGATGTCCCGGCTGGAGGTGGCCAGGACATTCCCGACGGCGGAGCCGAAGGCCGCCGCAATATCCGCCCCGGTGGCGCCCTGGGCGCCCAGCCCCGGGGCCAGCAACGGCCCGTTGACCGCGGCGAGGTCCAGCCCGAGCCGTTCCATCACCTCGGCCCGGACCGTGGCGCCGACCACCAGGCCCACGGAGCCCAGCTCCCCGGCGCGCCCGGCCTCGGCGTTGTCCGCCGCGGCCGCTTCCGCGATCCGGGCGGCCACGGACTCGGCGCCGCCGACGTGCTGCACGCTGGCGCCCTCCGGGTTGGAGGTCAGCGCGAGCACGAACACCCCGCGGCCGGTTGCCGACGCCAGGTCCAGCGCCGGCCGCAGCGATTCGTACCCGAGGTAGGGGCTGAGCGTCACGGCGTCGGCCGCCAGCGCCGAGCCGTCGCGCAGCCACGCGTCGGCGTAGGCGGCCATGGTGGAGCCGATGTCGCCGCGCTTGGCGTCGGCGATGGTCAGGGCACGGGTCTGGGCCGCGGCCGCCAGCAGCTTCTCCAGCACCGCCAGGCCGGCGGAACCGTGCCGTTCATACAGGGCCACCTGGGGCTTGAGGGCGGCGGCCTGCTCCCCCACCGCGTCCAACACGGTGAGGGAAAAGCGTTCCAGCCCTCCGGCGTCGTCGTTCAGTCCCCAGGCGGAGAGCAGCGACGGATGCGGGTCGATCCCCACGCACAGCGGCCCGCGGGCCTCCATCGCCGCCCGCAGCCGCTGCCCGAAGGTGGCGCGCTGCGGCCGGGCGTGCGGCTCAGGCATGGAAGGCGGCCTTCAGGTTCTCCGCGTGCTCCTGCAGGCTGGTGACGTCCCACTCGTACTGGCGCATCGCTTCGATGGCCTGGATGGCGGCGCCGAACTCGGACACAGTGGTGATGATCGGCGTGCCCACCGACGTCGCCGCCGCGCGGATCTCGTAGCCGTCGCCGCGGGCCTGGCCGCCCGAGGGGGTGTTGAGCACGAGTCCGATCTGGCCTTCGGTGATCAGGTCGACGATGGTGCCCTCGCCGTCGTCGGACCGTCCCTCGGCGACCTTCCGCACCGTGGTGGACTGGATGCCGTTGCGGCGCAGCACCTCCGCCGTGCCGCCGGTGGAGAGGATTTCGAAGCCCAGGTCCACCAGCAGCTTCACCGGCATGATGATGGAGCGCTTGTCGCGGTTGGCCACCGAGACGAACACCTTGCCGGACGTGGGCAGGGCGCTGCCGGCCGCGGCCTGGCTCTTGGCGAACGCCGTGTCGAAGTACTTGTCGATGCCCATCACCTCGCCGGTGGAGCGCATTTCCGGCCCCAGCAGCGAGTCGACCACGGTGCCCTCCGGCGTGCGGAAGCGGCTGAACGGGAGCACCGCTTCCTTCACCGCCACCGGTGCCTCCAGCGGCAGCCGGGAACCGTCGCCGGTCTCGGGCAGCACCTTGTAGACGCTGCGCAGCATGTCGATGTCCACGCCGGTGCCGATCAGCGCCGCGGCCTTGGCCAACTGCACGCCGGTGGCCTTGGACACGAACGGGACGGTGCGGGAAGCGCGCGGGTTGGCCTCGATCACGTAGAGCACGTCGGCGGCCAGCGCGAACTGGATGTTGATCAGGCCGCGCACCCCCACGCCCTCGGCGATGGCGGCGGTGGCCTTGCGCACCCGGTCCAGCACGTCGGCGCCCAGGGTGATCGGCGGCAGTACGCAGGCGGAGTCGCCGGAGTGGATCCCGGCCTCCTCGATGTGTTCCATGATGCCGCCGACGTAGAGGTCCTTGCCGTCGTAGAGGGCGTCGACGTCGATCTCGATGGCGTCTTCCAGGAAGCGGTCCACCAGCACCGGATGGTCCGGCGTGATCTCGGTGGCGTTGGCGATGTAGCGCGACAGGTTGGCCTCGTCGTAGACGATCTCCATGCCGCGCCCGCCCAGCACGTACGACGGGCGGACCAGCACGGGGTAGCCGATCTCGTCGGCGATCTTCTTCGCTTCCTCGAAGGAAACCGCCGTGCCGTTCTTCGGTGCTACCAGCCCGGCCGAATCCAGCACCCGCTGGAAGGCGCCGCGGTGCTCGGCCAGGTCGATGGCCTCCGGCGAGGTGCCCAGGATCGGGATGCCGGCGTCCGCCAGCGCCTGCGCCAGCTTCAGCGGGGTCTGGCCGCCCAGCTGCACGAACACGCCGAGCACGCCGCCGGTGCGCTCCTCCGCCGCGATGACCTCCAGCACGTCCTCGAGCGTGAGCGGCTCGAAGTACAGGCGGTTGGAGATGTCGTAGTCGGTGGAGACGGTCTCCGGGTTGCAGTTGATCATGACCGTCTCGTGCCCGGCCTTGCGCAGCGCCATGGTGGCATGGACGCAGGAGTAGTCGAACTCGATGCCCTGGCCGATCCGGTTGGGGCCGGAACCGAGGATGATCACCGACGGCTTCGCGTGCAGCTCGACCTCGTCCTCCTCGTCGTAGGACGAGTAGTGGTACGGGGTGTAGGCGGCGAATTCGGCGGCGCAGGTGTCCACCGTCTTGAACACCGGACGGATGCCCAGCGCGTGACGGACCCCGCGGACCACTGCCTCGCTGGTGTGGCTGAGCTTGCCGATCTGCTCATCGGAGAAGCCGTGCCGCTTGGCCAGCCGCAGGATGTCCTCGGTCAGCGCCGGCGCGCGGCGGATTTCGGTGGCCACCTCGTTGATCAGCTGCAGCTGGTCCAGGAACCACGGGTCGATCGCCGTGGCTTCAAAGACCTGCTCGACGGTGGCACCGCCGAGCAGCGCGCGCTGCACCATCGAGAGCCGCTCGGTGGACCCGACCCTGGACTTGGCCAGCAGTTCGGGCACGTCATAGTCGTTGACCGGGTCGAACTCGAGCTGCGACCCCTTCTGCTCCAGCGACCGCAGCGCCTTCTGCAGCGCCTCGGTGAAGTTGCGGCCGATGGCCATCGCCTCGCCGACGGACTTCATGGTGGTGGTCAGCGTCGGGTCGGCGGCCGGGAACTTCTCGAACGCGAAACGCGGAACCTTGACGACGACGTAGTCCAGCGTCGGTTCGAAGGCGGCCGGGGTCTGCTGGGTGATGTCGTTGGGGATCTCGTCCAGCGTGTACCCGAGCGACAGCTTGGTGGCGATCTTGGCGATCGCGAAACCGGTGGCCTTGGAGGCCAGCGCGGAGGACCGGGAGACGCGCGGGTTCATCTCGATCACGACGACGCGGCCGGTGTCCGGTTCGATGGCGAACTGGATGTTGCAGCCGCCGGTGTCGACGCCGACTTCGCGGATCACCGCGATGGAGATGTCGCGCAGCTTCTGGAACTCGCGGTCGGTCAGCGTCATGGCGGGGGCGACCGTAATGGAGTCGCCGGTATGCACGCCCACCGGATCGAAGTTCTCGATCGAGCACACGACGACGACGTTGTCGTTCTTGTCGCGCATCATCTCGAGCTCGTATTCCTTCCAGCCCAGGATGCTCTCTTCGAGCAGCACCTCGCTGGTGGGACTGTACTGGATGCCGGCCCCGGCGATCCGGCGCAGGTCGTCCGCGTTGTAGGCCATCCCGGAGCCGAGGCCGCCCATGGTGAAGGACGGGCGCACCACCATCGGGTAGCCCAGTTCCTCCGCCGCGGCGAAGGCCTCGTCCATCGAGTGCACGATCACGGACTTGGCGGACTCCGCGCCGCAGCGCTCCACCACGCCCTTGAACTTCTCCCGGTCTTCGCCGAGTTCGATGGCGGCGATGTTGGCGCCGATCAGCTCCACGTTGTACTTGTCAAGCACGCCGTTCTTGTCCAGCGCTATCGCGGTGTTCAGGGCGGTCTGGCCGCCCAGCGTGGGCAGCACGGCGTCCGGGCGCTCCTTGGCGATGATCTTTTCGACCACCTCCGGGGTGATCGGCTCCACGTAGGTGGCGTCGGCGAACTCGGGGTCCGTCATGATCGTGGCGGGATTGGAGTTGACCAGGATGACCCGCAGGCCCTCCTCCTTCAGCACCCGCAGCGCCTGCGTGCCGGAATAGTCGAACTCGGCGGCCTGTCCGATCACGATGGGACCGGAACCGATGACCAGGACGGACTTCAGATCTTCTCTCTTGGGCATTACTTGCTTTCCTTCGTGGTCTCGGAAGCGGTCCCGGTCTGGTTTCGGCGGGAGTTCATCAGGTCGGTGAAGCGGTCGAACAGGGGCGCCGCATCGTGCGGCCCGGCAGCCGCCTCCGGGTGGTACTGGACGGAGAAGGCGGGGATGTCCAGGCAGTTCAGGCCCTCGACGACGTCGTCGTTGAGGCAGACGTGGCTGACTTCGACCCGGCCGAAGCGCTCCTCCGGGGCCAGGGTGGGCCCGTCCAGCGGGGCGTCGACGGCGAAGCCATGGTTCTGCGAGGTGATTTCGACCTTTCCGGTGCGCCGGTCCATGACCGGCACGTTGATGCCGCGGTGGCCGTAGCGCAGCTTGTAGGTGCCGAAGCCCAGGGCGCGGCCCAGGATCTGGTTGCCGAAGCAGATGCCGAAGAACGGCAGGCCGGCGTCGAGCACCTTGCGCAGCAGCAGCACCTGGCGGTCGGCCGTGGCGGGGTCGCCGGGCCCGTTGGACATGAACATGCCGTCGGGCGCGAGGGCCTGGATGTCGTCGAAGCTGGCGGTGGCGGGCAGCACGTGCACCCGGATCCCGCGCTCGGCGAACCGGACGGGGGTCATGGCCTTGATGCCCAGGTCGAGGGCGGCGACGGTGAACCGCGGCTCCCCGTCCCAGCCGTGGTCGGCCGGGTCTACGGTGTAGGCCTCGGTGACGCTGACCTCTTCGGCGAGCCGGGCGCCTTCCATTGCCGGCTGCGCGGTGACCTCGGCCAGCAGCTCCGCGGCGGGGCGGGCGGCCGCGTCGCCGGAGAAAATGCCGGCCTTCATGGCGCCGCGTTCGCGCAGGTGGCGGGTCAGGGCGCGGGTGTCCACTCCCTGGATGCCCACGATGCCCTGGTTGACCAGTTCGTCGTCCAGGCTGCGCTCGGAGCGCCAGTTGGAGGGCCGGCGGGCGGGGTCGCGGACCACGTAGCCGGCTACCCAGATCTTGCGGGATTCCGCGTCGTCGTCGTTCACGCCGGTGTTGCCGATGTGGGGTGCGGTCTGCACCACCAGCTGGCGGGCGTAGGACGGGTCGGTGATGGTCTCCTGGTAGCCGGTCATGCCGGTGGAAAAGACCGCCTCGCCCAGCGCGGTGCCCTGCGCGCCGTAGCTGCGGCCGCGGAAGGTCCGGCCGTCTTCGAGTACCAGCAGCGCCGGTGCGGAGAGGAAAGTTGTTTCTGCGCTCACGATAGGTCCTAGTCTTCCTGTACGGCGGGTAGGTATGTCTGCAGCTGCGCCAGCAGCGGTTGTTTGTCGGCGGCCTGCCGGGTGCGGAAGGCCGTGTCGACCTCGCGCTCCCCCAGCTTCCACGTGATCACGGCCAGGCCCTCGGACTCCACGAACTTGCCCACCATGCCGCTCTCGGTGCGGACGTCGGAGATGCTTCCGGCCGGAATGTAGAGGTCCGTGGAGCCGGGCCACTCGATCAGCACGCCGTGCGGATAGGTCCGCAGCGCCGCCTTGGTCCGGATGCCGAGGCCGTGGACGGCGACGCGGTCCAGCCAGTCCCCCGCCGTCGTCGTGACCACGTACATGCCTTCGTAGTAGCCGGTCGGGTTGGCTGTGTCCGCCGGGACCTGCGGCAGCGGCGCGATGTCCCGCTGCCGTTTGACCCGGTTGCGCCAGCCGACGCCCAGCAGCACCATGAGCACGACGGCGACGGCGAGCATCACCAGGCCCGCTTGCATCTGGTTCATCTCAGGCCTCCCCTGCCGGGCGTGCCGGGGTGTTCAGGGCGCCGTCCAGCACCGTGGGGTGTCCGTTGAGGAACGTGGCGACCACGCGGCCGGGCAGCTCCCGGCCGGCGAACGGCGAGTTCCTGCCCTTGGTGGCCATGACCGAGGGGTCCACCGTCCAGCGGGCCGCGGGGTCCACGAGGGTGATGTTGGCGGCCGATCCGGCGGCCAGCGGCTGGCCCTGGCCGGACAGCCGGCCGATCCGGGCCGGCATGGCGGAGGTGATCCGGGCGAAGTCGGCCCAACCGATCAGGCCGGATTCGATCATGGTGTGCTGCACGACGGACAGCGCGGTTTCCAGCCCGGTCATGCCCATGGCTGCCTGCGCCCACTCGCACTCCTTCGCCTCGGAGGGGTGCGGCGCGTGGTCGGTGCCGATGACGTCGATGGTGCCGTCGGCCAGGCCGGCGCGCAGGGCCTGCACGTCCTCGTCGGTGCGCAGCGGCGGGTTGACCTTGTAGACCGGGTCGTAGCTGCGGACCAGTTCGTCGGTCAGCCACAGGTGGTGCGGCGTGACCTCGGCCGTGACCTTGATCCCCCGGGCCTTGGCCCAGCGGATGAGCTCCACCGATCCGGCCGTGGAGACGTGGCAGACGTGCAGGCGGGAGTCCACGTGCTGGGCCAGCAGCACGTCGCGGGCGATGATGCTCTCCTCCGCGACGGCCGGCCAACCGGTCATGCCCAGCACCGCCGAAACGGTTCCCTCGTTCATCTGCGCCCCGTCGGTCAGCCGCGGCTCCTGGGCGTGCTGGGCGATCACGCCGTCGAACGCCTTGACGTACTCCAGCGCGCGGCGCATCAGCACCGGGTCCGACACGCAGATCCCGTCGTCGGAAAAGACCCGGACCCGGGCCCGGGAGTCGGCCATCGCGCCGAGTTCGGCGAGCCGTTCGCCGGCCAGGCCCACGGTCACGGCGCCCACCGGGCGGACATCGGCCCAGCCGGCGGTCCGGCCCAGCGTGTATACCTGCTCGACCACGCCGGCGGTGTCGGCCACCGGCGTCGAATTGGCCATCGCGTGCACGGCCGTGAAGCCGCCCAGGGCCGCGGCCCGGGTGCCGGTCTCCACCGTCTCCGCGTCCTCGCGGCCCGGCTCGCGCAGGTGTGTGTGCAGGTCCACCATGCCCGGCAGCGCGATCAGCCCGTCGGCATCGATGTCGACGGCGCCGGCCGCGCTCAGGCCGGTGCCCGCCTCCGCGATTCTCCCGCCGCGGAGCAGCAGGTCGGCACGCTCGCCGCCGGTCAGCGAAGCCCCGCGGATCAGGTAGGTGGTTTCGCTGGACTCGGTCACTTGGCCTCCTGGGTGGCGGTGGGAGCGGGGGCGGCGGATTCGGTGCCGCCGGAGAGCAACAGGTAGAGCGCGGCCATCCGCACGGCAACCCCGTTGCGTACCTGGTCCAGCACGGTGGACCGCGGCGAGTCGGCGGCCGCCGAGGAAATTTCCAGCCCGCGGTTCATCGGGCCGGGGTGCATGATGATGGTGCCGGCGCGGCCGGAGGCGTCCAGCGCCGCCAGGCGGCGGTCGTCGAACCCCCAGCGGCGCGAATACTCCTGCGTGGACGGGAAGTAGGCGGCGTTCATCCGCTCCCCCTGCACGCGCAGCATCATGACGGCGTCGGTGCCCTCGGCCAGCGTGGCGTCCAGGTCGTAGCTGATCGTGCACGGCCACTGGCGGCTGCCCACCGGCAGCAGCGTCGGCGGGGCGACCATGGTGACCTCGGCGCCGAGGGTGCGCAGCAGCCACAGGTTGGAGCGGGCCACGCGGGAGTGCAGGATGTCCCCGACGATGGCCACCTTCATGCCAGCGAGGTCGCTCCCGGCCGAGGCCGTGCCCGTGAGCCTGGCCCAGGTGCGCCGCAGCGTGAACGCGTCCAGCAGCGCCTGGGTGGGGTGTTCGTGGGTGCCGTCGCCGGCGTTCACCACGGCGGCGTCGATCCAGCCCGAGCCGGCCAGCCGCGCCGGCGCCCCGGAGGCCCAATGCCGGATGACGACGGCGTCCGCGCCCATCGCCTCCAGGGTCTGGGCGGTGTCTTTGAGCGATTCGCCCTTGGAGACCGAGGATCCCTTGGCCGCGAAGTTGATGACGTCGGCCGAGAGCCGCTTGGCGGCGGCTTCGAAGGAAATGCGGGTGCGGGTGGAGTCTTCGAAGAAGAGGTTGACCACGGTTCGGCCGCGCAGCACGGGCAGTTTCTTGACCTCGCGCTGGGAGACCGCGGACATCTCCTCGGCAGTGTCGAGGATCTGCACCGCGTCCTGCTTGGCCAGGTCCGCGGTGGAGAGCAGGTGTTTCATGCGCTGACGTCCTCGATCACTACTTCGTCGGCCGCCGGTGCGCCGTTGTTGGTGTCGGTCTCGGCCAGCCGGACCCGGACCTTTTCCTTGGAAGAGGTGGGAAGGTTTTTGCCGACGTGGTCGGCGCGGATCGGCAGTTCGCGGTGCCCGCGGTCCACCAGCACGGCCAGCCGCACGATCCGTGGCCGGCCCAGATCCACCAGGGCGTCCAGGGCGGCGCGGATGGTGCGCCCGGAATAGAGCACGTCGTCGACCAGCACCACGACCTTGTCGTCGATGCCCTCGGCCGGCAGCTGGGTGGGCAGCGGCGAACGCGTGGGATGCCGGCGCAGGTCGTCGCGGAACATGGTCACGTCGAGCTGGCCGATGATTTTGTCGGCGGCGACGGAGGGGTCGGCGGCGGCGATCTTGGCGGCCAGCCGCCGGGCCAGCGGGTAACCGCGGCGCGGGATGCCCAGCAGGACCAGGTCCTGGGAGCCTTTGTTCGCCTCGAGGATCTCGTGGGCGATACGGGTCAATGCGCGGTTGATGTCCGCTTCGGCAAGTACAACGCGCGACGATGCCGGCTGCGCCGGGTGGTCCGTGTTCATCTGTTGCCGCCTCCTTCCCCGCCTCACTGGACGGAATTTAAAGGTTGCTTGCGCCCTCAAAATTACCATGCCCGCCTCCGCTCCTGTCGTTCGTGACGGCTGTGCGACGGCGATGCGCGGACGATGTGCGCAAGCTCACCTGCGCGGTGCGGAGGTGCCGGACGCGGCGACGGCGGGTGCCCGGAATGCGGGCACCCGCCGTCGCGCGTGGGGATGGTGGCTGCGGGCCGGGTCAGGCCAGGAGCGTGGGCTTGAGCTGCTGCAGCCGGCCCAGCAGCCCGTTGACGAAGGACGGCGACTCGTCGGTCGAGAGCGTTTTGGCCAGCTCGACGGCCTCGCTGACCGCGACGCCGTCGGGGACGTCGTCGTTGTAGAGCAGTTCCCAGGAGCCGACCCGCAGGATAATCCGGTCCACCGCGGGCATCCGTTCCAGCGTCCAGCCCTGGGCGTAGGTGGCCAGGAACTCGTCGATGGTCGGCTGCAGGGCGGCGACCCCCTCCACAATCTGGGCGGTGTAGGGGTTGATCACCTGGTCGGTGTTGCCGCGACCGGCCAGCGCATCGGCCGGGGACACGCCGCGCTGTTCGGCTTCAAAGAGGACGTCGACGGCCCTGCGGCGGGCTTTGCCGCGGGCAGAAGTGGGAGCACTCACTAGTCGTTGACTCGTCCCAGGTAGTCGCCGGTGCGGGTGTCGACCTTGACCTTGGTGCCGGTCTCCAGGAACAGCGGAACCTGGATCTGGTAGCCGGTCTCCACGGTGGCGGGCTTGGTGCCGCCGGTGGAACGGTCGCCCTGCAGGCCGGGCTCGGTGTACGTGATCTCCATGACCACGGAGGCGGGCAGCTCGATGTAGAGCGGGATGCCGTCGTGCATGGCGATGTTGACCTTGATGTTTTCCAGCAGGAAGTTCTCGTCGTCGCCGACCACCGGGCCGGGAACGGTGACCTGGTCGTAGTCCTGCACGTCCATGAAGACGAAGTCGTCGCCGTCCTTGTACAGGTAGGTGTAATCGCGGCGGTCAACCGTGGCGGTCTCGATCTTCAGGCCGGCGTTGAACGTCTTGTCCTGGATCTTGCCGCTGACGACATTCTTGATCTTGGTGCGCACGAACGCGCCGCCCTTGCCCGGCTTCACGTGCTGGAACTCAATGACGTTCCACAGCTGGCCGTCCAGCTTCAGCACGGTGCCGTTCTTGATGTCGTTGGTCGTGGCCACAGTTTCACTTTCCTCGATGATGGCGGGCCGCGGGCGGAAAGTCCGCCCGGCCCGGAGCGAAGTCCAGCAGACATTCTACCTGCTGGCGGGTTGCCGCCCGAAGACGGGCCCTGCGGACGGGCTGGCCGCGCCTTGGCCCGGAGCGGCCCTGGCGGCCGGCAACGCCAGCCGCTGCCGCGGACAGGGTGCGCGGTTGCGTCCCACGTTTGGCCCTAACTGCCCACGTCTCGGCCGCGTGAAGGGCCCCGACGTGCGGCGATGTATGGGCCGCCCAGCCAAACGTGGGAGCGGATCCAAGGCGCGCCGGACCCCTGCGCCACCTCCGGCGCCGGCGTCGGGGGCTACTCGGCGATCTCTTGGTAGGCGGCGAACAGCAGCGAGGTGTCCGGCACGTCCAGGATCCCGGGCTTGGCCAGGCCGTCCAGCACCACGAACCGCAGCAGGTCGCCGCGGGCCTTCTTGTCGCGCTTCATCCCGTCCAGTAGCGCGGCCCAGCGGTCGCGGCGGTACGTCACGGGCAGCCCGAGCGACGTCAGGATCGCCTGGTGCCGGTCGGCGGTGGCGTCGTCCAGCCGGCCCACCATCCGGGACAGCTCGGCGGCAAAGGCCAGGCCGATAGAAACGGCCGCGCCGTGGCGCATCTGGTAGCGCTCGGCCAGCTCGATCGCGTGGCCGAGGGTGTGTCCGTAATTCAGGAACTCCCGGCGGCCGGACTCGCGCAGGTCGGAGGAGACTATCCCGGCCTTGACCCGGATGGACCGCTCGATGATCTCCCGCAGCTGCGGCGTGCCGGCGGTGCTGGCGGCCTTGGGGTCCGCTTCGATCACCTCCAGGATGGCCGGGTCGGCGATGAAGCCGCACTTGACGGCTTCGGCCAGGCCTGTGACCAGTTCGTTGGGCGGCAGCGTCTGCAGCGCGTCCAGGTCGGCCAGCACCGCGGCCGGCGGGTGGAACGCGCCGACCAGGTTCTTGCCCTCGGCGGTGTTGATGCCGGTCTTGCCGCCCACCGCGGCGTCGACCATGCCCAGCAGGCTGGTGGGGATGTGCACCACCTTGACGCCGCGCAGCCAGGTGGCGGCCACGAAGCCGGCCACGTCGGTGACCGCCCCGCCGCCCACGGCCACGATGGCGTCCGAGCGGGTGAAGTCGTTCTGTCCCAGCACCTGCCAGCAGAACGAGGCCACCTGGATGTGCTTGCCCTCCTCGGCGTCCGGAATTTCGGCGGTCAGCGCCTCCAGCCCGTTGGCGGCCAGGTCCTCGCGCACCGCGTCGCCGGTGGCACGCAGCGCGCGCGGGTGGATCACCAGGACCTTGCGGACCCGCTCCCCCAGCACCTGCGGCAGGCGGCCCAGCAGCGCGTGGCCGACGACGACGTCGTACGCCTCCTGGGGCGTGGTCCCGGTGACCGGGATGGTGGTTGCCTCGGCGGTGTTGCTCACTGTTCGTGCCTTTCATCAAGCAGTTGTCTCAGTTCGGCCAGCAGTTGCTGCTGTGATTTGCCGCGGGTGTCCAGCACCAGGTCCGCCAGCCGCTCGTAGACCGGCCGGCGTTGCCCGAAGGTCTCGATCCAGCGGCCCACGGGGTCGCCGGCCAGCAGCGGCCGGCCGGTGTCCTTTATGATGCGCGGCCGCACGGTATCCACGTCGATGTCCAGGAAAACCACGGTGCAGTCGGCCAGCAGTTGCTGGGTGCCGGTGTCCAGGATGGCGCCGCCGCCCAGCGAGACCACGGCGGGCGGCCGGCCGGCGGCGAGCAGTGCGGCCACTTCGCGGGCCTCGAGCTCGCGGAAGGCGTGCTCGCCCATCGAGGCGAAGATCGCGGTGATCGGACCGTGGCGTTCGACGAGCCGCTTGTCGCTGTCGGCGAAGGCGAGGCCGTGCCGGCTGGCGAACTGGCTGCCCAGCGTCGACTTGCCGGACGCCATCGGGCCGATCAGGACCAGGTGGCGCCGCAGCTTGAGCGGCTGCCCGGCTGCCATTAGCGGCCGATCGAATCCAGCGACTCCGGGATCGCCGCCAGATAGGACCGGAGGTTGCGTGCCGTCTCGCTCACGGAGTCGCCGCCGAACTTCTCGGTCACGGCCTCGGCGAGTACCAGGGCCACCATCGCTTCGGCGACAACGCCGGACGCCGGCACCGCGCAGACGTCCGAACGCTGGTGGTGGGCCTTGGCGGGCTCCCCGGTGGTGACGTCGATGGTGGACAGCGCGCGCGGCACCGTGGCGATCGGTTTCATGGCCGCCCGGACGCGCAGGGTCTCCCCGATGCTCATGCCGCCCTCGATACCGCCGGCCCGGTTGCTGGCCCGCACGATGGTGCCGTCTTCGTCGCGGACGATCTCGTCATGGGCTTCCGATCCGCGGCGGGCGGCGGTGAGAAAGCCGTCGCCGACCTCCACGCCCTTGATGGCCTGGATTCCCATCAAGGCGGCGGCCAGGCGGGCGTCCAGCCGGCGGTCCCAGTGCACGTAGCTGCCCAGTCCCGGCGGCAGGCCGTAGGCCAGCACCTCGACCACGCCGCCCAGGGTTTCGCCGTCCTTGTGCGCCTGGTCCACTTCCAGCACCATGGCCTCGGACGTCTCGGCGTCGAAGCAGCGCAGCGGATCTTCGTCCAGTGCCAGGACATCGCCCGGCCCTGGAAGCGGGCAGCCTTCGGGCACGGAGACCCGGCCCACCGCGGTGGTGTGGCTGACCAGCCGGATGCCCAGCGCGGCGAGGAACTTCGCGGCCACGGTACCCAGGGCCACGCGGGCCGCGGTCTCCCGGGCGCTGGCCCGTTCCAGCACGGGGCGGGCTTCGTCGAAGCCGTACTTCTGCATGCCCGTGAAGTCGGCATGGCCCGGCCGGGGCCGGGTGAGCGGGGCGTTGCGGGCCAGGTCCGCCAGGGCCGCCGGATCCACCGGATCGGCGGACATGACGGTTTCCCACTTGGGCCATTCGGTGTTGGCAACCTCGATGGCCACCGGGCCGCCCTGGGTCAGGCCGTGGCGGACGCCGCCCACCAGGGTGACCTGGTCCTTTTCGAACTTCATCCGGGCGCCGCGGCCGTAGCCGAGACGCCGCCGGGCCAGGGCATCCTGGACCTCGGCCGCGGTCAGTTCGACGCCGGCAGGGACGCCTTCAATAATGCCCACCAGGGCCGGACCATGGGATTCACCGGCGGTTAACCAACGCAACATGGTTTCAATACTGCCATGCATCGGCGGGCTGTTTAGCGCCGCGGTGCACCTACCGCGTCACACATCACATTTGTGACTTCGGCGGCGTCGGTGAAGCGATCGCCGGCGAACAAGCGCACCTGTTCCACGGCCTGGTAGATGAGCATTTCCAAACCATGGACTACCGATCCGCCGTGGCGCTGCCAGACGGCTGCCAGGTCGCTGGGCCAGGGATCGTAGGCGACGTCGAGCAGCACGCGTCCGCTCCGGTCCGTTCCGGCCTGCGCCGCCAGCTCCGCGGCCAGTGAATCGGCTGCGCGCGGCGGCAGTGTGCAGATTACCGTCCCGGCCTGCCGCAGCGCGTCGGCCGCCTGGTCCCATCCGGCCACCCGCAGCGGCAGGCCAACGTGCCGGGCGATGCGTTGCACGCCCCCGGCGCCGGCCGGATTCCGCAGGCACAGGGTCACCTCGGACGGTTTGAGGTCCGCCAGCGCAGCCGCGGCCGCGGCCGCGGTACCGCCGCCACCGAGGATCACCGCCGCCCCGCCCTCTGCGACACCGCCGTGGCGCAGCGCGCCGACGATGCCGGCCACGTCGGTGTTGTGGCCGGAGAGCGTCACCCGGCCCCCGCCGTCGTACTCGGGAACCACGGTGTTGAGCACCCCCAGCACGTCCACCAGTTCGCTGACCCGGTCCATCTGGCCGACCATGGCGGCCTTCAGCGGCATGGTCACCGACAGCCCGGCCCAGTCCCGCTCCGCGCGCAGGTTCCGGACGAACTGCGGCACGCGGTCCTCCGTGAGATCGATGGCCCGGTAGCTGCAGTCGAAGCCGATCAGCTCATAGGCCGCGCGGTGCAGGGCCGGCGACCGGGAGTGGTCGATCGGATGGCCGAGCACCGCCGCCTGGTACTGCCGGGAAGCGGGCCGCGTGCCGGCCGGCGCGCCGTCCGCGGGACGGGCCGTCAACTGCACCGGCCCTCTTCCTGCTCGCTGCACCACTGCAGGTATTCCTTGGTGTACGCGTTGTGCTCCGCCAGTGTCTCGGCGAACTTGGTCTCGCCGGTGTCCAGGTTGACCGTCACCCAGTAGTAGTAGGGGACGTCGGCCGGATTGGCGGCCGCGTCGATGGCAGGCCCGCCGGGTGAGTTGATCGGCCCGGCCGGCAGCCCGGTGTGCGCGTACGTGTTGTACGGATTGGACTTGTCGGCCTTCTCCTCGGGCGTGATGTCGTAGCCCTTCCGGCCCAGCCCGTAGGTGACCGTGGCGTCGGACTGGATCAGGCCGTTCGTTTCGGTGTTGTCGGGCTTGAGCCGGTTCTGGATGGCCCCGGCGACCTTGGCGTAGTCGGCCTCGCCCGCCTCGGCTTCGATGATGCTCGCGATGGTCAGCACCCGGAACTGTTCCTGCGGATCGGTGATGCCGTCCGCGGTCAGCCGCTCCTTGGTGTTGGCGACCAGTTCGGAGATGATGTCCTCCGCGGTGGCGTCCAGCGGCCAGCGGTATTCTCCGGGGAACAGGTACCCTTCCAGGTTCCGTGCGTCCTTGGGCAAATCGAACTGCTGCGGATTCTTGGCCAGCTCCGCGAACTCGGAGGCCGGGATCTTCGTGCCCTTGCTCAGGGCGTCGAACACCTCGTTCTGCCGCCAGGTGCGGTTGATGGCAACGTAGGAAACCTTCTCCCCCACGTCCGCGAGCAGGATGGCGGCCGCGTCGGCGGCGGGCAGCTTGTACTGCATCTCGTAGTCGCCGGGCTGGACCTCGCGGCCGTTGGCCTGGCTGGCCAGCTCGCCGAGGAATATTTCGCTGTTGGAGACGATGTCCTGCTCCACGAGGGAACTGGCGATGGCCAGCGGGCCGGCGCCTTGTTCCACGGTGAAGGTTACCTGCCCCTCCCCGGGGCCCGCGTAGTCTTCGGGGCCGCCGCCCATGCCGAGCAGGTTCTGCAGGAACAGCACGACGCCGACCAGACCGGCGGCGAAGACGGCGAACACCACCAGCATGATCGTGTTGCGCCGGCGGCGGGCGCGCTGCTTGCTGCGGGCCGGGCCCTTGCGGCCGGGCGCCGGTTCGTCCTCGAAAAAGTCCAGCCGGCCGTCGTGGTAGACCTGTCCGTCGTCCTGGTACACGACGCCGTCGTCGGCGACGTCCCAGTTTTGCTCCGCGTCGCCGTCCTCGGCGGGAACCTGCTGCTGGACCACGGTGGCCGGCTCCGGTTCATGCCAGGCGGCGGACCGTTCGTCCTCGATGATGGGTTCCGGCTCGTCCCAGCCGGCCGCAACCGGTGCGTCCCCCACGCCGGCCTCCGGCTCGTCCCGAGCGGGGGCGACGGGGGCCGCGGGCGTGGCGGGGTGGGCGGGCGGAGAAGGCCATGCCTCGTCCGCGGGCGCTTCCTCCCATTCGGGTACGGCGTCGTCGTCCCAATACGGCGGGACGGTGTCGTCGAAGCGCGGGTCGGCGGCCTGGCGGCCGCGTGCGGCGCGCCGGGACGGCAGGTTGTTCCAGTCGTCGGGGTGCTTGCTCATGTCCCGGGGTCCCCGCTTCGGTCATGTCCGTGCGAAATCGTCGGCTCCTCATGGCTGGCAGCCGGCACATGGCTGCCGGCGGGCGGTGCGACAGGTGTCCCCACGTCCTGCCCTTGGGCCCGTTGCATGTCAATAGCCTGCTGCAGTATACCCACTGCGGCTACCTGATCAACTACTTTACGATGTTGACGTGTATCCATACCAGCCTCCCGCAGTCCGCGGTGCGCCGCCACGGTCGTCAGGCGCTCGTCGATCAGGTTGACCCGGGCGGCTGACCCCGCCCCGGCCAGCGCTGCGGCCAGCTTCCGGGCGTAGTCGCGGGCCATTTCGGTGGAGGCCGAGTCGCCGCCGGAGAGGGTGCGCGGCAGCCCAACGAACACCTGCACGGCGTCCCGCTCGGCGGCCTCCCGCACCAGGACCCTGACGTCGCTGTCTTTCTTGGCGTCGCGCTTCAGGGTGCGCACCGGGGTGGCCAGGATCCCGTCCGGATCGCAGCTGGCCACGCCCACGCGCACCGCGCCGACGTCGACACCAAGCTTGGTGCCGTGCGGATAATCGGGAACAGACACCGGATGCCCTAGCGGTTGGCGACCGCGGCCGTCACGGCGGCCAGTGCCTCGTCGATCTTGGTGGCATCGGACCCGCCGCCCTGCGCGACGTCGTCCTTGCCGCCGCCTCCGCCGCCCAGTACTCCGGCGGCGGTCTTGACCAAGGCGCCGGCCTTGACACCCGCGGCACGGGCGGCTTCGTTGGTGGCCACCAGGATCAGGGGCCGGCCGTTGGCCACCCCCGTCATCGCCACGGTGACCGGGTCGGAGCCCAGCCGCGTCCGCAGGTCCAGGGCCAGGCTGCGCAGGTCGTCCGCGCCGCTGAGTTCGCCGGCATGGTGCGCCAGCAGCCGGACCCCAGCCACATCCTGGGCCTGGGCCACCAGCGAGGCGGCCGAGGCGGCGAGCTGTTCCTTGCGGAGCTTGTCCAGCTCCTTCTCCACGGACTTGAGCTTGGCCAGGGTGGCGGAAATCCGCTCGGGCAGCTGTGCCCCCGGCACCTTCAGCATTTCGGAGAGTTCGTTCACCAGCGCGCGCTCGGCGGCCATGTGGCGGAAGGCCTCCATGCCCACGAACGCCTCCACGCGCCGGTTGCCCGAACCCACCGATGCCTCGCCCAGCAGGGTCAGCGAACCGATCTGCGAGGTGGCCTCCACATGGGTGCCGCCGCAAAGTTCGCGGGACCACGCGCCGTCGATCTCCACCACGCGCACGGTGTCCCCGTAGGCCTCGCCGAACAGCGCCATGGCGCCCAGCTCGCGGGCCTGGGCCAGGGGCATGACGCGGGTCTGGACCTCGAAGTTGTTGCGGATGGCCAGGTTCGAGACCTCTTCGACCTCCGACTTGGCGGCGTCGGAGAGGCCCTCGCCCCAGGAGAAATCGAAGCGCAGGTAGCCGGCCTTGTTGAAGGAACCGCGCTGCAGCGCCTCCGGGCCCAGGATCTGGTGCAGGGCCGCATGGATGATGTGCGTGCCGGTGTGCGCCTGCTCGCCGGCCTGGCGTCGCTGGGCGTCGACGGCGGCCTGCACCGTGGCGCCGGAGGGCAGTTCGCCCTCGCGCACCACGGCCTTGTGCACGCTCAGGCCCTTGACGGGCTTCTGCACGTCGAGCACTTCGACCACGAACCCGTCGCCGGTGATCAGCCCGACGTCCGCGGCCTGCCCGCCGGCCTCGGCGTAGAACGGGGTGGCGTCGAGCACCAGTTCGATTTCCTCGCCCTGGCCGGCGAAGCCGCGCACTTCGCCGCCGCGGACGATGCCTCGCACCGTAGATTCGGTGGTGAGTTCGTCGTAGCCGGTGAAGACGGTCTCGCCGTCGGCGAGCATCTCGCGGAAGACGGTCACGTCGGCGTGGCCCAGCTTCTTGCCGCGGGCGTCGGCCTGGGCGCGCTCGCGCTGTTCGGCCATCAGCGTGCGGAATCCGGCCTCGTCCACCTGCAGGCCGGCTTCCTCGGCCATCTCGAGGGTCAGGTCGATCGGGAAGCCGTAGGTGTCGTGCAGGGTGAAGGCGTCCTCGCCGGAGATCGGCTTGGCGGCGGCCTTGGATTCCTTCACGGCCTCCTCGAGCCGCGCGGTGCCGGAGGCAATGGTGCGCAGGAACGCCTTCTCCTCGGCGTAGGCAATCCGGCTGATGCGCTCGAAGTCCTCGGCCACTTCCGGGTAGGTGCCCTTCATCGCATCCCGGGAGACCGGCAGCAGGTCCGGCAGGCAGGCGCGTTCCACGCCGAGCAGGCGCATGGCGCGCACCGCGCGGCGGATCAGCCGGCGCAGCACGTAGCCGCGGCCCTCGTTGGAGGGGGTCACGCCGTCGGAGATCAGCATCAGGGAGGAGCGGATGTGGTCGGCCACCACGCGCATTCGCACATCGTCGCCGTGGTGCGGGTCGTCGTCGGACTCGGCGCTGGTGTACTCCTTGCCGGAGATCTCCGCGGCCTTGTCCAGCACGGGGCGGACCTGGTCCGTCTCGTACATGTTCTCCACGCCCTGCAGAATCATCGCGAGGCGTTCCATGCCCAGGCCGGTGTCGATGTTCTTCTGCGGCAATTCGCCCAGGATCTCGAAGTCTTCCTTGCCGATGCCGGCGCCGCGCTGGTACTGCATGAAGACCAGGTTCCAGATTTCGATGTAGCGGGTCTCGTCGGCGATCGGGCCGCCCTCGATCCCGTACTCCGGGCCGCGGTCGTAGAAGATTTCCGAGCAGGGGCCGGCCGGGCCGGGCTGGCCGGTGGACCAGTAGTTGTCCTTCTTGCCGGACTTCTGGATCCGCTCGGCCGGAACGCCCACCTGGTCGCGCCAGATGGCCAGTGCTTCCTCGTCCTCTTCGTACACGGTGATCCAGAGCTTCTCCGGCGGCAGGCCGTAGCCGCCCTGCTCCACCGGGCTGGTCAGCAGTTCCCAGGCCATCGCGATGGCCTGTTCCTTGAAGTAGTCGCCGAAGGAGAAGTTGCCGCACATCTGGAAGAACGTGCCGTGCCGGACGGTCTTGCCGACCTCTTCGATGTCCGCGGTGCGGATGCATTTCTGCACGCTGGTGGCGCGCGGGTACGGTGGCGTCTCGCGGGCGGTCAGGTACGGGATGAACGGCACCATGCCGGCCACGGTGAACAGCAGCGAGGGATCCGGCGACACGAGGGACGCGGAGGGGACCACGGAATGGCCCTTCTTCTCGAAGAAGTCGAGCCAGCGGCGGACAATCTCATGGGATTTCATGGTGCCTGTGTCTTACCTTCCGGGGTGCAATACGGTTGTGGGCGCCGGGCTGCGGCTTCGGTGACCGTAAAAAACTTATCGCTTGCGGACGTCGTCGGCGGAATCGATGCCCAGGGCCAGGCGCAGGTCGGTTTCACGTTCCTGCATGCCGTCGCGGACCGCGTCGGCGAAGTTGGCCACGGAGTCGGCCACCTGTGCCAGGGCGCGGTTCAGGCCCGCCGGGCCCAACGCCTCACGCGTTTGGGACACCTTGCGTACCGCGAGCACGCCGATCGCCACGCCGGCGGCCATCCAGATTATTCGCTTCATGTGGGTTCCTCTTTCCGGTCAGCGGCCGCGGCGGCGCTTGCCCTCGGGCGCGCCCTTGCCGGCGGAATTGAAGGCGCTGCGCACACCGTAGGAGAAGGCGGCCACCTTGATCAAAGGCGAGCCCAGGGTCGCGGAGACCAGCGAGGTCAGGGCCGACAGGTTGGCGGAGGCGTCCGAGACGTGGTTGGAGATCCCGTCGACCTTCCTGAGCTGTTCGTTGGTGGTGCTCACAGTGGTGGTCACTTCGCCGATCAGCGGCGTGGTGCCGTCGCTGATGTCCCGGATTGCCTGGCGCAGCTCGTCAAACACCTTGCCGAGCTTCCAGACCGGTATGGCCAGCAGGGCCACCAGCACCGCGAACACGCCCGCGGCGATCAGACCGGCGATATCTCCACCTGACATGGGCTCAAACGCTCCTATTTGTTGGTTCTTGGCGTACTCCGGTTCCGCGCGCGGCATGGGCGGGCCATCGGCTGCGGGTTCCGGCTAACGACGGCGGGGCGCACCTGGACGCAGGCACCGTACCGCCACTGACAACACCTTACCTACTGAACAGCCCGCGGCGATGCCGCGGGCTGTTCTGCGCCGACCCCGCGCACGGGGACGGCATCTCGCAGGTGCTGTCCCGGGGTTTCACGCCCGGGACAACGGGCCTAGCGAGCGTAGTATTCGACCACCAGCTGCTCTTCGCAGGTCACGGGGACCTCGGAGCGCTTGGGGCGGCGGACCAGGCGGGCCTGCAGCTTCTCCAAAGCGACATCCAGGTACGCCGGAACGTTGGGGAGCACGTCGCGGTGAGCGCCGGCAGCTGCCACCTGGAACGGGGGCATCTTCTCGGAGCGCTCGTGGACGTGGATCAGCTGGCCTTCGGAAACGCGGAAGGACGGGCGGTCCACGCGCTTGCCGTCAACCATGATGTGGCGGTGCACCACCAGCTGGCGGGCCTGGGCAATCGTGCGGGCAAAGCCGGCACGCAGCACCAGGGCGTCAAGACGCATTTCCAGCAGCTCGATCAGGTTTTCACCGGTCAGGCCGGCGGTGTTGCGGGCTTCCTCGAAGACACGGGTCATCTGTGCTTCGCGGATGCCGTACTGGGCACGCAGACGCTGCTTCTCGCGCAGACGTACGGCGTAGTCACTGTCCTGCTTGCGGCGGGCGCGTCCGTGCTGGCCGGGGCCGTACGGGCGACGCTCCATGTACTTCTCAGCCTTGGGCGTCAGGGCAATGCCAAGGGCACGCGAAATGCGGACCTTGCGGCGGGCTCGTGTGTTGTTAGCCACGATGTCCTTCCAGTTATGTGCGGTGCAATGGTTTGCTGGCCTCCATGTATCGGAGAGCGTTGGTCAACCGCTACCTTCAGCTACAGTCCGTTCGCGGCACGCGTCTGGCCCCACCTCTGATGTGATCCGGGGTTTGACGGCGCGTGAAGAACGGCTTGCCAGTCAGCCAACCATTCTAGCAGCAGCTCGGGTTGCTGCCGCACGCGTCCGGGTGCCGGCTTCCGGCCGCCGCCATTCGTGCGGAGGGGCGGCTTTGCCTAGGCTGGGTCCATGCGAGCCATTTTGCAGCGCGCCAGCCGCGCCAGCGTCAGTGTCGACGGCGCCGTGGTGGGCGCCCTGCCAGGTCCCGGACTGGTGGTGCTGGTCGGCGCCACCCACACCGACACCCCTGACGACGCCGTGGCGCTGGCGCAGAAGACCTGGCAGCTGCGGATCCTCGACGGCGAGCAGTCGTGTGCCACGGCCGGCGCCCCGCTGCTGGTGGTCAGCCAGTTCACCCTGTACGCCGATACCCGCCGCGGCCGGCGGCCGTCCTGGTCGGCGGCCGCCCCGGCGGCGGTCGGCGAACCCTTGGTGGAGGACTTCGTGGCGGCGCTGCGGGTGCTCGGCGCGCAAGTCGAAACCGGAGTGTTCGGCGCCATGATGGAGCTGGAGCTGGTGAATTCGGGCCCGTTTACCATCAGCCTGGACACGGAGGACTTCGGCAAGCCGCGCCGCGATTAGGTTTTGCACGGCCGGGCACCGCCGTCGTTGGAGCCCGGGCACCGCCGTCGTTGGAGCCCGGGCACCGCCGTCGTTATCCGCCGCGGATGATCTTCCGCAGCCGGTCCACCCGGGCGGAGATCTCCCGCTCGGCGCCGTTGGTGGTCGGTTCGTAGTAGTTCCGGCCCACCAGGTCGTCGGGTGCGTACTGCTGGGTGGCGATCCCGTGCGGGGCATCGTGCGAGTACACGTAGCCCTTCCCGTGGCCCATCCCCTTGGCGCCGGCGTAGTGGGAGTCGCGCAGGTGCACGGGAACTCCCTGGCCGCGTCCGGCGCGCACGTCCGCCACTGCCGCGTTGATCGCCAGGTAGCAGGCCGGCGACTTCGGTGCGGTGGCGATGTGGACCACGGCCTGGGCCAGCACCAGCCGGGCCTCGGGCATGCCGATCAGCTGCACGGCCTGGGCGGCGGCGACGGCCGTCTGCAGCGCGGTGGGGTCGGCCATGCCGACGTCTTCGGACGCATGGACTACGATCCGGCGGGCCACGAACCGCGGGTCCTCCCCCGCCTCCAGCATCCGGGCCATGTAGTGCAGCGCCGCGTCCACGTCGGAACCGCGCATCGACTTGATGAAGGCGCTGGTGATGTCGTAGTGCTGGTCGCCGGCCCGGTCGTAGCGCAGCGCGGCACGGTCCATGGCACGCTCGGCATGGGCGAGCTCGACGAGGACCGGGGCGCCGTCCTCGCCGGTTCCGCCGGACTCGCCCCAGGCCACTCCGGCGGCGGCTTCCAGCGCGGTGAGGCCGCGGCGCGCGTCGCCGGCGGCCAGCCGCACGAGGTGTTCCAGTGCCTCGTCGCTCAGGGCCACCCGCCCGGCCAGCCCGCGCTCGTCCGCCACGGCCCGCACCAGCAGGGACTCGATGTCGTCGGCGGTCAGCGGCTGCAGCGTCAGCAGCAGCGAGCGGGACAGCAGCGGCGAGACCACGGAGAACGACGGGTTCTCGGTGGTCGCGGCGACCAGCACCACCCAGCGGTTCTCGACGCCGGGCAGCAGCGCGTCCTGCTGCGCCTTGTTGAAGCGGTGGATCTCGTCCAGGAACAGCACGGTGGTAATCCGGTGCAAGTCGCGGGCGGTCAGGGCCTCGTCCATCACCCGGCGCACGTCCTTGACGCCGGCGGTGATGGCGGAGAGCTCCACGAACTTGCGGCCGGGACCGCGGGCGATCACGTGCGCCAAGGTGGTCTTGCCGGTGCCCGGCGGGCCCCACAGGATCACCGAGGACGGCCCCGCCGGTCCGGTGGCCGCACCGCCGGCGGCCAGCAGCCGCAGCGGCGATCCCGACTGGAGCAGGTGCTGCTGGCCGACCACGTCGTCCAGCGTGCGCGGCCGCATCCGGACCGCCAGCGGGCTGCGCGGACGCCCGGATCCGGCGTCGGCCTCGCCGTCGGAATCCGGTCCCCGGCCGTCGCCGTCGTAGTCTTCATCGTCGCCCGCGGCGGCACTGAACAAGTCACTCACACGTCAAGGCTATCGTTGCACCCTGACGCCCGGGGACCGGCCGCGCTATTCCCTAAAAGTCGATGCGCATCACGGCGCGGCGGGGCGTGGGGCGTGTGACCTCCCGGAACCCCGCGGCGCTGAAGATACTGTGGCTGCCCACGTACAGTTCGCCCCACGTCAGCCGCTGCCCGGGCTTGGGGATGAGCGGGTAGCCCTCGATGGCGCGGGCGCCGTTCTCCTTTGCCCAGGCGGCGGCCGCGGAAGCCAGGGCCCGGCTGATGCCGCGGCGCCGGAAGCCGGTCCTGGTGGTGAAGCACACCGCCGCCCACACCGTCCCGTCGTCGGGGTCTTCGTCGCGTCCGGCCCACACCACTCTGCTGGTGCTCAGGCGCCGGTAGGCCGTCCGGGGTTCCACGGCGCACCAGCCGGCCGGCTCGCCGTCCAGATAGGCCACCAGGCCGCTGGTGGAACCGGCCTCTGGATCACCGCACCGGGTTTCGGCCCGGAGCCGGAAAGCCCGTTCCTCGACCAGCTCCTCCCGCCACCGGGCCGCCGGGGTCTGGAACCACTGGCATTGGCAACGCGCCGCTTCGCCGCGGGTGCCGAAGACTGCCTGCAGGTCCTCCCAGGAGGCTTGGTTTGCGGGGACGACGGCGACGCCGGCGCCGGTAGCTGTCTGCATGCTCCCAGCAGACAGCACGGCGGGCACGCACCGCAAGGGGCGCGCGCCCGCCGTCGTACGTCAGGGACGGATCAGTGCCCGGCTACTCCGCCTTGGCCCCGGCCTCCTTGGCCGCGTCCTTGGGCTGCGGCTTGGCGTCGACGCCGGCTTCCTTGCGCTGCTGCGGCGTGATCGGTGCCGGCGCCGCGGTCAGCGGGTCGTAGCCGCCGCCGGTCTTCGGGAAAGCGATGACCTCGCGGATGGACTCCTCGCCGGCCATCAGGGCGACCACACGGTCCCAGCCGAAGGCGATGCCGCCGTGCGGCGGGGCGCCGTACTTGAAGCCCTCCAGCAGGAAGCCGAACTTGGTCTGCGCGGACTCCTTGTCCAGCCCCATCACCTTGAACACGCGTTCCTGCATGTCCCGCTGGTGGATACGGATGGAGCCTCCCCCGATTTCGTTGCCGTTGCAAACGATGTCGTAGGCGTAGGACAGCGCCGACTCCGGGTCGGTGTCGAACGTGTCCATGAACTCCGGCTTCGGCGAGGTGAAGGCGTGGTGCACGGCCGTCCACTTGCCGCCGCCCACGGCCACGTCGCCGGAGGCGACGGCCGCCTCGGCAGGCTCGAACATGGGCGCGTCGACCACCCAGACGAACGCCCAGTCGCCCTCGTTGATCAGGCCGGTGCGGTGGCCGATTTCCACGCGAGCCGCACCCAGCAGCGCTCGCGAGGCGGCACGGTCGCCGGCCGCGAAGAAAATGCAGTCGCCGGGGTTGGCGCCCACGGTGCCCGCGAGGTTCTCGCGCTCGAAGTCGGTGAGGTTCTTGGCCACCGGGCCGGTCAGCTCCCCGTCCTCCTGGACCAGCACGTAGGCGAGGCCCTTGGCGCCGCGCTGCTTGGCCCACTCCTGCCAGGCGTCCAGGGTGCGGCGGGCCTGCGAGGCCCCGCCGGGCATCACCACCGCACCCACGTAGGGCGCTTGGAAGACTCGGAACGTGGTGTCCTTGAAGAATTCGGTCAGCTCGGTCAGTTCCTGGCCAAACCGCAGGTCCGGCTTGTCCGAACCGTACTTGTCCATCGCCTCGGCGTAGGTCATCCGCGGGATCGGGGTGCTGATTTCGACGCCGATCAGCCGCCACAGGGCCTGCACGATCCGCTCGCCCAGGGCGATGATGTCGTCCTGGTCCACGAAGCTGGCCTCGATGTCCAGCTGGGTGAACTCCGGCTGGCGGTCGGCGCGGAAGTCCTCGTCGCGGTAGCAGCGGGCAATCTGGTAGTACTTCTCGAAGCCGCCCACCTGCAGCAACTGCTTGAACAGCTGCGGGGACTGCGGCAGCGCGTACCAGGCCCCCGGGGCCAGGCGCGCCGGGACCAGGAAGTCGCGGGCGCCTTCGGGCGTCGAGCGGGTCAGCGTCGGGGTCTCGATCTCCACGAATCCGTCGCCGTGCAGGAGTTCGCGCGCCACCCGGTTGGCTTCCGAGCGCAGCCGCAGCGCCTTCGAGGGGCCCGGCCGGCGCAGGTCCAGGTAGCGGTGCTTGAGGCGGGCCTCCTCGCCCACCTCCACATGCTCGTCCACCTGGAACGGCAGCGGGTCGGCGGTGTTGAGGACGACGACGTCCTCGGCCATGACCTCCACCTCACCGGTGGCGAGGGCCGGGTTCTCATTGCCCTCCGGGCGCTTCTCCACGGTGCCCTTGATCTGCAGCACGTATTCATTGCGGAGCGAATGGAACACGTCCTCCTCGCGGACTACTACCTGCGCCACACCGGAGGCGTCGCGCAGGTCAAGGAACGCCACACCACCGTGGTCGCGGCGGCGGGCCACCCAGCCGGCGAGGGTAACGGTTTGTCCGATGTGCTCGGCCCTGAGGGTGCCGAGGTCGTGTGTGCGCAGCACAACAGTCCTTCCGGTAGAACGATTCGCTCATCTGTTCGCCGCCCGCTGTTTACCTGGTGCGGCGGCGGGGTACGGCTATGGTGAGTGGAGATGTAGACGAGTTTACCGTTGATCAAGCTGCGCCCCGGACCTCGGCTGCCGTCGCGCGAGGGGAAATGGCCCGGACCGGCCGGCCGGCGCGGGGCGCAGCGGGCAAGGAGCTGGAGCAACTGTGAGTAGTGAATCGTCGCTGGAACGCCGCCTCGGCGGGGTCGACGCGACCACCGTGGGCGTCGGATCCATGATCGGTGCCGGCGTTTTCGTGGTGTTTGGTCCCGCGGCCGCCGCGGCCGGTTCGTGGCTGCCGCTGGCGCTGGGCATCGCGGCGTTCGTGGCCTATTGCAACGCGGCGGCGACTGCGCAGCTGGCCGCCCTCTACCCCACCAGCGGCGGCACGTACATTTACGGACGGAAGCGGCTGGGCGAATGGCCCGGCTTCCTGGCCGGCTGGAGCTTCGTGACCGGCAAGATTGCCTCCTGCGCGGCCATGGCCCTGACCTTCGGCCTCTACGTTTTCCCGGAGTATGCCACGGCCGCTGCCGTGGCCGCGGTCGTCGTGCTGACCTCGATCAACCTGCTGGGCATCACCCGGACCGCTTGGGTGACCCGGTGGATCGTGTCGTTCGTGGCCGCCGTGCTGGTGTTCGCGGTCGTTGTGGCCTTCGACGCCGATCCGGTCGGGGTCCCGGGCGGGCAGATCGCCGCGTCCCCGTACGGTGTGCTGCAGGCCGCGGGGCTGTTCTTCTTCGCCTTCGCCGGCTACGCCAGGGTCGCCACCATGGGCGAAGAGATCCGGGAACCGAAGAAGCTGATTCCGCTCGCTATTTTCTCCGCGCTGCTGATTACCTTCGTGCTCTACGTGCTGATCGGCCTGGGACTGCTGCGCTACCTGGGGCCCGAGCTGCTGGCGGAGAGCGATGCCCCGCTGCGCGCCGTCATGGAGGAGGTCGGCGGCGGCGTGGGCACCACGGCCATGGGCATCGCAGTCGCCCTCGCCAGCCTGGGCGCCCTGCTGGCGCTGATCGCCGGTGTCGGCCGGACCACGTTCGCCATGGCCCGGGAAGGCGACCTGCCGCGCGTCTTCGCCACGGTGGGCACCCGGTTCAAGGTTCCGTGGGTGGCGGACCTGGTGGTGGCCGCCGTCGTCATTTTCCTGCTGCTCACCCAGGATGTGCTCGCCGTGGTGGGGCTCTCCAGCTTCGGCGTGCTGATTTACTACAGCGTCACGAATGCGGCCGCCCTCACCCTCGACGAGCGGCCCTGGCACGCGCCGAAACTGCTGAATGTCGCAGGGCTCCTCGGCTGCCTGCTGCTGGCCTTCACCCTGCCGGTCACGTCCGTGGTGATGATGCTGGCCGTGCTCGGCGCGGGCGTGGTCGGCCGCGCGGCGCTGGCGCCGGTCCGCCGCCGTCCGGGCGGCTGAGCGGGGTCGCCGCCAACCGCGGCGGCTGAGCGGGGTCGCCGCCAACCGCGGCTGCTGAGCAGGGCCGCCCGACCGCGGCCGCCCTTAGTGGGCGGCCGCGGTGATCTGCGGGGCCAGATCCTCCGCCGGAGGGGTCCAGACCGCCGGATCCGCCGCGGCCTGGTCGCCGGAGCGAATGTCCTTGACCTCGTGGCTGAGGCTGCCGTCGTCGGCCACGGAGGTGAACCAGACGTAGGGGATGCCGCGGCGGTCCGCGTACTTGATCTGCTTGCCGAACTTGTCTGCCTTCGCGGCCACCTCCACGCTGATGCCGCGTGAACGCAGCTCCCCCGCCACGTCCTGGGCCTGCGACCAGCTGTCCTCGTTGGCCAGGGCGACCAGCACGGTCGTCGGCACCTGCCGGGACGCCACGGCGAACTCCTGTCCCAGGATCCGCATGACCAGCCGGGTCACGCCGATGGAGAGGCCGACGCCGGGAAAGGTCCGGTTGCCCTTGGCCGCCAGCGCGTCGTAACGGCCTCCGGAGCAGATGGATCCCAGCTGCTCATGGCCCACAAGGACGGTTTCGTAGACCGTGCCGGTGTAATAGTCCAGGCCGCGGGCGATGCTCAGGTCGGCCAGCACCTTGCCCGGGGCGCGCCGGTGCGCCTCGCCGATGACTTCCTCCAACTCGGCCAGGCCGGTGTCCAGCAGCTCGTGCCGGACTCCGAGCGCCCGCACCTGGTCCACGAAGGAGGTGTCCTCGGTGCGGATGGATGCCAGCTTCAGCGCGGCCTGCGCCTGTTCGTCGGTGGCGCCCAGTTCTTCCTGCAGCAGCGCGGCAACCTTCTCGGGACCGATCTTCTCCAGCTTGTCGATGCTGCGCAGTACCCCGGCGGTGTCGGTCAGCCCGATCCCGCGGTAGAAGCCCTCGGCCAGCTTCCGGTTGTTTACGCGCAGCTTGAACTCGGGGATGGGCAGCGCGCTGAGGGCCTCGACGATGACCAGCGCCAGCTCCACGTCGTAGCGGAAGGGCAGCTCGCCGTCGCCCACCACGTCGATGTCCGCCTGGGTGAACTCGCGGGCCCGGCCCTCCTGCGGACGCTCGCCCCGCCAGACCTTCTGGATCTGGTACCGGCGGAACGGGAAGGCCAAGTGGCCGGCGTTCTCCACGACGTAGCGGGCGAACGGGACCGTAAGGTCGAAATGCAGGGCCAGCTTGTCCTCGGACTTGCCCTCGGATTCGTCGGCCTGCAGGCGGTGCAGGCCGTAAACCTCTTTGTCGATCTCGCCCTTGCGCAGCAGCTGGGCCACGGTTTCGACGGCGCGGGTCTCGATGGAGGAGAAACCGTGCAGCTCAAACGTCCGGCGCAGGGAATCCAGAACATGCAGCTCCACAAGCCTCTCCTGCGGAAGCCATTCCGGGAAGCCTGACAGGGAGGCCTTGCGTGCCATACGGACGTATCTCCTAGTAGATGAGGGGTAAGGATGAGGCGGGTGCATTAAAGCCGGCGGCAGTGCTGCGGCACTGGATCGCTAGACTGGCTGCTGGACCAGTTTAAGGCCTGCCACGGCAGCGGAACCAAACGCGCTGCCGGGCGCCGCCCCGGCGCCGGGCGGAGTCTATTAGCGCAACGACCAGGAGGAGCTTTGGCCCGGAGCCGTCATGACCGCGAAACCCGGCGCCGCATTGCCCGGATGGAGGCCAAACGCGACCTGCGCCGGCAGCAGGCGGCGCGGCGCAAGCGCGACAACATCATCGGCGGCGCAGCCTTGGCGGCACTGGTAGTCGGCGGCGTGATCGTGCAGATGACCGTGTTCGCCTCGAACCCCACTCCGTCCGAGGTGGAACAGGTCCGCCGGGGCCTCGAAGACCCGCAAGGCGTCGCCTCGCCGCCGCCCTCCGCGAACGCGGCCGGCATCCCGTCGCCGGAGATCGCCGAGGGAAAGGTCTTCAACGGCACCATCGCCACGAACGAGGGCGATATCGGTGTGGAACTGGACGGCAACGTGGCGCCGCAGGCGGCAGCGGTCTTCAGCACCTTGGCCCGGGACGGTTTCTTCGAGGGCAAGACCTGCCACCGGCTCACCACCGCCGCCAGCATGGGCGTGCTGCAGTGCGGTTCCGTGGACGGGGCCGGCGGCGGCGATCCCGCATACCAGTGGGGCCCGGTGGAGAACACCCCCGAAGACGGCGTGTATCCGGCCGGCACAATCGCCGTCGCCCGCGGCGCCGATACCTACAGCAACGGGACGCAGTTCTTCATTGCGTGGAAAGATTCCACCATCCCGCAAGATACCGGCGGCTACACGATTATGGGTAAGGTAACCGAAGGGCTGGACGTCATCGAGCAGATCGCGGCCGGAGGCGTCGAGGATGCCGACAGCCAGGACGGCCCGCCTAAGATACCGGTAACAATAGAGTCGTTCACCCTCCAGTGAGCACCCCACCACGATGGTGCCGCTGAATACGCGGCCCCAGGCACAAGCGAAAGAGTTCTAGCGGTGACACCCAGTCAGCAATCCGACGAAGCAGCCCAGACCGCCCAGACCGAACAAGCCGCAAACGGTTTGGCAGCGGAACAGGTTCCGACCGACCAAACGGCAAACGGCTCGGCAGCCGGCCAGCCGCCTGCCGCAGAGGCGGCGCCGCAGGCCACCGAGGACGAGGCCCCGGCCGCGCCCTCCCCCAGTGCCCCGAAGCCGGCAGGCAAACCGGCCCCGAAGCCCGCCCCGGGCCGCAAGCCCACGCCGGCGGCCATGCCGGGAAAGATTGCTGCCGCTGCCCCCGCACAGCACGTCATCCCTGTTCCGGCGGTCGCCTCCACACCGCTGTCCGAGGCGTCCAAGTGGGCCCGCGTCACCGACGACGGCCACGTCTTCCTACTTGTCGACGGGCAGGAACATCCGGTCGGACAGTACCCGGACGCCAGCAAGGACGAGGCGCTGGCCTACTTCGTGCGCAAGTATGACGACGTGGCGGCCCAGGCTGCCCTGCTGGAACAGCGGGTCGAAGCCAAGGCTCCCTCCAACGACATGCACAAGACCCTTGAGCATCTGAAGGCCCAGGTGGCCGAGCGGCACATGGTGGGCGACGTGCCCGCGCTCGAGTCCCGGCTGGCGAAACTTGGCTCAGCCATCAGCGAACTGCAGAAGGCCGAGAAGGCAAACCAGGAAGCCCAGCGAGCCGCAGAACTGGCGGCCCGCGAAGCCATCGTCGCCGAAGCCGAGGAGATCGCCGGCAAGGACCCGTCGTCGGTGCAGTGGAAAACCAGCAGCGCCCGCATGAACGAACTCTTCGACGCGTGGAAGGCCGCCCAGAAGAACGGCATCCGGCTGGGCCGCAGCACCGAGGACGCACTGTGGAAACGCTTCCGCTCGGCACGGACGGTCTTTGATCGGCACCGCCGCGCGTTCTTCAGCCAACTGGACAGCGACAACGCCGCGGCAAAGGCCGCCAAGGAAGCCCTGATCGCCCGGGCCGAAGAGCTTTCCACCTCCACGGACTGGGGCCACACCGCGGCCGAGTACCGGAAGCTGATGGACGATTGGAAGGCATCCAAGCGCGCCAGCCGCAAGGACGACGACGCGCTCTGGGCCAGGTTCCGGGCGGCGCAGGACAGGTTCTTCGCGGCACGCCAGGCCGCCAACGAGGCAATCGACCAGGAGTTCGCCGCCAACCTGGTGGTCAAGGAAGCGCTGGTCGCCGAGGCGCAGGCGCTGCTGCCAGTGACCGATCTGTCCGCAGCCAAGAAGGCCCTGCAGTCCATCCGTGATCGTTGGGAGGAAGCCGGCAAGGTTCCGCGCGGCGACATGCAGCGGATCGATGCCGGCCTGCGCAAGGTCGAGGATGCGGTCAAGGCCGCGGAGGACGATCACTGGCGCCGGACGAATCCGGAGACCAAGGCCCGCACCAACAGCGCCCTGTCCCAGCTCGAGTCGGCCATCGCCGGGCTCGAGGATGACCTGGCCCAGGCCGAAAAGGCCGGCGACCAGCGGCGGATCGCCAAGGCCCGGGAGGCCTTGGAGGCGCGCCGCCAGTGGCTCGACACGCTGCAGCGCTCAGCGGAGGACTTCTCCTAGAGGACCAAGCCCTACACAACCCGAGGGCCCCCGAACGGCTTTCCACAAGGCGTTCGGGGGCCCTTCGGCTGTCCCGGCCCGTTTGGCATGCTGTCTGCATGGCCCGTCTACATCCCGCCGCCACGGCGGCTGAACGTACCGCCCAGGCCGCGCCGGCGGTACTGCGGCCGGGGCATCCGTTCAGCCGCAGCGAACTTGAGTGCATGCGTCTGGAGGGCCTCTTAGTCAACGTCTACGGTCCGGGGTTTGCCTTGCCATGGGAGCCGATCACGCCCCGACACCGTGCGGCAGCCGCGTACTTCAGCCTGCCCGGGCATGTCCGCCGGAAAGTGGTGCTGGGGAGGATGACGGCGGCATGGGTCTACGGCTGCGCGCCGGCCCCGCAGAAACTCTCGGTGCTGCTGGACCACCGGCACAGGACCACGTCGCAGGGCAGGTATCGCCTTGCCCTGATCCACGAAGTGACACTTGGCCCCCTGGATACCGTGACCATCGGCGGGGTCCCGGTGAGCACGCCGCTGAGGACCGCACTGGACGTGGCCCTGCACGTTCCGGACCAAGAGGCCATCCCCGTGTTGCGGGCGCTGGCCGGGGCCAGCGGACTCGACTGCCCGCTGGACGCCGTCCGGCAGGCGGTGGAGGCGAGGCCGAGGCTGCCGGGCAAGGCCCGGGCCCTGCAGCGCCTGGACTCGGCGACGGGTACGGCCTGACGGCGGGAACGCTCCTGCGAGGCGGCCGCGGAGTGGCGTCCCACCGCGGGCGGGCGGATCAGCGGCGCTGGGACCCCGAGGTGCGGTACACGTCGTAGACGCCGTCGATGCGCCGGACCGCGCTGAGCACATGGCTGAGGTACTTCGGGTCGCCCATCTCGAAGGAGAACCGCGAGATCGCGAGCCGGTCGCTCGAGGTATGCACCGTGGCGGAGAGGATATTGACATGGTTCTCGGCGAGCACCCGGGTGACATCGGAGAGCAGGCTCTTGCGGTCCAGCGCCTCGACCTGGATCTCCACCAGGAACACGCTGGACTGGGTGGGCGCCCAGGCGACATCGACGATCCGGTCGGGGCTTTCGCGCAGTTCCGCCACGTTGCGGCAGTCGGACCGGTGCACCGACACCCCCGAGCCCCGGGTGACGAACCCGATGATGGGATCCGGCGGGACCGGGGTGCAGCACCGGGCCAGCTTGACCCAGACGTCGCCGACCCCCACGACGGTGACGCCGGAGTCCGGATGCTTCGGCCGCCTGACCGTCGTCGGGAGCGACGGCTCGGCCTCCTCGACCGCCTCGCGTCCGCCGAGCAGGCCGACCAAGTGCTCGATCACGTTCTGGGCGGACGTGTGGCCGTCGCCCACGGCGGCGTACAGCGCCGACACGTCGGCGTGGTGAAGTTCCTGCGCCACCGACATCAACGCGTCGTGCGTCATCATCTTCTGCAGCGGCAGGTTCTGCTTCCGCATGGCGCGGGTGAGCTGGTCCTTGCCCTTTTCGATCGCCTCTTCGCGGCGCTCCTTGGTGAACCATTGGCGGATCTTGTTCCGTGCCCGCGGGCTCTTGACGAAGCCCTGCCAATCCTGGCTGGGACCGGCGCCCTCCGCCTTGGAGGTGAAGATCTCCACCCAGTCGCCGTGGCTGAGTTCGCTGTTCAGCGGGACCAGCTTGCCGTTGACCCGCGCACCGATGGTGCGGTGGCCGACCTCGGTGTGCACGGCATAGGCGAAGTCCACCGGCGTTGATCCTGCCGGCAGCGCCATGACTTCGCCCTTGGGCGTGAAGACGAAGACTTCCTTGGCGTTGATTTCGAACCGGAGGGAGTCCAGGAACTCGGCGGGGTCGCTGGTCTCCTGCTGCCAGTCGACCAGGCTGCGCAGCCAGCCCATGTCACCGCCGTCGGCCGTCCCGCCGCGGGCGATGTCCTTGTACTTCCAGTGGGCCGCGACGCCGTACTCGGCGCGGCGGTGCATCTCGTGGGTGCGGATCTGGATTTCCACCGGCTTGCCGCCCGGGCCGATCACCGTGGTGTGCAGCGACTGGTACATGTTGAACTTGGGCATGGCGATGTAGTCTTTAAACCGGCCGGGCAGCGGGTTCCAGCGCGCATGCAGGGCACCGAGTGCCGCGTAGCAGTCGCGGACCGTATCCACCAGTACCCGGATGCCCATCAGGTCGTGGATGTCGTCGAAGTCCTTACCCCGCACGATCATCTTCTGGTAGATGGAGTAGTAGTGCTTGGGCCGGCCGGTAATCGTGGCCTTGATCTTCACCGCGCGCAGGTCGTCGCCGATCTTGGTGCGCAGCGTCGTCAGGTACTTCTCCCGTTCGGGGGTGCGCTCCCCCACCATCCGCACGATCTCTTCGTAGACCTTCGGGTGCAGGGCCGCGAAGGAGAGATCTTCAAGCTCCCACTTGATGGTGTTCATGCCCAGCCGGTGCGCCAGCGGGGCGAAGATCTCCAGGGTTTCGCGCGCCTTCTTCGCCGACGACTCCGGCGAGACAAAGCGCCAGGTCCGGGCGTTGTGCAGCCGGTCGGCCAGCTTGATCACCAGGACGCGGATGTCCTTGGCCATCGCCACGACCATCTTGCGCACGGTCTCGGACTGGGCCGCGTCGCCGAACTGCACCTTGTCCAGCTTGGTGACGCCGTCCACCAGCATCGCGATCTCCGGACCGAACTCCGCCTTCAGGTCGGCGAGCGTGTACTCGGTGTCTTCGACCGTGTCGTGCAGCAGCGCGGCGGCCAGCGTCGTGCCCGTCATGCCCAGTTCCGCGAGGATCGTGGCCACAGCCACCGGGTGGGTGATGTACGGGTCGCCGCTCTTGCGTTTCTGCCCTCGGTGGCTGCGCTCGGCCACCACGAAGGCGCGGTGGATCAGGTCGAAGTCCTCGCGCGGGTTGTTGGCCCGGACGGTGCGCAGCAGCGGCTCCAGGATGGGCGAGTAGCTGGTCCCGCCCCGGCCGGCCAGCCGGGCAAGCCGGGACATCGTCCGTTCCCGGCGCCCCGGGAAGGCATGGCGGACCGGTGCGTTGCCCGGGACTTCGGCGGCCGCGGGCACCACAGAAGGACCAGGATCCGGTGTCACACCGGCGTCACTGGCCTGGTCTGTCGACCTGAGGTGTTCGGCCAATCCTTCCCGCCTTCCCGATGAGTCCTGGAACCGACGCTACAGCCCGCAAGGCAGCGGCGCACAGCCCAGCACTGTTCCGCAAACCATTCTATGCTCGTCCGGCGGCCCGGGCGTTCCGGTGCGGCATCACCCGACGGGGGCGGCCTCGGTGCGGCGCCGTTCTTCCACCTTCTTGGCCTGCTTGAGCAGTGCCGGTTCCTTGGCCCGGAGCCGCGCATACATCGGCGCCGCAATGAAGATTGTGGTGGCGGTGCCGATGATGATGCCGATGAACAGTGCCAGGGACACGTCCTTCAACGTGCCGGCGCCGAGCAGGAACGCGCCGATGAACAAGATGGCGGCGACCGGCAGGACGGCGACCACGGAGGTGTTGATGGACCGGACCAGGGTCTGGTTCACGGCGAGATTGACCTCCTCCGCGAAGGTCCTCCTTGTGGACTTGTCCAGGTCTTCCGTGTTCTCGCGGATCTTGTCGAAGACCACCACCGTGTCGTACAGCGAGTACCCCAAAATGGTCAGGAAGCCGATGATCGCCGAGGGCGTCACCTCGAAGTCGCTCAGCGAATAGATGCCGGCGGTCACGATGAGCACCACCACCAGGCCGCTGAGCGCGGCGACGGACATCTTCCAGGTCCGGAAGTACAGCGCCATCATGATCGCCGCCAGCACAACGAACACCACCAGGCCCCAGATCGCCTGCCGGGTCACGTCGGCACCCCAGGTGGGACCGACGTACGAGGACGTCACCTCGTCTGACTCGACGTCGTAGGCTTCGACGAGGGCGTCGCGCAGTTCCAGGGTCTGGTCGTCGTCCAGGCGTTCGGTCTGGATCCGCATGGTCCCCGGGGCGATGTTCGTCACGCGGGGATCGGCATCCGCCGCGACTTGGGCCACGGCCGCCTCGCCGGGGCCGACGTCGGTGTTTTCCACGTTGGACACGGTGAACTCGGAGCCGCCGCGGAAGTCGATGCCCAGGTTGAACCCGCCCTTGACGAACGGCACCACGATGGACAGGAGGATCGCGGCGGCGGCAATGCCGAACCAGAGCCTGTACTTGGAGACAAAGTCGTAGGAGCGCTTGCCGGTGTAGAGATCGTTGCCCCACTTAGCAAAGTTGGCCATTTAGTTGCTCTCCTTGTCGGACCCGCGGCCCGCGCCGCTGGTGGCGCGCTGCTTCTCGGCCGCCCGGCGTTCGGCGATGGTCTGGCGGCGGTCGGCTTCGGCAGCCGCCGCGGCGTTCTTGGCCCGCACCGGCACCTTGCGTTCGCCGGGCTGGCGGATCCGTCCTGCGCCGCGGTACAGCGGCACCGCGTCCAGCAGGCGCGGATCCAGGCCGGAGAAGCGGTGGCCCTCGCCGAAGAACTTGGTGCGTGCCAGCAGCTGCATGGTCGGGTGCGTGAACATGAAGACCACCAGGAGGTCGGCCACCGCGGTCAGGCCCAGCGTGAACGCAAAACCGCGCACGTTGCCCACCGCCACGAAGTAGAGCACGACGGCGGCCAGCAGGTTGACCGCCTTGGAAGCCAGCACGGTTTGCCGTGCACGCTTCCAGCCGTTGTCCACGGCCGAGACCAGGCCCCGGCCCTCGCGCAGTTCGTCGCGGATGCGTTCGAAGTAGACGATGAAGGAGTCGGCGGTCTGGCCGATCGCCACGATCAGGCCGGCGACCCCGGCCAACGACAGCCGGTAGTTTTCGGTCCAGCCCAGGATGGCAATCGCCAGATAGGTCAAAATGCCGGCCACCACCAGCGACGCGATGGTCACCAGGCCGAGCATGCGGTACTGGAAGATCGAGTAGGCGGCGACCAGCACCAGGCCGATAAGCCCGGCGATCAGGCCCATCCGCAACTGGTCGGCGCCCAGCGTGGCGGAAATCTGCTGCTCGCTCTGGATCTCGAAGCTGATCGGCAGCGCGCCGTACTTCAGCTGCTCGGAGAGGACACGGGCCGATTCTTCCGTGAAGTTGCCGGTGATCTGCGGCTTGCCGTCCGGGATGACCGCGTTGGTCGTGGGAGCGGAAATCACCTCGCCGTCCAGCACGATGGCGAACTGGTTCTGGGCGCCGGAGAGCCCGAACAGCCGTTCGGTCACTTCCTTGAAGGTTGCGGTTCCCTCGCTGTTGAACTCGATGTTCACCGCCCACTGGTTCAGCGTCTGTCCCTGGGTGCCGCGCACCTGGCCAAAGCTGGAGTCGGCGATGTCGGTGCCGGGCACCTCCACCGGGCCCAGGATGTACTTCATGCCGGTATCCGGTTCGCAGGCGACCGTCGGCTTGGCCGGGTCGGCCGGCTCGGTCTCCTCTGCGGCCGCGGCCGGGTCAAGGCACTCCAGCGCCTCGAACTCCTGGTAGAGCTCCGGGGTGATCCAGTTCAGGTCGCTGGCGTTCTTCGGTTCGGCCGCCGGTTTCGGAAGGTCCGCTTCGGGCGTCCGCTCCTCCTCCGGAACGGCGGAACCCGGTGCAACGGTGAGCACCGGGCGGAATTCCATGGCGGCCGAAGCCTGGATCAGTTCGCGGGTCCGCTGGTCCGGAACACCGGGCAGGCTGACCACCACGTTGCGGCCGGACTGCGTGGTGATCTCGGCTTCCGCCACGCCGGAGCCGTCGACGCGCTGGCGGATGATCTCCACGGCCTGGTTGAGCTGCTCGGCGGTGATCTCGCCTCCGCCGCCCTGGACCTGCGGAGCCAGGATCATCTGGGTGCCGCCCTCAAGGTCGAGCGCCAGCTTTGGCGCCCAGCTTGCCTGGCCGGTGAATACACCGCTGCCCAGGATGACGGTGCCGGCGGCCAGGAGCACACCGAGCCAGATAAGTGTCCGCCGCGCAATGCTGGTGGAACCGGATCGTGCCATGGAAGATCTTTCTCTCATCGGCTCAGTCGGCCGGAGGAACCGGCCGGTACATGGCGAAGTGGCGGGGCATGCCCCGCCACTGCACGCCTATACGGCTAAGCCGTCGCTGGCCTACTTGGTGTCTTTGTTCTGCTCTTCGTTGAGCCGCTTAAGGGTGTCCTCGGCGGATTCCTCCGGGCGGGTAGCGCTTTCCGCGGTGAGGGACGAGGCGTCGTCGGGAACCTCGGGGGCCTCCGGCGTCACGACTTCGTTCACCGCCTGGGTGTGCACGGTGGCGGTGTTGCCCGGCGACAGTTCAAGGACCACCTTGTTGTTGTCGGGGTCGAGGGAAACGACGGTGCCGAAGAGGCCGAACTGAGTCATCACTTCGGTGCCCGGCACCATCTGCTCCTTGATGCGCTCGGCCTTTTCGCGCATCTGCGCCTGGACCTTCTTCTGCTTGCGGAACATGAAGAAGATCATCAGCGCGAAAACGGCGAACAGGGCGATGGTCATCACGTCGATGCCGCCCGACTGCTGCTGGGGAGTGGTGCCGGTGAAGAGATTTACGAACACAGGGAAGTTCCGTCCTAGAAGTCTGGAGCGGACCGGTAGGAAAATCCGGACCGTGTACGCAGCCTGCCGCGTCCCGTGAGGGACGGCGCACTCCGCACGTTCCTACCATTCTACGCGGTGACCGCCCTGACACGGTCAAGCTTCAGTTTTCGGCGAAATCCGTGTCCGGCTCCAGCAGTTCCGAGAGCAGGTCTTCGGTCTGTCCCGCGGCCAGGTGATCCGGCACCGCCAGCCCCAGGTGTTGCCAGGCCGCGGCGGTGGCGATCCGTCCGCGCGGCGTCCGGCCGAGCAGCCCTTCGCGGACCAAGTAGGGCTCGGCCACCGTCTCCACCGTCTCGGTTTCCTCGCCGACGGCTATGGCCAGGGTGGATAAACCGACGGGCCCGCCGCCGAACTTGGTGATCAGGGCGGTCAGCACCGCCCGGTCCAGCCGGTCCAGTCCCCGTTCGTCGACTTCATACATATCGAGCGCCGCGGCTGCCGCACGCGCATCGATTTCCTCGATCTTGTGCACAAGGGCCCAGTCCCGCACCCGGCGCAGCAGACGGTTGGCGATGCGGGGCGTGCCGCGGGAGCGCCCGGCGATCTCGGCGAAACCGGCCGAACTGACCTTGAGGTCCAGCAGCATGGCCGAGCGGCGGAGCACCAGCTCAAGCTCCGCGACGGCGTAGAACTCCAAGTGCCCGGTGAAGCCGAACCGGTCGCGCAGCGGCCCCGGCAGCAGCCCGGCCCGCGTCGTGGCCCCGACGAGGGTGAACGGCGGCAGGTCGAGCGGGATGGCGGTGGCGCCGGCGCCCTTGCCCACCACGATGTCCACCCGGAAGTCCTCCATCGCCATGTAGAGCATTTCCTCTGCCGGCCGCGACATCCGGTGGATCTCATCCAGGAAGAAGATCTCCCCTTCGGTCAGCGACGACAGGATCGCCGCCAGGTCGCCCGCGTGCTGGATCGCCGGCCCGGAGCTGATCCGCAGCGGCGCGTTCATTTCCGCGGCGATGATCATGGCCAGCGTGGTCTTGCCCAGTCCGGGCGGGCCGGACAGCAGGACATGGTCGGCTGTCCGTTCGCGGATCCGGGACGCCTCCAGCACCAGCGACAGCTGCTGGCGGACCCGGGCCTGGCCCACGAAATCGTCCAGGTTCTTGGGCCGCAGCGCCGATTCGATCGCCCGTTCTTCGGTTTCCGACGTGTTGGCGACCAGCCGGTTGTTCTCGGAATCCTCCGCCACGCTAGTTCACTCCCGCGGTCCGCCGGGACGCGCCGGTCCGGGCGCCGTCCTGGCCGAGCCTGCGCAGAGTCAGCCGCAGCAAGTCGCCCACGTTGCCTGCCGCTGCCGCCTCTGGATTTTCCTCGGCGGTGGTGTCCACCGCCGCGGCGGCGTCCTTCTCGGACCAGCCCAGGCCGGCCAGGGCCTCCTGCACCTGTCCCTTCCAGCCGCCCTTTTGCTGGGGGGCCTGCTCGCCGGTGGGGATCAGCTTCCCGGCCAGCTCGAGCACGATCCGGCCGGCGAGCTTCGGCCCGATACCCGGAACCTTGGTGAACGCCTTGCTGTCCCCCTCCGCGGCGGCAACCCTCAGCGCCTCGGGCGAGTGCACCGACAGCGCCGCCAGGCCCAGCCTCGGGCCGACCCCACTGACCGAGATGAGGGTTTCAAAAACTTCCCGTTGCGCTGCGTCCTCGAAGCCGAACAGCGTCATGGAGTCTTCGCGCACAATCATGGTGGTGGCCAGTTCGGCCTCCCGCCCCACGAACAGCGTGCCCAGGGTCTGCGGCGTCGCCTGGACGAGCATGCCGAATCCGTTGACGTCGATCACGGCCGATTGCAATCCCACGTGGGCGACGACGCCGCGCAACGAGCTAATCATGAACTCAACTCCCAATTCCGGCACTGCGGCCCGGAGCCCGCCCCGCGGGCAGCACGGCGGCGGATGTCCGAACATATCTACGAATAGCTTACGGGGCAGCACGGACATTGCCGGCCACCGCCACACCGTGGCACCGGTTCCGGCGGCCGGCCGCACGTCAGCGGCGGGTGCGCTTGGCCTTCGCTTCGGCCTCCGCCCAGAGCCGCTGCGCCGTCGTCATCCCGCCGCCGGCAGCCGGTCTCGCAGCTCCGCCGCGCCAGGCATGGGTGATCGCCAGCGCCAGGGCGTCCGCGGCATCGGCCGGGCGCGGCGGGGTGTCCAGCCGAAGGATCCGGGTCACCATCTTGGTCACGGCGGCTTTGTCCGCCTGCCCGTTGCCGGTGACCGCCGCTTTCACCTCGGTGGGCGTGTGCAGCGCGACGGCGATCCCGCGCCGTGCCGCCGCCGCGATGACCACCCCGGACGCCTGCGCGGTGCCCATCACGGTACTGACATTGGTCTGGCTGAAGACGCGTTCGACGGCGAGCACGTCCGGGGTGTGCGCGTCGAGCCATTCGTCGATCGCGTCGGCAATCTTCAGCAGGCGCAGCTCCAGCGCCATGTCCGGGGTGGTCCCCACCACACCGACGTCCACGAGGGAGGAGCGCCGGTTCGGTTCAACATCGACCACGCCCAGGCCGCAGCGGGTCAGGCCCGGGTCCACTCCCAGCACGCGCATGGCGGGCGCCGACGGCCGGACCGGTGTCAGTCGTTCTCGATTTCGGCGAGGACGTCCGCGCTGATGTCGGCGTTGGAGTAGACGTTCTGGACGTCGTCCAAGTCCTCGAGGGCATCCACCAGCTTCATGAACTTCCGGGCCGCGTCCGCGTCGAGCTCCACGGCCATCGAGGACACGAACTCGATTTCGTCGGTTTCGTATTCGATGCCGGCCTCTTCCAGTGCGGCCACGACGGCGCGCAGGTCCGTGGGATCGGCGTGGACCTCGAAGTTGTCGCCCTGCTCCTTGACTTCCTCCGCGCCGGCTTCGAGCACCGCCATCAGAAGGTCGTCTTCCGTGAGTTCATTCTTGGGCAGGGACACCACGCCCTTGCGGGAGAACATGTAGGACACCGACCCCGGGTCGGCAATGGTGCCGCCGTTGCGGGTGATGGCCAGGCGAACCTCCGAGGCGGCCCGGTTCTTGTTGTCGGTGAGGCACTCGATCAGCACAGCGGAGCCCTGCGGCCCGCGGGCCTCGTAGATGATTTCGCTGTAGTCCACCGTTTCGCCGGTCAGGCCGGCACCGCGCTTGACCGCGCGGTCGATGTTGTCGTTGGGAACCGAGGTCTTCTTGGCCTTTTGGACGGCCAGTTCCAGCGCGGGGTTGCCGGACATGTCCGCTCCCCCGTTGCGCGCCGCTACCTCAATGTTCTTGATCAGCTTCGCGAACGACTTGGCACGCCTGGCGTCGATCACGGCCTTCTTGTGCTTGGTGGTTGCCCACTTGGAGTGTCCGGCCATGCTTACGCCTCTCCTCTGACGATGCGGATGAAAAGTTCGTGGATGCGGCGCTCCCCCGTAATCTCCGGGTGGAAGGATGTCGCCAGCAGATGCCGCGAACGCACTGCCACTATTCTAGCTGTCCCGTGCAAAGTGTCGGTGTGGGAGGCCTCCTCCGGCTGGACGGCAGCCAGGACCTCCACGCCCTTGCCCACGCGTTCCACCCAGGGCGCACGGATGAACACGGCGTGGACCGGCGCCGGGTCCTGGCCGGGAGACGCCGCGCTGAACTCCAGGCCCCGGAAGTCCAGCTCGGACTCGAACGATTCGCGCTGCCGGCCGAAGGCGTTCCGACGCACCGTTATATCCAGGCCGCCCAGCGTCTGCTGCGGTTCGCCCTTCAGGTCGGTGGCCGGGTCTGCAATCTCCCGGGCCAGCATGATCATGCCCGCGCACGAACCGTAGACCGGCATGCCCGCCTCGATCCGCCCCTTCAGCGGGTCGGCCAGCTCGAAAATGCGGGTGAGCTTGTCGATAGTCGTGGATTCACCGCCTGGGATGACCAGGCCGTCCACGGCCGCCAGTTCCGCAGGCCGGCGCACCGGCACCGCCGTGGCGCCGCTGTGCTCCAGGACGGATAGATGTTCGCGGACATCGCCCTGCAGGGCAAGCACACCAATCGTGACCACGGTGACGGTTCCTCGGAGTTCGCATCGGGGCCGCCTCAGTGGCGGCCGTACGGAAAAACAGTAGTGCCAACCGGTCCGGCGGTGTTAAACGGTGCCCCCTCCCCTGTGGTGACCGACACTGTTAGGCCCGGGCCGACGGCGCCGGGGCACGGCGGCTTGTATAGTCTCTACTCATGCGACACCTCCTTGCGACCGTTGCCGGAAAGGCCGTAAAGGCGGTAGCCAGGCTCCGCGGCGGCGGTTCCGCACTGCCCGGCCTGGTGGCCGAAAAAATCGATCCACAGTTCCTGCCGCGCACGCTCGGCGAGCTGCCGCGCGGCGTCGTGGTGATCAGCGGGACGAACGGCAAAACCACTACCACCAAGATGGTGGTGGAGCTGCTGCAGGGGCAGGGCCTGAAGGTGTTCACGAACCGGACGGGCAGCAACTTCACCCGCGGCGTGGTCGCTGCCGTGCTGGGCGACTCCGACGCCCGGGGCCGGCTTGACGCGGACATTGCCGTGTTGGAGCTTGACGAGGCCCACGCGGTTCACTTCGTCAAACTGGTGGCCCCGCGCTACAGCCTGCTGCTCAACGTCATGCGCGACCAGTTGGACCGCTTTGGCGAAATCGAAACGACCGCGGGTTTCCTCCGGCAGATCGCCGCCGCGACGACCGAGGCAGTGGTACTGAACCGGGAAGACCCGCGCATCGCGGCGCTGGCGGGCGCCGTGGCCGCGCCGCGGGTCGAATACTTCGGCCTGGCGCCGCAGCTGCGCCACATGTTTCCGCACGACGACGAAATGCGGTCCGCCGCCTCCGCCGACCCCTCCGGCGCCACCGCCGCCGACGCCGGCCGGCCGAGCGCCGACGTCGTGCTCTCGGCCTGCGAAGGGGCCGCCGCAACCTTCCAGCTGGACGGCCGTGAGCTCGAGGTCGAGCTGAAGCTGACCGGCGTCTACAACGTGTTCAACGCCGCCGCGGCGTTGGTGCTGGCGCGGACCGTGTTGGGCCCCGCGGTGGACGAGCCGGCGCTGCTGGCCTCGCTGGAGAACGTGACGCCGGCCTTCGGCCGCGGCGAATCGCTGACCGTCAACGGCCAGCCGCTGGACCTGGTGCTGGTGAAGAACCCGGCCGGCTTCCGGCTGGCATTGAAGTCCTTCCCCGCCGCCGGCTACCGGACCATGATCGCCATTAACGACAACTACGCGGACGGGCGGGACATGTCCTGGCTGTGGGACGTCGACTTCGATTCGCTGCGGGACACCGGCGTGGCCGAGGTCTCCGGGGTCCGGGCACGCGACATGGGACTGCGCCTCTTCTACGAGGACGTTCCGGTGGACCGGGTGGACACGGACCTCAATGCCTCGCTGCAGCGGTTCATCGCGGGCGGTCCGGAGACGCCGAAGCGCATCTACTGCACCTACACCGCCATGCTGGCGCTGCGCCGCGAGCTCGGTAAACTGACCGAAGTGGAAGTGGTCTCCTGATGGACGCTCCTGTTATCGACCTGCTCCAGCTCTACCCGCGGGACATGAACATCTACGGCGACTGGGGGAATGTCCTGGTGCTGCGCAAGCGCCTGGAGCTGCGCGGCTACGACGTCCGGCTGCACGAGTACAACCCCGGCGACGCGTTCCCCGAGCAGGTGGACCTGATCGTCGGCGGCGGCGGCCAGGACTCCGGCCAGAACAAGATCCAGGCCGACCTGCTGGCCCAGGGCGGCCGGCTGCGGGAGCTGGCCGAGGACGGCCTGCCGATGCTGGCGGTCTGCGGCCTCTACCAGCTGTTCGGCCACCGGTTCACCACCCACACCGGCGAGGTCATCACCGGCATCGGGCTGCTCGGTGCCGAAACCGTGGGCGGGCCCACCCGGTTGATCGGCAACACCGTGCTCGAAAGCGGCGAGTTCGGCACGGTTATCGGGTACGAGAACCACAGCGGACTGACCACCCTCGGCAGCGATGTCCGGCCGTTGGGACGGGTCACCAAGGGCCAGGGCAACAACGGCACCGACGGCACCGAGGGAGCCCGCTACCGGAACGTCATTGCCACCTACCTGCACGGTTCCCTGCTGCCCAAGAACCCGGCCGTGGCCGACTACCTGATCCGCCACGCCGTCGAGCGGCGCTACGGGAGCTTCAACGACGTGCCGCTGGACATTCCGCATGAGGCCGAAGCCCGCGCCGACGCGGCCGCCCGTCCGCGCTGACGCCGGCGGACGCTGACGCTTGGCAGACACTGACGCCAGGCCGTCGCTAAGCCAGTCCGGGCGACGGGCCGCGGCGTCAATCGCCGCTGAGCAGCCACTCGCGGGCGACGTCCGTCGGGGCTCCCATGGACTCGACGGTCGCCTTGGTCCGTAGCCGGCTGGCCGCGTCCGCCTGTTCGGACACGCACCAGTCCCCGGACTTCGCGGCTGCCGCCAGCGCATCCGCTGCCACCGGGCACCAGCGGTGCCCGGGTCCGTCGAACGTGGCCGGCAGCCAGTCCAGCCCCGCCACCTCCCAGGAGCCGTCGTCGCCGGCCTGGCTGAACCGGGCCCGGACCATCATCCCCTCGGTGTTGAGGATGTTCGGGGTTGCATGCGCGGCGAGGGTGTTGCCCAGCCCGTAGACGATCCAGGTGCCGTCGTGGCGCTCAATCGGCTGGACGGAGTGGCTGTGGTGCCCGTACACCAAGGAGAACTCGCCGCTGTCGGCCAACGCGTGGGCAACCTCCTGCTGTTGCGGGCTGGCGTAGGCGGTGTATTCGTCCCCGGCATGCACCGCTCCCAAGACGATGTCCGCGCCCTGCGCCCGGGCCTTCCTGGCCTTGGCGATCATCGCCCGGGGATCCAGCACGTCCACCTGCCAGGGCCGGTCCGGCTCCAGCCCGTTCAGCGAGAAGGTGCCGGTGATAACCGCGATCCGCGCGGCCGGGGTGTCCAGGACCAGTACCTCCTCGGCCTCGGCCGCGCTGGCGTAGGTGCCGGTGTGTTCCAGGCCGCGCGCGTCCAGCGCCTGCAGGGTCCGTTCCAGGCCGGCGGTGCCGTGGTCGAACGCGTGGTTGCTGGCGGTGGTGCAGGCGTCGTAGCCCAGGGCGGCGGCGGCGTCGAGGATCTGCGGCGGCGCGTTAAACGCCGGGTAGCCGGAGTACGGTCCGTCGTCACCGGCCAACGGGGTTTCCAGCTGGCAGACGGCGAGGTCGGCGGTGTCCAGGTATTGCTCCTGGGCCGCCAACATCGGCTCGAAGTCCAGGGCCCCTTTCCCGGTCCGCCGGGCGTCGGCGACCGCCTGCTCCCAGAGCGGCTCGTGCAGCAGCAGGTCGCCGGTGAGGGCCACGGTGGCGCAGCGGATTCCCGGGCACGCCGGGACCGCGCCGGCCGTCGCCGCCGGCTCCGGGGCGGGCTCCGGTGCGGAGGTCGACGGCGGTGTCTCCCCCGCGCCGCCGCTCCCCGGTGGGCCGGATCCGGAGGGCACCGCCGCCGGCTTGGTGTCGGCCGGCCCTGTGCCGGGCGGTCCGGCGGCCTCCCGCCCCGGGCCGCAGCCGGCCAGCAGCAGGGCCGCGATGGCCAACGCCGCCGCCGGTGCGGGAGTCCGCGACACCGCTGCCCAGTGAATGCATCGGCCCGGTTCCCGCACCGGGGAACCCGTCGGGCCCTCGGGCGGCTGCCTGCTCATGCCGCAAGTGTAAGTCCGGCTGTGCCGTGCACCACGGCGGCGCGGCGGCGTGCCCCCGGCAGATACGGCGGGGACGCCGGGTACCCATGGCAAAGTGGTGGCATGGCCAACCCCTTTCTGGAACCCAGTGTCCTCCCCTACGAGCTGCCCGATTTCGCCGCGATCCGCCTTGAACACTATCCGGAAGCGTTCGAGGCCGGGTTCCGCGAGCAACTGGCGGAAATCGAGGCGATCGCGGCCAATCCGGCACCGGCGACGTTCGAGAACACCGCCGTCGCCTTCGAACGGTCCGGCCGCACGCTGTACCGGGTGAGCGCCGTGCTGGACAACTTCGCCGCCGCCGACGCCACCGACGACGTGATGGAGCTGCAGCAGCAGATGGCCCCGCAGCGGGCCGCCCACCGGGACAACATCTACCTGCATGCGGCGCTCTACCGGCGGGTCTCGGCTGTCGACGAAGCCGCCGAAGGCCTCGAAGGCGAAGACCTGCGCCTGCTCACCGAGCTGCGCAAGAAGTTCCGACGGGCCGGCGCCCAGCTCCCCCCGGCGGACCAGGAGCGGCTGCGCGCCATGAACGTGGAGCTGTCGGAGCTGGACGCGGAGTACTCGCGGGAACTGCTGGCCGCCGGCAATGCCGCCGCGGTACATGTCACCGACCGCGCACAACTGGCCGGGCTCGCCGACGACGACCTGGCCGCCGCCGAACTCGCGGCGCGGGACGCCGGTTACGACGACGGATGGCTGCTGGCCCTGACCCTGCCAACCGCCCAGCCGGCGCTGGAAACCCTCACCGACCGCGGCACCCGCCGCCGCCTGCATGAGGCATCGGTGGGCCGCAGCGAAGCGGGCCGCCGGACGCTGGAGCTGGCGGCCCGCACGGCGGAGCTGCGGGCCGAGCGGGCCGCGCTGCTCGGCTTCGCCAATCATGCCGAGTATGTGCTGGACGGCCAGACGGCGCCCTCGCTCGCGGCCGTGCAGGACATGCTGGCGCGGCTCGTCCCGCCGGCCGTCGCCAACGCCCGCGCCGAGGCGGAGATCCTCGCCGAGGCGGCCGGCCACCCCCTCGAGCCGTGGGACTGGGCCTACTATGCGGAGGTTGTGCGCCGCCGCGACTACAGCGTGGACCTGGCCGGGCTGCGGCAGTACTTCGAGCTCGAACGCGTGCTCGCCGACGGCGTCTTCTTCGCCGCCAACCGGTTGTACGGGCTGCGGTTCGAGGCCAGGCCGGACCTCGCTGCCTATCATCCGCAGGCCCGGATCTGGGAAGTGATGGACGACGACGGTGCCCGGCTGGGCCTGTTCATCGGCGACTTCCATACCCGGGACACGAAGAACGGCGGCGCCTGGATGGATTCGCTGGTCGAGCAGTCCCACCTGCTGGGACAGCGCGCCGTCGTGATCAACAACCTGAACATCCCGCAGCCCGCTCCAGGCGAGCCGGCCCTGCTCAGCTACGACAACGTGGTGACGCTTTTCCACGAGTTCGGCCATGCGCTGCACGGCCTGCTGTCCCGGGTGAAGTACCCCAGCCTCTCGGGCACGAACGTGCCCCGGGATTTCGTGGAGTACCCGTCGCAGGTCAACGAGATGTGGATGCTGGAGCCGGAGGTCGCCGGCAACTACGCCAGGCACCACCTGACCGGCGAGCCGCTGCCGCGGGAGGTGGTGGACCGCATCAAGGCTGCGCAGCTGTGGGGCGAAGGCTTTGCCACCACCGAGTACCTGGCCGCGTGCGTGCTCGACCTGGCCTGGCACAGCCTGGCCGCCGGGCAGCGGGTCGAGGATCCGCCGGCCTTCGAACGGCAGGCACTGGCCGACGCCGGAATCGACCTGCCCCTGGTCCCGCCGCGCTACCGCACCGGCTACTTCAAGCACATCTTCGCCGGCGGCTACGCGGCGGGCTACTACTCCTACCTGTGGAGCCAAATCCTCGACGCCGACACGGTCGCCTGGTTCGGCGAAAACGGCGGACTCCGACCCAGCAACGGAGACCGTTTCCGACTCGAACTGCTCTCACGCGGCAACAGCATCGACCCGCTGCAGGCCTACCGGACCTTCCGCGGCCGGGACGCCGACCTGGCACCGCTGCTGGCCCGGCGCGGGCTCGACCGGGCCAGCAGCGCCCCGGCCGGCCGCGGGGACGTCCCGTAACGGCGGCCCCGGAAACGCCGGCCCCTGGAAACGACAGACGCCCGGTCCCGCACCTTCGTGCAGGACCGGGCGTTCGCCGTCGTCGGTATTTACCATCCGCGCTCGGCGAGGCGGTGCGGCTGCGGGATCTCGTCCACGTTGATGCCGACCATGGCCTCGCCCAGGCCGCGCGAGACCTTGGCGATGACGTCCGGGTCGTCATGGAAGGTGGTCGCCTTGACGATCGCGGCGGCGCGCTCGGCCGGGTTGCCGGACTTGAAGATGCCGGAGCCGACGAACACGCCGTCGGCGCCCAGTTGCATCATCATCGCGGCGTCGGCCGGGGTGGCGATGCCGCCGGCGGTAAACAGCACCACGGGCAGCTTGCCGGTGGCGGCGATTTCCTTGACCAGCTCGTACGGGGCCTGCAGTTCCTTCGCGGCCACGTACAGTTCGTCTTCGGGCATTGCCGACAGGCGCTTGATCTCGGAGCGGATCTGGCGCATGTGGCCGGTGGCGTTGGAGACGTCGCCGGTGCCGGCTTCGCCCTTGGAACGGATCATGGCCGCGCCCTCGTTGATGCGGCGCAGGGCCTCGCCCAGGTTGGTGGCGCCGCAGACGAAGGGAACGGTGAAGTTCCACTTGTCGATGTGGTTGGTGTAGTCGGCCGGGGTCAGCACCTCGGACTCGTCGATGTAATCCACGCCGAGGGACTGCAGCACCTGCGCCTCGACGAAGTGGCCGATGCGGGCCTTGGCCATCACCGGGATGGAGACGGCGTCGATGATGCCGTCCACCATGTCCGGGTCGCTCATCCGGGACACGCCGCCCTGGGCGCGGATATCCGCCGGAACGCGTTCAAGGGCCATCACGGCCACCGCACCGGCGTCTTCGGCGATGCGGGCCTGTTCGGGAGTCACGACGTCCATGATGACGCCGCCCTTCAACATCTCGGCCATGCCCCGCTTGACGCGGCTGCTGCCGGTCACGGGCGCGTGAGTTGAAGTTTCTTCACTGCTGGACACTAAAAGCCCCTAGGAGTCGGTAGGAAACGTACACCTCATCATACGTCCGGCCCGGTGCGCTGGGTCACCGATGACGTAACCTTCCTCGGGGCCCCAACCGGGGGCCTGGGCGGTCCGGGGCGGATCAGGCGGTTTGCTGTGTCTGACGGTAGACGGCCATGATCCGCTGGGCCACGGTCAGCAGGCTGGCGGCGGCCAGCAGCACCAGGACCACCAGCAGGACCACCTCCGGCAGGCCCAGTCCGGTCAGGCCGGTGAAAACCAGGACGGAAACCAGGCGCTCGGAGCGTTCGGCCAGGCCCACCGCGGCGGTACAGCCCAGCGACTCGGCCTTGGCCCTGGCATAGGAGACCAACGACCCGAGCAGCAGGCATACGAGCGCGGAGACGGCGATGGCGGTGTTCTCTCCGCCGGTGAAGAACCAGATGGCCACGCCGGCGAACACTGCGCCGTCGGCCAGCCGGTCGAGGGTGGAATCCAGGAAGTTGCCCCAGCGGCTGTTGCGCTCCAGCATGCGCGCCATCAAGCCGTCCACCATGTCGGAGAAGACGAACGCCGTAATGAAGACCGTTCCCCAGAACAGCTCCCCCAGCGGGTAGAACACGAGCGCCCCCACGGAGACCCCGAGGGTGCCCACGATGGTGACGGCGTCGGGTGAGACGCCCATCCGGATCAGGGCACGGGCCAGCGGCGTGAACAGTTTTCCGAAGAACCCGCGCGCGTACTTGTTGAGCATCGCCGCGCTACCGTGCCGGCCAGGCTTGGGATACCTGCTTGCGGACCTCGTCCAGGGTCTCGGTGATCGCCTTGGTCTGGGCAATGATCGGGAAGAAGTTCCCGTCGCCGCCCCACCGGGGCACCACGTGCTGGTGCAGGTGCGCCGCCACCCCGGCGCCCCCGGCTTCGCCCTGGTTCATGCCCAGGTTGAAGCCGCTGGGGTTGGCCACCTTCCGCAGGACCCGCATCGCCGTCTGGGTCAGCTCGGCGAACTCGGCCGTCTCCTCCGCGGTGATGTCGGTGTAGTCGGGCACGTGGCGGTACGGGCAGACCAGCAGGTGCCCGGGGTTGTACGGAAACAGGTTGAGCACCACGTAGGCGAACTCGCCGCGGTGGACGATCAGCGATTCCTCGTCGGGGCGGGCCGGAGCCACGCAAAATGGGCACTCGTCCTTGTTCTTGAACTGGCCCTGGCCGCCCTTGACGTAGGCCATGCGGTGCGGCGTCCAGAGCCGCTGGAAGGCATCCGGCACGCCGGGCAGCTCAAAGCCGTCCGTCACCTCGTCGCCGGTCCGGTCGGTCATGGCTTCGGTCGTCTCGGCCATCGTCAGTTGCCGCGCCTGGCGGCGGCCTGCACGATCCGGGACACGGCCTCGTCCACCGGGATGCCGTTGTCCTGGCTGCCGTCGCGGAAGCGGAAGGAGACGGCTCCGGCCTCGGCGTCCTCGCCGCCGGCGATCAGCACGAACGGAACCTTGTCCTTGCTGGCGGTCCGGATCTTCTTCGGGAAGCGGTCCGAACCCAGGTCGGCCTCGGCGCGGATGCCCTGGGCGCGCAGCTTGGCCACGATCTCCAGCATGTAGTCGTTGAACGCCTCCGCCACCGGGATGCCGACGACCTGGACCGGGGCGAGCCATGCCGGGAAGGCGCCGGCGTAGTGTTCGATCAGCAGGCCCATGAAGCGCTCTACCGACCCGAACAGGGCGCGGTGGATCATGACCGGGCGCTGGCGGCTGCCGTCTGCTGCCTGGTATTCGAGTTCGAACCGTTCGGGCAGGTTAAAGTCCAGCTGGATGGTGGACATCTGCCAGCTGCGGCCGATCGCGTCGCGGGCCTGTACCGAAATCTTGGGGCCGTAGAAGGCCGCTCCACCCGGGTCCGGCACCAGTTCCAGGCCGGATGCTTCGGCGACCTCGGCCAGGGTGCGGGTGGCCTCGTCCCAGACCTCATCGGCGCCGACGTACTTCTCCGGGTCCTTGGTGGAGAGCTCCAGGAAGAAATCGTCGAGCCCGTAGTCCTTGAGCAAGTCCAGCACGAAGTTGAGCGTGGTGGTGAGCTCGTCCTTCATCTGCTCGCGGGTGCAGTAGATATGGGCGTCGTCCTGGGTCATGCCGCGCACGCGGGTCAGGCCGTGGACCACGCCGGACTTTTCGTAGCGGTAGACGGAGCCGAATTCGAACATCCGGAGCGGCAGCTCGCGGTAGGACCGGCCGCGCGAGCGGAAAATCAGGTTGTGCATCGGGCAGTTCATCGGCTTCAGGTAGTAGTCCTGGCCGGGCTTGACGACCTCGTTGGTTTCGGGGTCGCGGGTCTCGTCCACATGCATGGGAGGGAACATCCCGTCCCGGTACCAGTCCAGGTGGCCGGAGACCTCGTACAGGTTGCTCTTGGTGATGTGCGGGGTGTAGACGAATTCGTAGCCCGCCTCGGTGTGCCGCTGCCGCGAGTAGTCCTCCATCGCCTTGCGGACGATGCCGCCCTTCGGGTGGAAGACGGGCAGGCCGGAGCCGAGTTCATCCGGGAAGGAGAACAGGTCCAGTTCGGCGCCCACCCGGCGGTGGTCGCGGCGCTCCGCCTCGGCCAGCCGCTCCTGGTAGGCCTTCAGGTCTTCCTTGGTGGGCCAGGCGGTGCCGTAGATGCGCTGCAGCTGCTTGTTCTTTTCGTTGCCCCGCCAGTAGGCGGCGGCCGAGCGGGTCAGCGCATAGGCGTTGGAAATCAGCTTGGTGTTGGGCAGGTGCGGCCCGCGGCAGAGGTCCTTCCAGACCACTTCGCCGCTCTTGGCGTCAACGTTGTCGTAGATGGTCAGTTCGCCGGCGCCCACTTCGATGCTGGCGCCCTCGCCGGCCTCGTCGGAGTGGCCCTTGAGCCCGATCAGCTCTTCCTTGTACGGCTCCCCCGCCATCTCGGCGAGCGCTTCGGTCTCGGAGACGGTGCGGCGGACGAAGCGCTGGTTGGAGTTGACGATCTTGAGCATCATCTTCTCCAGCTGCTTCAGGTCCTCCGGGGTGAAGGGCTCATCGACGTCGAAGTCGAAGTAGAAACCGTCGGTGATGTACGGGCCGATCCCGAGCTTGGAGTCCTTCCGCAGCTGCTGGACCGCCTGGGCCATGACGTGCGCGGTGGAGTGGCGCAGCACGTTGAGCCCGTCGGGAGAGTCGATGGTCACGGCTTCGACCTTGGCCCCGGCCGGGATCGGCTGGTCCAGGTCCTTCAGTTCGCCGTCGACGCGGACGACGACGACCTCCCGCCGGGCGCCGTAAAGGTCGGCTCCCGTCGTGCCCTCGGTCACCTGGTTCTCTTCGCCGTCGACGATGAGGGTGATGTTCTGGGGCGCTGACACAGAGGTCTCCTTATGGTGGATGTAAGCCGTTACTGCAGCGACATACTTGGGCGCTGCAAGCCTCTACGATCGTATCCGCTGACGCGAAGCCCGACCAACACCGCCGCGGCGGGGCTGCGCGCCCGCTGGAGCCGGCGAGCCGCCTCTGGCCGCGCATCATCCTGCCCGGTTCCCGTGGCTACCGGCCAGCCAGGACCCGGCCGGAACGCGGTGATCCAGTCCTTCGGCGGCCATGCGGCGGGCAAGTTCGCCAGTTCCAAGCTTTTCCTGGCGGGCGGCGTCCCTGCCGGCCGCCGGTGTTGCCGGCCCTCGTCCTGCCGCCGGTGTTGCCGGCCCCCGTCCTGCAGCGGCCCCGGAAGGAACAGGGTGCCCCGGCAGCGGCAGGCTGGCGGTGTCCGAAAGGTCCCACGCCTCCAGCGCCTGCAGCCCGATTCCCCTGGGGCCGGTCCGCCGGGTGAGGCCGCGGATGAGCAGCATCTCGGTGCCGAACAGCAACGGGCCGGAGCGTTCCTGGGCTTCCTGGAAGAAGGTGGCGTCCACGCAGCCGGTGCCGTCGTCCACGCTGATGAAAACCACCCGACGGCCGCCGCGCATGGGCGGTGTCTGGGTGGCCACACGGATGCCGGCCACCATTACTTCGCTCCCGTTGCGCATCTGCAGCAGGTCCTTGGCCTGGGTGACTCCGAGTTGGGCCAGCAGCGGAGCGTAGCTCTCCATCAGGTGGGAGCTGGCGTCGATCGAGAGCAGATCCAGTTCGGTGCGCACCTTGTCCACCGTGGTCGGTTCCGGGAAGACCGGAACCAGATGGCGCAGCTCCAAGTCCCCCAGCGGTAGGGACAGCTGGCCCTCGGTGGGCTGGTAGCGCTGGGGAACCGGGCGGGTGTCCGGCTGGTCCAGATGGTAGACCAAATCCGTCCGGCTGGCCGCCCGGCCGCCGCGTTGGCCGGTCCGGCGGTTCAGTTCGTCGAAGGCGCCCAGCTGGGCCAGGCGTTTGAGCGCGGGTTTGCCGACCTTGGCCCGCGCGCGCAGGTCGGCCAGCGATTCGTACGGCTGGCCGGCGACGATGCGTTTGAGCTCGGCCGCCGAGAGCCCGTAGATGCCGGTCAGGCTCAGCCGGATCCCCAGCTTTTCGCCGCTGCCGGAGGGAACGCGTTCCACCTGGTAGCGGTCGGTGCTGCGGTTGATGTCCAGCGGCAGGATCGGGATGCCCAGCCGCCGCGCTTCGGCCACCAGCAGGCGCAGCGGGTACATTCCCGGATCGTGCTGCCACAACCCGGCCAGGAACGCCTCGGGGTGGTGGGCCTTCAGCCAGGCCGTCTGGTAGGTGGGCACCGCGAAGGCGGCCCCGTGGGCTTTGCAGAAGCCAAAGCTGCCGAAGGACTTCAGCGTGCCCCACACCGTCTCGACCACCTCCGGCGGATACCCCCGGTCCAGCGAGGCGTTGCGGAAGTATTCCTCCACCGCGGGTTCGGCTTCCTCGTTGCCCAGCAGCCGGCGGAATTCGTCCGCCTTGGCCAGTCCGCAACCGGTGAATACGTCGAAGGTCCGCAGGACCTGTTCGTGGAAGATCGTGACGCCGTGGGTTTCCTTGAGGACCGGAATCAAATCGGGGTGCGGGAAGCGCTCCGGCGCCCAGCCATGGCGGTGTTCCAGGAACGGCCGGACCATATCCGATTGCATCGGCCCCGGACGAAACAGCGAAATGTCGATAATCAGGTCGTTGAAGTCCCGCGGGGCCATCTTGCCCACCAGCTCGCGCTGGCCCGGCGATTCAATCTGGAAGCATCCCAGGGTGTGGGTGCTGCGGATCAGCTCATAGGTCGGCTCGTCGTCCAGCGGGACCTGTTCCAGGTTGATGGTCCCGTCCGCGGCAATGTAGTCGGGCCCGGTTCCGTCCTCGCCCACCGGATGCCGGCCGGCTGCCGTCACGGCGTCCTTGCCCGGATGTATGCGGGCTATTTCCTTGAGCGCGTAGGCGATGGAACTCTGCATCCGCACGCCCAGCACGTCCAGCTTGAGCATGCCCATCGGGTCCATGTCGTGTTTGTCGAACTGGCTCATCGGCAGACCCAGCCCGCTTGGCTGGGTAGGGGTGCGGTCCAACAGCGAGCTGTCGCCCAGGATCACGCCGCAGGGGTGCATGGAGATATGCCGGGGCAGCCGGTCCAGCCGTTCGGTCAAATCCACCAGCAGGTCCAGCTGCTGGTCCTGCTCCACCTGGGCGGAAAACGCGCGCAGCTCCGGCTTCTCCGCCATAGCCTCACGGAACTGGCGCGCGGAGAACCGCCAGAGCTGTTTGGCGATGCCCGAAATCTCCTCCTCCGGCAGGCCCAGCGCCAAGCCGGCGTCGCGGACCGCCCCGCGGGCACGGTAACCGTTCTGCATGCTCATCAGGGTGACCCGCTGGCTGCCGAAACGGTCGAAGATTTTTTGGTAGACGTTGTGCCGCTCTGCACTTTCCACATCGATGTCGATGTCCGGCAGGGTGGAACGGTCCTGGGAGAGGAAGCGCTCGAAGATCAGCCCGTGGTCCAGGGGGTTCACGTGGCTGATGTAGAGCAGATAGTTCACCAGGCTCGAGGCACCCGACCCCCGGGCCGCGGCGCGCACGCCCATCCCGGTGATCATGCGCGACACTTCGGCCACCGTCAGGAAGTAGGAGGCGAAGCCCAGCCGCGAGATGATGCCCAGCTCATGGGCCAGCCGGTCCCGCAGTTCCTTCTCCGCCCGTCCGGACATTCCGCCAAACCGTTCGGCGATGCCGGTTTCGCAGCGCTGGACCAGCTCGGCCACGGGATCCCCGTCGATCCCGATGACGGAGGCTTCGGGGACCACCGGGCGCTTGAACCCCATGTCCCGGTAAGGATCCATGCGGCACCGGTCGGCCACCGCTTCCGTCGTGGCCAGCAGGCGAATGACGTCCTTGCTTCCGCCGCCGGCTGCCTGCACGATTTCCCGCGCCAGGGCCTGCATCCGGTCGGGGGATTTCAACCAGCCCTGGGCGCTCGGCTGCAGATCCGGCAGCTTGGACAAGGCTGTCAGCGCCCTCGCCGAGTCCAGCACATCTGCAGTGGCGGCGCCGTCCTCTTCGCAGTAGCGCACGGCGTTGGTCAGCACTGCGGGAAGATTCAACTCCCCGGCCAGGTTAAGCATCCGCACCGCGTGGGCGGTACTGAGATTCTCCCCCGGGGCACTCAGGTGGGAGACAATTTCCACTGCGAGCGCCCCGGCCGGCAGTCCGCTGCGCCAGCGTCCGGCCAGCCGGCGGGCTTCGGCGTAGCTACGGCGGCGCAGCGCCTGTCCGACGTCGGAAAAAGGACCCACCAGCACCGTCAGGGCCGGTCCGCCGTCCGGAATGCCCGCATGCCGGGCGAGTTGATCCACCGTCACGCCGGGCGTCCGGCGGCTGGCGGAACGCCCGCGGGCAGCCGTGCCGGCGTGGGCTTCCGAGACCAGGCGGCAGAGCGCATGGTAACCGCTGCCCTGGTTCCCGCCATGGGCCAGCACCACAACGCGGCCGGTGTCCCGACCGCCGCCGTCTTGGACGGCCAGGTCCACGCCGACTATCGGATCCATCCCCGTCGCCAGGCATGCCTTCAGGTGCTTGACCGTGCCGTAGAGACCGTCCCGGTCGGTGCAGGCCAAGGCGTCGGCTCCGAAGGAAGCGGCCGCAGCGGCCAGTTCCTCCGGCCAGGAGACACCGTAGTGGGCACTGTACGCCGTGGATACGTGCAGGTGGGTAAAGCTCATGGACATTCCAAACAACGGTCGGGTCTCGGGATCGGCATCCGGCGGACTGCCGGGGCGAACCGGGGGCTGACAGAAAGGCCGGCGGGTACCGTGGTGCGGTCAGGCGCTCAGCTCCCGGACGGCATCATGGACGCGGATCAGGCGCCAGCGTCCGGTATCCACCTGATGGGAAAGGTCCAGGGTGCGGATCTGCGACCGGCCGTTCAGCCGCGCCTGCACCCGCCAGATCTCATGGTCCACCAGTCCCGCGCCCCGGCCCCGTTCCGCACGCAGTTCCTCCGCCCACCATTTGCGGCGTTCGTACCAACGCACCGGTTCCGCGACGATGCGGTAGCTCCTGCCCTGCCAGCGCAGCCGGAGCGGCTGTCCGGCAGGGGAACACACAACGTCAACTGCTTCGCTGAAAACACCCATGTCCCAGTCGCCTTTCATCTGGACAACGGGTCATAATCCCCGGCGAGCGCCCCTGCCAACACGCCCGCCGAAGAACTTGACCCTCTTATTCTATTCGAATATGTATTCGAATCCAAGATCAAGCCTAGGTTCGGGCACTGACAAAATCGGGCCTCCCGCCGACGTCGGCTCAGCGCGCGGCCGCACTGCGGCTAAGTGCAGCAGCACGGCCTACCGTGCAGGTAGGACGGCCAGGTGCGTGCCGTGCGGCGGCCAAGGAGCCTAGCCGTCGTGCTCGGCGAGGTACTTCACGTCGCCGACCAGCTTGTCCCACATCAGCTTGGAGTGTTCCGCCGCCTCGGCGGTCTCGTTGTTGTCCTGCGACAGCGTGAACTCCGTGCCGCCCGGAACTTCCTCCAGCGTCCAGACGAGACGGTGGTAGTTCTCGGGCAAGTCCTCCCGGCCGGACAGCGGGCTGAAATGCGTGACGACCAGCCGCCGTCCGGGTTCGAACTCCAGCACCTGGCCCTTGTCCTCGTACGCCTCGCCCTCCCACTCGCCCCGCCAACGGATGGGCCCGCCAACGCTCCAATCGGTCTGCACGTCGGTGCCGAACATGAATCCCCTGATGGCCTCGGGGTCCGTGATCACGGACCAGACACGGTCCGGCGGCGCCGCAATGGTCGCCGTCGAACTGGCCACGTACCGTCCGGACATTGGCTTCCTCCCCTGGTTCCCGCCGTGGCGCCGCGGGTGCGGCTACTCCATCCCAGCTTCCGGCAGCCGGGGCCGGCGCACAATGGCTGCGGGGACACCGCTCAGGGAACGATCCCCGCTTCCGGGCCGCCCGACGGCGCTCATGCTGCCTCGTCGATGAGGTCGGGCCCGTTGTTGCGCACGTTGTTCACCTTCGAACTGACCCGCCGCGGGACAAGATGCGGTTCGGGCATGGCCTCCAGCAGCTGCCGCACGTCGGCCTCGGATGTTGTTTCCGGATCCAGCCAGTCCGCATAGAGGCCGGGCGGAACGATCAGCGGTGTCCGGTCATGGATATGCCCGAGCGCATCGGCCGCCTGGGTGGTGATGATGGTGCAGGTGCGCAGCCACTTCTCCGGGTGGTCTTCGGGCAGGGCCGGGTCGGGCCAGTTCTCGAACAAAGCCGCGAAAGCCAGCGCCTCGTCGCCTGCGCCGTGCAGGTAGGTCGGGATCTTGCCGTCCTCGGTCTTCTGCCATTCGAAATACCCGTCGGCAACAAGCAATCCGCGCTTCCTGGCCGCCGCCTTTCGGAACGAGGGTTTCTCCGTCACGGTCTCCATCCGCGCGTTGATCAGGCGGGCGCCGGAGCGGGGGTCCTTGGCCCACGGCGGCACGAGGCCCCACCGCGCCAGGATGAGTTTCCTGGACACTCCCTCGCCGTCGGCCTGCTTGCGGTCGATGATCAAGGGGACCTCGTCGGTCGGAGCCACGTTGTAGGAAGGCTGGATCTCTTCGACATAGGACTCATCGACGTCGAAGGAAGCCACCAGGTCGCCGGTGCTCCGGGCCATGACGTATCTGCCGCACATGCCTCCATTATGGTCCAGCCGCGCGGCGGAAGCCCGGCGCGCGGCCCGAAACGGCCTCGCACCCCGGCGGTACTCCCCGCCCGGCAGCCGCCGCGGCCGGCGCCGGGAATGACCGCGCCCGGTGCGACGTTGACATGTACACAAGCTTTCAGACCAGAAGGAGCCATCTTGGATTACACACCTGCTGCCGGAACCGTCACCATGTTCTCCACCACCTGGTGCGGGTACTGCCGCCGCCTGAAGACCCAGTTCGATGCGCAGGGCATCGGCTACACCGAGATTAATATCGAAGAGGTCCCCGGCACCGCGGAGCTCGTCGAGAAGCTCAACGACGGAAACCAGACGGTTCCCACCCTGCTCTTCCCGGATGGCAGCAGCGCCACGAACCCGCCGCTCTCCCTGGTCAAGGAACGCCTGGGCGTCTAGCAGCGGCAGGCTCCACCGGCGGAATCCGGACCGCGGGCCACGGGGCGCCGCAGTTTCCATAACAATCGTTTTGGAAATTGTGGCGCCCCTGTTTTGTTCCTAGGATGGGGCAGGACGGCCGACGACGGCCTCGCCAGACTTCGCTAGGAAGGAATCACTCCCGCATGGTTCACAAGGTTCGGGCAGTAGTGGCCCTGGAAAAGAATGCTCCGGTCTCCATCGAAACCATCCTGGTTCCCGATCCGGGCCCGGGCGAGGCGCTGGTGGACATCCTCACCTGCGGCGTCTGCCATACCGATCTGCACTACAAGCAGGGCGGGATCAACGACGACTTCCCGTTCCTGCTCGGCCACGAAGCCACCGGCGTGGTCAGCGCCGTCGGCCCCGACGTGACCGATCTTGAGCCCGGCGACCGCGTCATCCTGAACTGGCGCGCAGTGTGCGGCGAGTGCCGGGCCTGCCGGCGCGGTGAAGCCCAGTACTGCTTCAACACGCACAACGCCACCCAGAAGATGACCCTCGAGGACGGCACCGAGCTCTCCCCCGCCCTGGGCATCGGTGCCTTTGCCGAGAAGACCCTGGTGGCCGCCGGCCAGTGCACCAAGGTGGACGACGACGTCGACCCGGCGGCGGTCGGACTGCTCGGCTGCGGCGTCATGGCCGGCATCGGCGCGGCGATCAACACCGGCGAGGTCAAGCGCGGCGAATCCGTGGCCGTGATCGGCTGCGGCGGCGTGGGCATCGCCGCCATCGCCGGCGCCAAGCTGGCCGGCGCCACCACGATCATCGCCGTCGACATCGATGACAACAAGGTGGAGCTGGCCAAGTCGCTGGGTGCCACGCACGGGATCAACTCGAAGCAACAGGACCCGGTGGAGGCCATCCGGGCGCTCACCGGCGGCAACGGCGCCGACGTCGTGATTGAAGCGGTTGGACGTCCGGAAACCTACAAGCAGGCGTTCTACGCCCGCGACCTGGCCGGGCGCGTGGTCCTGGTGGGAGTCCCCACGCCGGACATGAAGATCGAACTGCCGCTGCTGGACGTGTTCGGCCGCGGCGGCTCGCTGAAGTCCTCCTGGTACGGCGATTGCCTGCCGTCCCGCGACTTCCCGATGCTGGTCAGCCACTACAAGCAGGGCAACCTGGACCTGGACGCCTTCGTCACCGAGCGGATCAAGCTCGACGAGGTTGAGGCCGCGTTCGACAAGATGCACGAGGGCAAGGTGCTGCGTTCGGTGGTGGAGGTCGCATGAGCGCCGCAATCGAAAACCTGGTCACCTCGGGCACGTTCTCGCTGGACGGCGGCACCTGGGACGTGGACAACAATGTGTGGATCGTCGGCGACGCCACCGAGGTCATCGTCATCGACCCGGCACATGATCCGCAGGCCATTGCCAACGCCGTCGGCTCCCGGACGGTGAAGGCCATCCTGCTCACGCACGGTCACGACGACCACATCCGCGCCGTCGGTGAATTCCGGGACCTGGTGAAGGCACCGGTTTACCTGCACGACGCCGACCGGATGCTCTGGGACGCCGTCTTCCCGGACAGCGCACCCGACCACGCGATCGAGGACGGCGACACCTTCGAGATCGCGGGGGCGCGGCTGCAGGCCATCCACACTCCGGGCCACTCCCCCGGATCGGTCTGCTTCCACCTGGCATCGCAGAACGTGCTGTTCAGCGGGGACACGTTGTTCAACGGCGGTCCGGGAGCCACCGGCCGCAGCTATTCCAGCTTCGAAACGATCATCGAGTCGATCAAGGGCAGGCTGCTGACGCTGCCGGCCGAGACCACGGTGAAGACCGGTCACGGCGATTCCACCAGCATCGGCGCCGAAGCGCCGCAGCTCGACGAGTGGATTGCCCGCGGCCACTGAGTAAGTCCGGGCCCAGTCCCGCACCGCCCGCGCCCGACCGTATTCCGGTTCGGGTGCGGGCGGTGTGCTGTCCGGGGCCGGATCCGGCTTGCCGGCGGTGGCGCCATCGGTTCCACGCGCGGCTGCGGTGCGGCCGACCGATCAGCCGCCGATGTAGTGCATCTCGACCCTTTGCCCTGGCCAACCGGTGGCCGGGGGCGCCTCGCGCGGCGCCGGACCGGTCTCGTTTCCGGCGGCCACGCCCGCGGTCTCGGCGCTGCGCAGTTCCGAGTAGCGGTCCGAGCGGCCCCGCCAGACGCCGGACAGCACGCGCGTCAGTTCGCCGTCGTCCGCGCCGCCGCGCAGCAGGGCGCGCAGATCCGTTCCGCCGGTGCCGAACAGGCAGGTGAACAGCTTCCCGTCGGTGCTCAGCCGGGCGCGGGTGCAGCCGTGGCAGAACGCCTGCGTGACGCTGGAGATGGTCCCGATTTCGCCGCCGCCGTCGCGGTACCTGAAGCGTGTGGCCGTCTCGCCGGGGTACCGGGGTGCCAGCGGTTCCAGGGGCAGGTCGGCATCGATCCGCCGCACGATCTCAGCCGACGGGACGACCTGCGCCAGGTTCCAGCCGTTGGTCGTGCCCACGTCCATGTACTCGATGAACCGGACGATGTGGGGTGTGCCGTGGAAGTGGCGCGCCATGGCCGGGACGCCGCCGTCGTTCTGGCCGCGCTTGACCACCATGTTGACCTTGACCGGGCCCAGCCCGACCGCGGCCGCGGCCTCGATGGCCTCCAGCACCGCGGCGACGGGATAGTCGACGTCGTTCATTGCGCGGAAGGTGGCGTCGTCAACCGAATCCAGCGAGACGGTCACCCGGGACAGCCCGGCCGCCTTGAGCGCCTCGGCCTTGCGGGCCAGCGCCGAGCCGTTGGTCGTCATCGCCAGGTCCAGCGGACGGCCTTCGGGCGTGCGGAGCCCGGCCAGCCCGGCGACCAGGTCCTCGATTCCCCGCCGCAGCAGCGGTTCGCCGCCGGTCAGCCGCAGCTTCTCCACCCCTTCGGCGGCGGCGATCCGGGCCACCCGGACGATTTCGTCGAAGGTCAGCAGCTGGTCCTTGGGCAGGAACACGAAGTCGCGGCCGAACACTTCCCTGGGCATGCAGTACACGCAGCGGAAGTTGCACCGGTCGGTGACGGAGATCCGCAGATCCCGCAGGGGCCGGCCCAGTGCGTCGTCGAGGGTATCCGGACCGTGCTGCGCTGGCCCGTCCATGGTGTGCCTCCGCTGCCGGGACTCGAAGTCCCCTCCAGACTAGGCGGGCCGGGCGTCGACTACAACGGGGCCGGTTCCGGGACCTGCACGCGGGCCAGCAGGTCGGGAAACGCCCCGTCCGCCACGTCGGCGTAGCCGGCGTACGCCGCCCGCAGCGCCCGCTCCACCGAGCCCACGCCGAGGCCGGGCAGCAGGTCCTCGGCCGCGCCGGCCGTTGCCGGATCCCAGTCCAGGCCGAGTGCGTCGTAACTGGCCGTGAGGACCTCGCGCAGCGGTGCCGCATCCTCCACCACCACGACGGAGGAAAACAGCCAGGCACCGGCCACGACCCGCTGCGCGGTGCCCACCAGCTTGATCCGGCGCAGGGGCTCGACCGGGTACGCGCCGTGGATGCTGAACTCGCCCGGGCAGTACTCCCCCGGGATTTCGCCCACGCCGACCTGCAGCCCGGTGGCCCGCAAGCCGCCGGCGATCAGCTCCCCGAACCGGCCGAAACGCTTTTTCGCGCCGGCAATGGCATCGGCCAGCGGTTCCACATGGTCCAGCACCAGGCAGCCTTCGTGGTAGGCCGCGGCGCGGCCGCCCGCCTTGCGCACCAGCGGTTCGAATCCACGTTCGCGGCAGCGGCGGGCCGCCTCCGGAAAGCCGGGCAGATGCGCGTCCCGCTGCCCGAACGCCACCGTCGGTGCCGGACGGTACACGCGCATGGTAGGGCCGAGCCGTCCCTGCTTGGCCGCGGCCAGCAATGCCAGACCAAACTGCAGGTCCGCCTCCGCGCCGAACGACTCCGGCTGGCGGACCCAGTCGAGCCCGCCAGGGCCCTGCGCCGACTGCTCCAAAGTGATGCCTGCTTCCTGAACCTGCTGATCCGCGCCGCCGGTCGCGGCGGATGCCCCTGCCATTTTACGGCCCGGGGCCATAAAGTGCCGTCCGCGCCGGGGCCGGGCATTCGAGGACCTTGTCACCGTGCCGGACACGGAATAATAGCCATGTGACTTCTCCCCAAACACCGCTCGTGCTGCTCGGCGGCGTCTCCGGCTCCGGTAAGTCCTACCTGGCAGCGCGGTTCGGCCGTCCGCATGTGGAGCTCGACGCGTTTTACCGGGAGATCAGCGAGCACACCGGCGCGTCCCCCATGCCGCTCACCCCGTACGGGGAAATCGACTGGGACCATGCCGACACCTGGAACAGCGGCGCCGCGGCCGGCGCCATAATGGACCTGCTGGAGACCGGCAGCACCCGGATCCCCAACTACTCCATCGCCACCTCCAGCTACAGCGGGCACCGCACCGTGGAACTCTCGGAGGGGCCGGTGATTGCCGAGGGGATCTTCGCCGACGCCGTGCTCGGTCGGCTGCGCGGCCTCGGGGCGGAGGTTGACCCCGTCTTCATCAGGGTCTCCCCCATCACGACGGCGGTGCGCCGCCTGGTGCGCGACCTGCGGGAGCACCGCAAGCCACTGCCGTTCCTGCTCAAGCGGGGCTGGGCAATCTTCCGTTCCGAGCGCGCCGTGCGCGACCGTTATGTGGCGGCGGGATTTCGCCCTGTCGCCAAGCGGCAGGTGAAGAGGGAGCTGGCCGCCCTGCGCCGGACACCGGCCGCCCAGCGGAAGTAGCGCCCGGCTATTCGGTCACGTCCCACATCCGGCGCCACCATGGCCGCTTGGGCTCGGGCTCCGGTTCCTCGCGTGCCGCCGCGGCCGCCCTGGCCGCCCGGCGTTCCCGCCAGCGTTCCAGTTCATACTCCACGTCCCGGGTCTTGGTGATCACCGGCGGGCCGCCCTGTAACTGTCGCCGCGCGTTGACCACCCGGGCGTTGAAGTCCTCCAGGATTTCGCGCACCCGCCGGTCAGAGATCTGCTGGTCCAGGCGTCCGTCCAGCTCGGCGTCCTCGGTCCGCAGCAGCAGGGCTTCGGGGCCCAGCCCCGTAAGGTTCTCGCGCTCGATCAGCCCCTTAAGCCACCAGTCGGGGTCATACCCGTTGCCCAGGTTGGGTATCGGTTTTCCGGCGTATTTCAGGTCATCGAAATCCCCGCGGGCCATGGCATCCCGGATCAGGTAGTCCGCGCGCCGGGAGGTGTCCAGCTCCCGGATTTTCCGGTGCTTCTCCTCTTCGGCCTCCGCCCGCTCCTCTTCCTCCGCGTCGGCCGGCCCGCGTTCGCGTGACGCCCGCAGCTCCGCGGCGCGTTCCAGCCGCCGGCCGTTGTCACCCGCTGCCCTGCTGTTCACTCGTCAGACACCGCCTCCGGTACGACTTGGGCCCGATGCTCGGCCACCGGGCTTTTCCTGACATTTTCCCAGCCCCGTTGCGAGCCAGCAATGCGTCGCCGTCGTTCATGCGCCGATCGCAGGTTCCCCGTCCGGCCGCGCCGGCGCGCTTCAGCGGTGGCCGCCGGCGCATCCGCGATGGCAGACTCGGCCGCATGCGCGAATTTGTCGTCCTGGGCACCGCCTCGCAGGTTCCTACCCGGAGCCGCAACCACAACGGCTACCTGCTGCGCTGGGACGGCGAGGGAGTGCTGTTCGACCCGGGTGAGGGAACGCAGCGGCAAATGATCCTCGCCGGAGTTTCGGCCAGCCGGATCACGCGTATCTGTCTGACGCATGTGCACGGCGACCACTGCTACGGATTGCCCGGCGTGCTCTCGCGCATGGTCCTGGACGGCGTTGAGCATCCGGTTCATCTGCACTACCCGGCCTCCGGTGCTGATGTGGTCCGGGCCCTGGTCTCACTCGCCTCCCCGGGACTTGACCTGCGCCTGCACCCGCACGGCGGCGCCGGGGCCATCGCGGACGGCCTCGAGGTGCGACCCCTGGACCACCGGATCGAGGCCTACGGCTACCGGCTGGTCGAACCCGACGACCGCACCCTGCTGCCCGACCGGCTGGCTGCCGCCGGGATTTCCGGCCCCGACGTGGGCCGCCTGCAGCGGGAAGAAACCTGGAAGGGGGTGCGGCTGCAGGATGTCAGCGTGGCCCGCCCGGGACAGCGCTTCGCCTTCGTAATGGACACCGCGGTCTGCGCCGGGGCGGAGGAACTGGCCGACGGCGCCGACCTGCTCGTGGCCGAGTCCACCTTCAGCGACGACGACGGGGCTCTTGCCGTCCGGCACCGCCACCTCACCGCCGGTCAGGCCGGCGGACTCGCCGCCGGCGGCGGTGTGGGCACGCTGGTGCTGACCCATTTCTCCTCGCGCTATCCCAACCTGGCCCCGCTCGAGGAACAGGCCAGGGCGCGGGCAGGAGGGGCCGAGGTGGTTGCCGCCAAGGACCTGGACCTCGTCCCGTTTCCGCAACGCCGGCGGTCCGGCTTCGGGCGGTAAGCACGCACCGGCCGCTTTTCCGGCTGCCCTGCCTGTTTCCCTCAGGGCTCGTCCGGGTTACGGTGGCAATCTCAACGCAAGGTGGATCACGATCGAAGGAGGCTGCAATGAGCGAGCAGAACCGCCCGGAGGACGAACAGACCCTGCCGGATCCCGAACTGAACATCCAGGGTGAAGACCCAGTCATCCCGGATGAGGGCGCCGACGCGGTGCCGCCGGAACTGGTGGACGCCGGGATCGATACGGACTCCGAGCGTCCCGTGGACGAGACCCTGTCCGATCCGCTCGAGGGCGGGATGGCGGACGACCGGCTGGGAGCCCCGCTGGAGGATTTCGACCCGGATGAATCGCCGAGCCAGTAGGCGCAGTGAAGCCCCGCAGAGTTACTGCGGGGCTTCACTTGTCCCGTACGGTTTCGGCTACGTGGTCCGGTCGCTGGCTGGCTCTTCCACTGTTGACTTGTCCAGAAAGGCAATCACTTCGGAGTCATCAGTCTTCGTCCAGGTTTCGCGCCCGGTGTCCTTGTCTTCGCGGCGGGTTTCCGGCGTGGTCGCGGCTTCCTTGCGGAAGCCCCAGCGGGAATCCCTATTCGAGGCGTAGCACATCACGAACCTCCTTCGTGTCGGTCCTTTAATCGTCCTCCGGTCAGCGGCGGATGCCAAGGGCCGTTTTCGCGCGGATTCATGCACGCTGAGGGTCCGCCCTCCGTCATCGCAATTCGACGATGACGTCGAGGACTTTGGGCGGGCTGAAGATTGCTGGGGCGCCGTAACCGATGACAAGGGAGAAGGCCAAGGAGACGGCCATACCGGTGGCGGGCCGATGCTTGCCAAGGGCGTTTAGGGCAGACTGGTGGCGTGAGCGGAATCCCGTGGGTGCTGCACGTCGATCTCGACCAGTTCATCGCTGCGGTCGAAGTGCTCCGACGGCCGGAGCTTGCGGGCAAACCGATCATTGTCGGCGGCCGGGGCGACCCCACGGAACGGGCTGTGGTGTCGACCGCATCCTACGAAGCCCGGGCGTTCGGCGTGGGTTCGGGAATGCCCTTGCGCACGGCGGCACGGAAAGTGCCCGACGCCGTCATCCTCCCCGTCGATCACGAGGCGTACCTCGCGGCGTCAGAAGCGGTGATGGATACGCTGCGAGCGCAGCCAGGCGCCACCGTGCAGGTGCTGGGCTGGGATGAAGCCTTTGTCGGCGTCGAGACAGAGAATCCGGAAGCCTACGCCCGGCAGGTGCAGGCCGCCGTACTGGAGCGAACGCAGCTGCATTGCAGCGTGGGCATCGGCGACACTCTGGTCCGCGCCAAGGTCGCCACCGGTTTCGGCAAGCCCGCCGGCGTCTTTCGTCTCACCGCCGGGAACTGGCTTGACGTCATGGGCGGCCGGCCCACCAAGGACCTGTGGGGCGTCGGCACCAAGGTGTCGGGCCGGCTGGCCAAGCTCGGCATTAACACCGTTGCCGAGCTCGCCGCGTCCGACCCCCAAGAGCTGGTGCCGGAGTTCGGCCCTAAGATGGGGCCCTGGTACGCGGAACTCGGACGCGGGGACGGCGCCAGCGTCGTGGACGACACCCCGTGGGTTGCCCGGGGGCACAGCCGGGAGACCACCTTCCAGCGGGACCTGACTGAGCCCGCCGAGGTCGACGGCGCCGTAAGGGAGCTGACAGCGCGGGTCCTTGAGGACGTTGTGGCCGAGGGACGGCCCGTTGTCGGGCTGACGCTGAAGGTCCGGTACGCACCCTTCTTCACCAAGACCCACGCTAGGAAGATCCCCGAGACATTCGACCGGAACGAAATCCTCGCGCGGGCCCTGGACCTCGCAGCCGGAATCGAAGGGGGTCGTCCCATCCGGCTCTTGGGCCTGCGGGCCGAAATGGCGATGCCCGATGACGCCCGACAGGGACATACGCCGACGCGCGGCGGTTGGTGACGGCCCCTGGCCATGCCGACACGCGTTGACCCTGTTCCCGGCGTGCTGCCACACTTGTGTGTGCAGGGCAGGTTGGTTCAAAGGAGACCCTCATGTCACCCATGATCCGCAAGAGTCTGGACGAGCCCGAAGAAACCCGGCCTTTCGAGGACGGTAAGGGGAAGCTGGATCTGATCAATCTCGAGTCAGGCCCCGTCGGGCGAGCGGTTTTCGAACCCGGTTGGCAGTGGTCCAAGCACGTGAAACCCATCGCTAAGACGGACAGCTGTCAGGTGGCCCATACCGGCTATGTGTTGTCCGGACGACTCAAGATCGTCATGGACGACGGCGAGGAAAACGAGTTCGCTGTCGGCGACCTTATGTCGGTTCCGCCCGGTCACGATGCCTGGGTCGTAGGCGATGAGCAGTGCGTGGTCCTTGATTGGCACGGATACAGTGACTACGCCAAGCGACAGGACTAAGAGCGCCGCCTCGCGTCCCCGCAGCTGGCACGACTGACGCCCTCTAAGGCGCCGTCCTCGGTTCCTCCTCCCCGGCCCGGGGAGGAGAACGTATTACTTCCCGGCCGCCTCGTCGAGCATTTCGCACAGATCGTGCACGTGCCGCGTGGTGTTCAGCAGGATATCCACCGATGTTGGCTCTTCTTCGGGGTCCTCGGACAGGTGGGCCTGAATACTCAGCCACCCCCGGTCATAATAGAAAAACTCCGGGAAGCCTTCTTCGGCCAGAGCCGCGGCGTCAACGTCGCTTAAGGGGTAAATGATCGAGGGACCCCTGAGTGAATCCGTGACGGTCAGCCGATCGGCCGAGAAATGTTGAACCATCCGACCGGAGACGTCGAGTTCATCGATGAAGGCATCGTCCGAGGCGCGCGTCAGGTCCACGGTGGACCCGCCCCGGAACTTCACCACCGTTGACCCGTTCTCTTTTACCCAGGCCTTGTAGTGGACATCCCGGACGTCTCCAGCTTCCAGGGTGACGGTCGTGCCGCACACCTCAATCTCTATTGGAGCGTAGTAATCGTCGGGGACGGGCAGGTAGTGCCCCCCGGTGTCCTCGGGCGGCCAAGGGGCGGGGGTTTCCTCCTGGGGCGTTGCAATGGCCGGCGCGGTCCCCGCGGCGAGGGCAAGAGCAATGAAAATGGGCAGGCGCAGTGTCTTCTTGGTGATCATGATGGGGCTCCTGGGCGGGCAGGAGGCTTCTCGCTCATCCTGCAGGGAGATGCGTTGGATGCCGTAGTGGCGACAGGTCCGTTGAGTGAACCACGGTCCCTGCGTTCCTCCCCCAGCCAGGCGCACAGTGCGGTCAACCTACGCCTGCGGTTCTGCGACTGTCAACGAGTTCTGACGCAGTCCCACTACCCTTTCTCATTAAGGGTGTATAAAACCGTGCAAAAAGAAATGCACCGTTTCTCCCAGTTGCGAATGGGATATCAGGAGGCAGGCGATAACGTCACATCCATAGGTGAGTATTAGGGGCGGAAGCGATGTCTATGCCCGAATTAAGGTTATTTCCCGCACCAGATTCTTCGAGTTATTGCCCATCCGAGCAGAGGCACCCCTTTTGGTTGTGCGATAGTTCAGCAACAACTGTATAGTCAGTCCATGCTGACTATAACTTCGAGGCTGGATGTCATGAATCGCCTTGGGCGGGCCATGGCCGATTCAAGCCGAGCATCCATCCTCATGTCCCTGCTCAAGGGGCCAAGCTACCCTGCCGTCCTCGCGCGCAGCCTGAACTTGACGCGTTCGAATGTTTCCAATCACCTGACGTGCCTTCGTGATTGCGGCATCGTCATTGCCGAACCTGAAGGTCGGCAAACCCGGTACGAGATCGCCGACCCCCACCTGGCGAACGCTCTACGGGCCCTCGTTGAAGTGACACTGATGGTGGACGAAAACAAACCCTGCGCCGACCCGGCATGCCCGCTGCCCGGGTGCTGCGAGGGGTCCCGATGACAGCACCAACTGCGCTCTCTGCCGAGCGGCGTTTAGTACTGCACCGCCGTGTGCGACTCATTGTCGCTTCCACCATCACGTACAACGTGATCGAAGCCATTGTCGCGATCTGGGCCGGCTCCATGGCTTCGTCTGCCGCGCTCATCGGCTTCGGCCTCGATTCCATCATCGAGGTTCTCTCCGCGGCAGCGGTCGCCTGGCAGTTCACACGCAAAGATCCCGAACGTTGGGAGAAAGTGACTGTCCGCGCAATCGGGATTGCCTTTTTCGCCTTAGCGGCCTACGTCACCATAGACGCAGTATTGGCTCTTTCGGGCATCGAAAAGGTCGAGCACAGCCCCCTCGGCATCGGTATCGCTTCACTGAGTCTCATCGTGATGCCCGTGCTCGCGTGGTTCGAGTTCCGGACCGGGCGTGAGTTGAACTCGAAGAGCGTTCAGGCAGATGCCAAACAACTATTGCTCTGCATCTACTTGTCCGGGACTGTGCTGATTGGTCTACTTCTGAACACCTTGTTCGGGTGGACCTGGGCAGATTCGATCGCGGCTCTGGTGGTTGCAGCCCTTGCCGTCCGCGAAGGCATCGAGGCATGGAGGGGAGATGTCGAGTCGCCATTCGAGGTCTTCGAAGAACTCCGTGACGACGACGAAGAAGCAGACCGAGAATAACCAAGATGAGGGGCTCATGGAGAAGGCCGATGATGGGCATCAACGAAACGTTTCCGCGGCTTGGTGCAGTCAGCGCGGGGCCGGCAGTGCTGGGCACCAAAGCGGCCGTGCTCGATGCCCTCTCGGCGGAGGGATTAATGTTCCGCCGGGCTTCGTGGTTACCTCAGAGGCCTCCGACCGGAACGACATCGCCAACGCCTTGCAGGACGCCGCCGACCTGATTGGTCCGGGGCCCTTTGCGGTCAGGTCCTCCGCGCCTGCCGAGGACCTGCCCGGCGCCTCGTATGCGGGCCTTTACGAGACGTACCTCAACGTCGCACGGGATGATCTCGAGGGTGCAATCAGGCGCTGCCTGGCGTCCGCTGCGCACTATAGGGTGGCGGCATATGAGTCAGCACGCGGAGCGTCAGGTCAGCCACAACCGGCGGCCGCTTCCATGGCGGTGCTCGTTCAACAGATGGTCCAGCCGCTGGCCGCCGGCGTCGCGTTCACCTCCAATCCCCTCACCGGGGAGAGAGACGAAACCATCATCACTGCCGTCCAAGGACTCGGGGAATCCCTCGTGGCCGGCGACGCCGTCGGGGAACAATGGACTGTCCGGGCTCAGGACGCCGTCTGTACGCGGAACGCCGGCACCCTCACTCGAGTTCAGGCACGGGAAGTAGCGGAGCTGGCCCGCAATGTCGCGGCCCGTGCCGGAGTCCCGCAGGACATTGAATGGGTCATCGACCCGGCGGGCGTGCTGTTCCTTCTGCAGGCCCGCCCCATGACGGCCATGCCGGAGGTTGTCGATTGGGTGGCGCCAGGCAAAGGCCTGTGGTCACGAAACTTCCGCCTCGGTGAATGGCTGCCGGAACCGATGACGCCGCTGTTCCAGGACTGGCTCCTGCCCCGGATTGAGTCCGGATACCTTGACGGCATGCAGGCCGACGCCCGCGTGCGGGTGCCTTTCCGATATGCCTCCGTCAACGGGTGGTACTACAACTCCCCGCCGGTGCCGTCGCTAAGGCTTCTCGCACAAGCAATTTTCGACAGCCACGGCCGGGCACCCTGGTTCCTGTTCAACACTCTCATCCGCGTCTCCACCAATCCTGCCGCAGCGCATCACGCAGTTCTCCATGGCCTGGAACTGCGGTGGCGCAACCAGCTGCTGCCCGATTACCGCGAGCTCGTGCGGAAAGCTGAACAGGAGGTCGATTCAGCATCCCGAGCCGGGATTGTCGAACTCGTGGATGCCCTGTGCCGCCGGGCCGGAATCTATCTTTGGTCACTTGCCGTCGTCGGCGGATCTGCTTGGAAGATGGAAACCGCACTCGCCCGGTTCTGGCAGAAGCATCTGGCCGCGCCTCTGCACGGAACGGCGGCAGGAGAAACCGGACATCAGGCGCTCCTTCGCGGTCTGGCGGGGACCGCATCAGCACAGGTTCCCCACGCGGTCTACTCCCTGGACTGGTACCACCCCACCGCCGGAGAAGCAATGCCCCAGCACCGGAGCGTTGAACAACTGCCGGCTACCGGGAAGACCAAAGCTCTTCGCGTTCAGCGTGCCCAGACCGAAGCAACAGCACGCAAGGCACTCCAGGATCAACCAAAAGTACTCGCACGTTTCAATGCCCTCGTTGAAGTGGCCCAACACTACGCGGTTCTGCGGGAAGAACAGTCTCGCGACCTAAGCCTGGGATGGCCGGTGCTACGCCGCTGCGCCCGCCGCCTCGGCGAACTGTCGGTCGCCAGCGGCATCATCGAAGACGCATCGTACCTGCATTTCCTGAGGTTGGATGAGGTCACCCGACCGTCTGCGGGTGCGCGGCCGCCCGTGGCCAGCCGACGCGGCGCTTGGCAACGGCAGCGGAAACTCGTTGCACCGCTGACCTTGGGCGATCCCGGCAAGTTCATCGGCGATCCGATCGCCCGCGCAGTGGAAGCAGCAAGAAGTTCTCCTCACCTGCCGGAAGGGGCCATCGTAGGCCAGCCGGCGAGCATTGGCCGGATCACAGCTATCGTCCGTGTCATGCATGGGCCGGAGGACTTCGACACCTTCCTCGACGGCGAGGTACTGGTCGCTAAGTCGACGGCGCCCGCGTGGACACCCCTCTTCGCCCGTGCGGCAGCGGTCGTCACGGATGGCGGCACCCTGGCGGCTCACGCCTCTCTGGTCGCCCGGGAATTCGGCATACCGGCTGTTGTCGGAACGGGAGACGCGACCCTGCTGCTTCGGACAGGCCAACGCGTCACCGTCGACGGCGGTGCCGGCATGGTCCTGCCGATTCAGACGGACCCCTGACCCAGCCGTGGGCACGCTACTGTGGCGCTCAGAGGTCGGTCAGGATGCCCGCGGCTTTGTCCAGGGCTCCGGGTGCCAGCGAGTAGTAGGCCCAGGTTCCCCGCTTTTCGCGGTTTAGCAGGCCGGCATCCACCAGGATTTTCAGGTGGTGGGAGACGGTGGGCTGGCCGAGGTCCAAGGGTTCGGTGAGATCGCAAACGCACGATTCGCCGGAGGCCGATTCCGGCGGGCGCGCAACTCATGCTCTGAGGGTCAGGATCCGTCCTTCTGGGAAGAGTGCGGGACAACAACGTCGTCGGCCATGCGCGACGCCGCAGGGAAGAGGAGCACAAGGAGGCCGATACCCAATGCCGCACCGATGATCTGCGCCAGCACGAATCCGGGGACGGAGCTCGGAGCGATGCCGGCAAACGTGTCGCTGAAGATTCGGCCGACCGTTACCGCAGGGTTGGCGAAAGACGTCGAGGACGTGAACCAGTACGCCGCGCCAATGTACGCACCCACAGCGGGAGCCGCAAGGATACCCCTTCGAGTGGCAGCCAGGGAGAAGATCAGCAGAATGAGCCCGGCCGTCGCAACCACCTCGCCCAGCAACGTTCCCTCAGTGGCTCGATCCTTGGTCGAGACGGTCGTACCCACCTCAAACATGGCGTTGGCGAGTACGCTGCCGCCGATCCCGCCGACCATCTGCGCCACCAGATACGTACTCAATTCCGCAAGGGTCAAGCCGGTGCGGCTGCGCCGGCCCAGAAGCCAGTCCGCGAGCGAAACCATGGGATTGAAGTGAGCGCCGCTGACCGGCCCGAACATGAGGATCAGCACCGTGAGACCCAGCACCGTGGCGGTACTGTTCTGCAGCAGCTGCAGTCCCACATCGTTCGGGGACAGTTGTTGCGCGGCAATGCCCGAGCCGACGACGATGCAAACAAGCAGGGCCGTCCCGAGCAGCTCGGCGATTGCGCGGCGCCACAAGGGCGGCTGCTGTGAAGTCATGAGATCCAGCTTGACCGAATAAATTAACTCAGTCAAAATTGAATCAATGACTATTGAGCTAAACGGGGACTTTCAGGCGCGAGTTGCAAAACATGCCGCCCTCGCAGACCCTGCCCGCCTGCGGATTGTCGATCTGCTGACGCTCGGAGACTACTCACCGACGGAGCTTCAGGCGGAGCTCGGCATCCCCTCCAACCTGCTGTCCCACCACCTGCGCACCTTGGAAGCTGCCGGCCTCGCGACCCGCCGCCGCTCGGAGGCGGATAAGCGGCGCAGCTACATCAGACTCACCTCCGGGGCGCTGGAGTGGCTGTCGCCCCGGCGTGAACACGGCGTGCGCCGCGTCCTCTTCGTCTGCACGCGCAACAGTGCACGGTCTCAGCTCGCGACCGCCCTGTGGCGGCGCGTCAGTGAAATCCCTGCGACGTCGGCGGGCACGCGCCCGGCAGACCGCGTCGCCCAAGGGGCCGTCGACGTCGCGCATCGCCACGGCGTCGCCCTCGGGAACGCGACGCCGCGTCAGCTGGCTGAGGTTGCAACGAGTGCCGATTTCATCGTCACTGTGTGCGACAACGCGCACGAGGAACTCCCGAACCTGGAGGGAATTCACTGGTCTGTTCCGGACCCGCTTCGAGTGAACACCAGGGACGCTTTCGAACACGCCTTCCTCGACATCTCCACCCGCATCAGCGATCTCGCGCCACGCTTGCGCGCCGCCTGACCTCATGGGCAGGACGAGCGCCAGCACATTTATTGACAGAGTGGTCGGTTTGGTTGGTTGTCCGCCCCGCTCCATCGCTGCACCGAGGCAGCATTGATGGTTGTCGATGTACGGAGTATCCGGCCCCATATTGATTCCATTCGAACCACAGGAGAAACCCGTGAGCACCAATACCACCAAAAAGCCATCCGTCCTCTTCGTCTGCGTCCACAACGCAGGGCGTTCGCAGATGGCGGCGGCGTTCCTGACCAGCTTGTCCGAGGGCGCTATCGAAGTCCGCTCCGCCGGCTCCCAGCCCGCTGACAAGGTCAACCCGGCCGCAGTGGAGGCCATGGCCGAACTCGGCATCGACATGTCCGCCGAGATCCCGAAGGTCCTCACCACCGAGGCAGTGAAGGAGTCGGACGTCGTGATCACCATGGGCTGCGGCGACGAGTGCCCCTATTTCCCCGGCAAGCGCTACGAGGACTGGGTCTTGGAGGACCCGGCCGGGCAGGGTGTGGACGCTGTCCGCCCCATCCGCGACGAGATCAAGACCCGCATCGAGGGATTGATCGAATCCCTGATCCCGGCCACCAATTAGACCAACCCGACTTAGAGCATCAGGGGAGACTTTCGTGAGCACCGACATCCGCATCGAACAGCTGATCATCATCGGCTCCGGCCCCGCCGGCTACACCGCCGCGATCTCGGCCGTGCACTCGGCCGGGACCAAACCCGGCAGCGCGATCAACGCGTTTTCGGCCGATTCTCTGGCTGGGCGTGGCGTCGACAAGAGAGCTGAGAAGCCCAAACCCGTCAGTTCGAAGAGGCCGGTTTTGGCTTGCAGTCCCTGCAAGGGAATGGCGGTCGGGCTGGGTGCCCTTGCCTCCGTCGGCGCCAAGGCAGCGTCCTGCGCAACCTGAGCTCGTCTCATCTCCTTTGTAGCCTTAGGAGGCGGGTGGTGGCGTCACTCCCAGGCCGCCTCGTCGAGCATTTCGCACACATCGTGCACATGCCGGGTGGTGTTCAGCACAATATCCGAAGCGATCGGCTCCATCATCTCGGGGTCCTCAGAGAATTGGCTGTAGAAACCTAACCACCCCCGTGTGTAGTAGGCAAACTCCGGCAAACCTTCCTCGGCCATCGATTCGGCTTCTTCAGGGCTCGCTGCTGCCACAATCGAGCGCCCTCCCAGGAGATCAACAACGGTCAGCTCATCGGCTGAGATGTATTGATAAGCCAATCCGGAAATGTCGAGTTCGTCGATGAAGGCGCCATCCGAGGCACGGGTTAGGTCCACGGTGGCATCTCCTTTGAACTTCAGCACCGTGGACCCGTTCTGCTTCACCCGGGACTTGTAGTGAACATCCCGGACGTCTCCGGCTTCCATGGTGACGGTGGTGCCGCACGCCTCGAACTCTATAGGAGCGTAGTAGTCGTCGGGGACTGGCAAGTACTGCCCCCCGGTGTCCTCGGGCGGCCAAGGCGTGGGGGCTTCCTCCTGGGGCGTTGCAACGGCCGGCGCGGTCCCCGCAACGAGCGCGAGGGCAATGAAAATGGGCAGGCGCAGTGTTTTCTTGATGATCATGATGAGACTCCTGGCGTGGCAGGAGGGCTGCTCGCTCGTCCTGCACGGATATCCGTTGGATGCCGTAATGGCGACAGGTCCGTTGAGAGAACCACGGTCCCTGCGTTCCTTCCCCCAGCCAGGCGCACAGTGCGCCCAACGTACGTCTGCGGTTTTCCGAGTGTCAATGGGTTCCGGGGCAGTTTCACCACCCTCTTGAATAGAGGGTGAATTAGAACCGCTCAAGATCAAATGCATCCTTTTCTCCCACGTGCGAATGGGAAATCAGGAGGCAGGCGAGAACGTCACACCCAAAGGTGTACATTAGGGGCGGAAGCAATGTCGATGCTCATGTTAAGGTTTTCCCGCACCTAACTCTTCCACCGGTTGCCAAGGCGCCAATCGTTGACAGATCGAACGCGACTCACCTCTGCCCTCGTCTTTATCAAAATGATCAAGTGAACCAAAAGAGCCAGAGTGAACCAGCTTTCAACTAGCAAGGGCAACGTCTGGCATGAAGGGGTCGCAGCGCCTAAGTTGGGATTATCCGGTTCAATACTTACGTGCCGCGTCTGCGGTCGAGAGCAGGTGGTTGTGAGCGGGCGCGAGGAGTTCGAAGCATTGCTGGAATTGTTGTCAGCGGTGCGCAATTCGGTCCTGCGGTACCCCATGTCGGGCGTTGTGGACAGGACCGACCACGAAGGAAACATTGTTAGCACGAAAGTCCGCATCAGCGATGGCGAGCACAGCTGGAGCGTCGAAGGCGATGGCGGCAGCATCACGTTCAATCCCTCCGACGGCCGCGTCATCAGGACCGGCAACAGAGTCGAAACGATCGGATTCCAACGACCGGACTGGCTTCCTGATGAAATCCAGCTCTTTTATCCCCTCAGCATGCGCATCTGGGGCGGGCACCAAGACAACCAGCGCATCACGGGCGTGGAACGGCAAGAAGGTGGCATTCGTCTCTCGATGGTTTACATCGACGATGCAGAGTACACGGCGGAAGCAATGTTCAATCCGCAGCATAGTGTGATTACCGACTTCCGCACTGCGACCGACCGACTCTCGCTCCGTGACCTGCAAACCGACATACGAGTCGAAGGCTGACCAAAACCGAGATGGGACGCCGCGTGTCCGGAGTTGCATGATGGGTCACGGGCGGACTTAAGCCCAACGGAGCGGGTTAGTCAGGCCGCACGACAGTGACCCCGTCCCCGGCAGGGCGTGCCGTGTCGACCGATGCCCCTGCCGATATTTGCCGCTTGATCTGCTCGAGCTCATCTTTGAGCAGGTCAACGGTGACGCGATACTGGTCGAACTGCGCCGTCCGGCGCCTGGCCACGGAGTAACTGATGCCGGCCGCGAGGATGCCCAGCGGGAACGCCACCATCAGGGCCCAGCCGGACGCGGCAAGGAACTCGAGCGCTACGGGAAGCGCATGCCTGAAGGCCAGGAACTCGTTCACGCCACCGACGACTCCATCAAGAGCGGTGTCCAGCGGGCCCAGAAACTCCCCCACGACAGGCGTCCCGGAAAGCGACGGAGCGCTCAGCGGCGGTTCTCCCCCTGTGGACCAGCGTGAATCACGGAAATGGTTCAGGACGTAGATCCCGGCAACCGCATTAAGGGCCGCGAAGAGGAGGACGGAACCAAGAACAGTCCAATGAAGCCTGCGGGGACGCCACGCGCCGGCCACTAGCGCAAAGACGGCGGCCGCACACCAGGAAAAGACGCGGAGTTCGTCGCGGCTCATCCCGCCCAAGAGATCCAAGATATTCTCCGCCCCTCACAGTTGGAATCGATGGTTGTTCCGGTTACAAGCGCGCCTGTCCCAGTCACTTCCGGCCGTTCCCGAAGGCAGCTAAAGGAACGGCCTACCTGAGCGTTGCTCAGATAGGCCGTTCATATTACCCGGAGGCGACCATCTTGCTGGGACGGCCGCGATCCCCCAATGGAAGAAAGAGGGAGGGAGGAGGACCTAGAAGTCCCAGTCTTCGTCTTCGGTGTTGACGGCCTTGCCGATCACGTAGGAGGAGCCGGAGCCGGAGAAGAAGTCGTGGTTCTCGTCCGCGTTGGGGCTCAGGGCGGAGAGGATGGCCGGGTTCACGTCGGTCACGGTGGACGGGAACATCGCCTCGTAGCCCAGGTTCATCAGCGCCTTGTTGGCGTTGTAGTTCAGGAACTTCTTGACGTCCTCGGACAGGCCGACGGCGTCGTAGAGGTCGTGGGTGTACTGCACCTCGTTCTCGTACAGCTCGTAGAGCAGCTCGAAGGTGTAGTCCTTCAGCTCCTGCTTGCGCGCCTCGGACTCCCCCTCGACGCCCTTCTGGAACTTGTAGCCGATGTAGTAACCGTGCACCGCCTCGTCGCGGATGATCAGCCGGATCAGGTCCGCGGTGTTGGTCAGCTTGGCCCGTGAGGACCAGTACATCGGCAGGTAGAAGCCTGAGTAGAACAGGAAGGACTCCAGCAGCGTGGAGGCGACCTTGCGCTTGAGCGGGTCATCGCCGTAGTAGTAGCCCTCGATGATCCGGGCCTTCTTCTGCAGGTTCTCGTTCTCGGTGGACCACCGGAACGCCTCGTCGATCTCCTTGGTGGAGCACAAGGTGGAGAAGATCGACGAATAGCTCTTGGCATGCACCGACTCCATGAACGCGATGTTCGTGTAGACGGCTTCCTCATGCGGAGTCAGCGCATCCGGGATCAGGCTGACGGCGCCGACTGTTCCCTGGAGCGTGTCCAGCAGGGTCAGGCCGGTGAAGACGCGCATGGTGAGCAGCTTTTCGTCTTCGGTCAACGTGCCCCAGGACTGCACATCATTGGACAGCGGGACCTTTTCGGGCAGCCAGAAGTTGTTGCAAAGCCGGTTCCAGACCTCAACGTCCTTCTCGTCCTCGATCCGGTTCCAGTTGATCGCTTCCACGTGGTGCAGAAGCTTGACCTTCTCGGCTGTCATCGCGTCCCCTTCTTCCCAAGGTCTGTCTTGTTCCATAGTGCCCGAATGCCGGCCGCGGTGCTGCCGGCTGGGCCAGCGGGTGGTGGCCGGATGTCCGGCTTCCCGTCGGTGCCCGTACGACGGCGGGCGGGCACCCGCCGTCGTACTTTTCAGTTGTCCGGGTCTGCTACAGCATGCAGCTGACGCAGCCCTCTACCTCGGTCCCCTCGAGCGCGAGCTGGCGGAGCCGGATGTAGTAGATGGTCTTGATGCCCTTGCGCCAGGCGTAGATCTGCGCCTTGTTGATGTCGCGGGTGGTGGCGGTGTCCTTGAAGAACAGCGTCAGCGACAGGCCCTGGTCCACGTGCTGGGTGGCCGCGGCGTAGGTGTCGATGATCTTCTCGTAGCCGATTTCGTAGGCGTCCTGGTAGTACTCCAGGTTGTCGTTGGTCAGGTACGGGGCCGGGTAGTACACGCGGCCCAGCTTGCCTTCCTTGCGGATCTCGATCTTGGAGGCCACCGGGTGGATCGAGGACGTGGAGTTGTTGATGTAGGAGATCGAACCGGTGGGCGGGACGGCCTGCAGGTTCTGGTTGTAGATCCCGTGCTCCATGACGGAGGCCTTCAGCTCCCGCCAGTCGGCCTGGGCGGGGATCTCCACGTGGGCGAAGAGCTCCTTGACCCGGTCGGTCTGCGGTACCCATTCCTGCTCGGTGTACTTGTCGAAGAACTCGCCCGAGGCGTACTTGGACTGCTCGAAGCCGCCGAAGGTCTGGCGGTGTTCGATCGCGAGCTTGTTCGAGGCACGCAGCGCGTGGAACAGCACCGTGTAGAAGTAGATGTTGGTGAAGTCCAGGCCTTCCTCGGAACCGTAATGGACCCGCTCGCGGGCCAGGTAGCCGTGCAGGTTCATCTGGCCCAGGCCGATGGCGTGCGACTGCAGGTTGCCTTCGGCGATCGAGGGCACCGAGTTGATGTAGGACATGTCCGACACCGCGGTGAGCGCGCGGATCGCGGTCTCGATGGAGGTGCCGAAGTCCGGCGAGTCCATCGTCTTGGCGATGTTCATCGAGCCGAGGTTGCAGGAAATGTCCTTGCCGATCTCGGCGTAGGTGAGGTCCTCGTTGTACAGCGACGGCGAGGAAACCTGCAGGATCTCCGAGCAGAGGTTGGACATGATGATCTTGCCGTGGATCGGGTTCGCGCGGTTCACCGTGTCCTCGAACATGATGTACGGGTAGCCCGATTCGAACTGGATCTCGGCCAGCGTTTGGAAGAACTCGCGGGCGCTGATCTTGGTCTTCTTGATCCGGCTGTCGTCGACCATCTCGTAGTACTTCTCCGAGACGGAGATGTCCGAGAACGGCACCCCGTAGACGCGTTCGACGTCGTACGGGGAGAACAGGTACATGTCCTCGTTCTTCTTCGCCAGCTCGAACGTGATGTCCGGGACGACAACGCCCAGCGAGAGCGTTTTGATCCGGATCTTCTCGTCGGCGTTCTCGCGCTTCGTGTCCAGGAAGCGGTAGATGTCCGGGTGATGGGCATGCAGGTACACCGCGCCGGCACCCTGGCGGGCGCCGAGCTGGTTGGCGTAGGAGAAGCTGTCTTCGAGCAGCTTCATGACGGGGATGACGCCGGAGGACTGGTTCTCGATCTGCTTGATCGGCGCGCCGTGCTCGCGGATGTTGGTCAGCGACAGCGCGACGCCGCCGCCGCGCTTGGACAGCTGCAGGGCGGAGTTGATGCCGCGGGCGATCGACTCCATGTTGTCTTCGATGCGCAGCAGGAAGCAGGAGACCAGCTCGCCGCGCTGCTTCTTGCCCGCGTTCAGGAACGTGGGCGTGGCCGGCTGGAAGCGGCCGTCGATGATCTCGTCCACCAGCCGGTTCGCCAGTTCCTCGTCGCCCCTGGCCAGGTGGAGGGCCACCATGCAGACACGGTCTTCGTAGCGCTCCAGGAAACGCTTGCCGTCGAAGGTCTTGAGCGTGTAGGACGTGTAGAACTTGAACGCGCCCAGGAACGTCTCGAAGCGGAACTTTTTCTTGTAGGCCCGGTCGTAGAGCGACCGGACAAAGTTCATCGTGTACTGGTCGAGCGTCTCGCGCTCGTAGTAGTCGTTCTTGATCAGGTAGTCGAGTTTTTCTTCCAGGTCATGGAAGAACACGGTGTTGTTGTTAACGTGCTGCAGGAAATACTGGCGGGCAGCTTCGCGGTCGGCCTCGAACTGGATCTTCCCGTCCGGGCCGTAAAGGTTGAGCATGGCATTGAGTTCGTGGTAGCCCAGTCCCTTAAATGCCGCCGGCAATTCTGCCTTGGCATCGGCTACGGCTGCGGGTGCAACTGTCGTTTCCAAAAGTGTTCCAATCCTTGCTTGACCCGGTCGACGTCCTCGGACGTGCCCATGAGTTCGAATCGATAGAGAAGCGGCACCTGGCACTTTGCGGCGATCTTCTCCGCCGCCAGGCAGTACGTTGTGCCGAAGTTCGTGTTGCCGGAGCCGATCACTCCACGGAGCAGGCGCCGGTTCTCCTCGCGGTTGAGGAATTTGATGACCTGTGGCGGAATCGAATTCCGGCCGGATTCGCCGCCGTACGTCGGCAGTACCAGGACGAACGGCCGGAGCGCGTGCAGCGTCTCCTGCTGGGTGCGCAGCGGGATCCGTGCCGCCGGCAGCCCCAGCTTCTGCATGAAGCGGTCGGTGTAGCCGGAGGCGGAGGAGAAATAGATCAGGTCCGTCTCGGCGGTCCCGCCGGTTGCAGGACCCGCCTCACGCCTGGCGGCCTCACTCATCAGCAGCTCGGTCATGGCGTTTGGTTCTGGTTCCGAACGAATCCGCTCAGGCTACCGAGGCAGCGGCCTGGGCCAGCTCCTCGATCTTGTCCGGGCGGAACCCGGACCAGTGGTCCTGCTCGGTGACGACGACGGGCGCCTGCATGTAACCAAGGGAACGGACACGCTCCAGCGCTTCCGGATCCTGGGACAGGTCAACGCTCTGGTAGGCGATGCCCTTCTTGTCCAGAGCCCGGTACGTGGCATTGCACTGCACGCATGCTGGCTTGGTGTAAACCGTTACAGTCATGGTCCTTCTCCCCTAATTCTCGGTACGGCGTTCTGCTGATTTCTGGCTGTGCGGCTGTCCCTGAGAAGAACCCGCGCTCGCTGCCCGCCAGCGGTTCCAATACTACATCTAGTGGACTCAACCGTTCGGAACCCCAAGATGATGTATTACAAGTATGTCATTCCGTGCCCACCTTCGTCCACAGCCCATGGGGATATTTTCGGGGGTTAAACAGTTGATATTCCGGCCTTTCCAGGGCGCCATCCACAGCCTGTGGATGGGCTGCCCACAACTTCGGAAAGTCTCGTGTCGCCGTTTCGTCGGCGTGTCGCCCCTAGTGCCGGCACCACTAGATGTTGTGGTCCCGGCGTCCGTCGTTTTTTCTGCTGCCGCTCCCGTGCTCGGGACCTTAGCGGCCACCTCGGACAATCGGCCGGACGATACGGCCGGACCATTCGGGCGGCTCCATGCTCCGTGGTCGGGCGGCTTTCACCCCCTGACTGCCAGTGCAGCACGTCCGGGCTTCGAACCACTCCCCCTCGCGTGAATGCGGCACCCTTAACACAACGCTGTGGCGGCCCGCGGGATTCCTCCAAGTGCGGCCCGCGGCTCTCGCAGAGCCCAAGGTAGGCTTAGCGCAAGGGTGAATGAGCCACAGGAGGGCTGATGGTCAACACGGTGCACCTGCGCACCTTGCTCGAAGTGACCCGGCGCGGGTCGTTTGCCGCGGCCGCGGCCAACCTGGGCTATACGGCCTCGGCCGTTTCGCAGCAGATGTCCGCGCTGGAGCGCGAGACGGGCGCCAAGCTGTTCGAGCGCTCGGCGCGCAGCGTGCAGCCGACCGAAACGGCGATGGTGATGTCCCGGCACGCGGCCAAGGTCCTCACGGACATCGATGCGCTGCTGGCTGCCACCGCCCGCAGCCAGGACACCAGCACGCAGGAGGTCAGGCTCGGGATCTTTCCCAGCCTGGCCACCTACGTACTCCCCCGGTTGCTGCAGGCCCCCGGATGGCCGGGCCTGGGGATCAACCTCAAGGTATCCGTCGCCGAGCCGGGCCAGACGATCCAAGGGTTGCGGGCCGGCGGCGGACTCGACGTCGCTCTGGTGTTCCAGGTCGGCCAGGGCGGGCTGGCCTGGCCCAACACGGTGAGCCGGCAATGGATCGGCGACGACAATTTCAGGGTGGTACTGCCCGAATCATGGGGCATTCGGCCCGGGGCTTCGGTGACGGCCTCCCAGTTGGCGGAGATGCCCTGGATCATGCACCATCCCGGCACGGCGGACGCCACCGTGATCGAGCGCCTCTTCGCCAGCTGCAACCTCCACCCGCGGGTGGTCGCCTACTGCGACGACTTCAACGCCAGCCTCGCCATGGCCGCCGCGGGTCTGGGCGCCGCGCTGGTTCCGGAGCTCGCGATGCACAACGGGCCCGACGGCATCGTGGTGCTGGACGTCCCGGAAATCCGGCTGGCACGGAATATCTTTGCGCTGCTGATCAACGACCGGCAGAACGCCCAGCTCGGCCTGTTCATGGATCAGCTGTCAGTGATCCTGCGCGACATGAGCATCACGACCAGGCGCACCTGAGGGCTTCGCCAGGGCAGGCGCCGCCGGTCCCGCCACAGGTTGTTTCTTTCCCAACCGGAGCAACGGCGCGTTCGCCCACAGCTGAATCTGTGCGCAGATCCGCAGAGGAAAGGCAGGAGCACAGCGCTTTCGCCTTGAAGTACCGGGGTTTGAAGGAGTTGTGGCGCTTGGCGGATACAAAAAGGTCCGGTGCAAACAGTTTGTTTGCACCGGACCTTCGCTGATTGGTGGAGCTGAGGGGACTCGAACCCCTGACCCCCTGCATGCCATGCAGGTGCGCTACCAGCTGCGCCACAGCCCCTGGAATGGAATGATTCGCCAAAACGGCAATATATTCCGCTGCGTGAATATCACCGATGGTGCTTCACGGAGTGGAGCTGAGGGGACTCGAACCCCTGACCCCCTGCATGCCATGCAGGTGCGCTACCAGCTGCGCCACAGCCCCGTTATCCTCGCGGATTCCGCGCCGCTTCCTTCGAAGCAACTTGAATATTCTATGCAGAGACTCGCACGGATTCCAAATCAGCGGATGGTTCCGGGCGGCCGGCGGAGGATCGGTTCCGGCCGGCAGTACCCATCCGCCCCGGCTACTCCGTGTCCGTCGATGCGGCCTTCGCGTCCAGCTGCAAGTCGATGAACGGGCAATCCTTCCACAGACGCTCCAGGGCATAGAAGACGCGGTCTTCCTGATGCTGGACGTGGATGACCACGCCTGCGTAGTCGAGCAGCACCCAGCGCCCCTCGGACCGGCCTTCGCGGCGGACCGGTCGCAGGTCCTGCTTGTGCAGCTCCTCTTCGATGCCGTCGACGATGGCATTGACCTGCCGCTCGGTGGGTGCCGAGGCGATGAGGAACACGTCGGTGATCGCCAGCCGTTCGCTGACATCGATGGCGACGATGTCTTCGGCGATTTTGTCGCTGGCTGCCTTCGCGGCAGTGCGCGCAATGGCGATTGAGCTCTCGGGTGCGGTCATGTGTCTCCTTGGAATGTGAACCAGCGATTGAGCGGCGGCGTTAGCCGCCAAAAATACCGAGCATCATGGCGATACCCGCCGCGAACGCAGCGGCGCCGAGCACCAGCGCACCACCGACTGCGAGCCTCACCCGGCGGACCCGGTCGAGCCCTGCCGTCCGGGCGTCGAGGGGGTCCAGCCCGTAGGCGCTGCTGGCCTTGAGCGGATGGATGGTGGCACCGCGCCCTTCGGCCAGCGCTTCGGCCTGGGCCAGGATCTTCGATCGCGGCGGTGCCGACGCGGCCGTGTCCACCGGCGTCGGAACGGGTTTCCGGTCCTGCCCCGCCGGCTTCCCTGATCCTGCCGGCACAGCCTGGGTCGCCGCCGGCGGTTGCGGCTTGACCGTTTCGGGTGCCGGCTTCCGGCGGGCGGGCACCTGCTGCCGGCCGGGCGGGGCCTGCGCCGGAGCGGACGGTGCTTGGTTTGGAGCCGGCGTCGTCACCACCGGAACGTAGGATGTCGACGACGGCCGGAGCACGTGCCGGTCGGTCCCCGGGACGGCCACGAATTCCATCGGTGCGGAGGCAATGTCCGCCGCCGGCCGCTCCATGGCCGTGTGCCGGCGCTGTTCGTTTTCGTCGCTGAGCCGCTTCTTGTCCGCGGCCCTGCGGTTCAGGACGGCGGCACGCTCGGCGAGGGCCTTTTGCTGGGCCAGCAGTTCCAGGTCCACGTCATGCGGGTCCTGCTCCTGCCGGGATTCCATCATGGCCACCATGTTCTTGGCCTGGCCCATCAGCAGATCGCGGGCGGCCAGCGCCTGCTCAACGGTCATCTCGCCGGCGTCGACGGCCTCGCGCGCGGCCTCCGAGAGCGGCTTGTCCGGCGCGGCGGCCGGAGACTGGACCGGATGCCGGCCGGTGTCCCCGCTGCGCCGGGCCCGTCGCCCGCCCTCGATCGGCGGTCGCTGCGGCTCATACGGGACATCCGCCGGCGCGTCCGAGGTCCGGGCGCGCGCGTCTGCCGGGGCGGCCGGGGCACCGGATGTCCGGGCCCGCGCGCCGGCGGGAGCGCCCGACGTGCGCGCGCGGCTGCCCGCCGTGGCGGCGGGGCCGTTGGGGTTCCCGGGCCGGTCCCCGGTCGGGGCGCCGGACGTGGGGAGGCGGTTCTCGCGCTCCAACTGCTGTTGGCGCAGCTGGCGCCGGGTGGGAATCTGTTCCTGCTCGGGCGCCGGGATCTTGGGCAGCGCCTCGGTCAGGGTCTTGAGCGCACGGCGGGCCTCACGCTCGCGGGCGCGGGTCTGCGAAGACCGCTCGCCCTGGCGTTCGCGAGACTCCGTCCGGCTGTCGCCGGACGGCGCCTGGGCAACTTCTCCCCCGCCATCGACCGTGGCACCTGCCTGGTCATCCGGTGTCTGGGAGACATCCCCGGAGGCGTTCTCCGGACCCGTACCGGCGCCGTCGCGCTGCCGCCGGATGTCCCGGCGGCTGGGCGGCGGCTGGGATTGATTGCTCATGCTTTGCTGATCACCCAGAAGTAAACGACTGATTTCATTGGCTTGGTTGCAGTTGGCTCAGGGCGACGGCGCCGTCCGGCGCGCGCCGGTAGAGACCATACTTGGCTATGTACTGTACTACGCCGTCCGGCACCAAGTACCAGACAGGCTGGTTCTCGGCCACGCGCTCCCGGCAGTCCGTGGAGGAAATGGCCATCGCCGGAACCTCCAGCAGGCTCACATCCTTGCGGCCCAAATCGTGCAGCTCGTGGCCCGGCCGGGTCACTCCGACGAAGTGCGCCAACGACCACAGCTCGTCAATGTCCTTCCAGGACATGATCTGCGCCAGCGCGTCCGCGCCGGTGATGAAGAACAGTTCCGCGTCGGGACGCCTCGCGCGCAGGTCCCGCAGCGTGTCGATGGTGTAGGTCAGACCCGGGCGTTCAATGTCCACCCGGCTCACCGTGAACTGCGGATTCGATGCGGTGGCGATCACCGTCATCAGGTAGCGGTGCTCGGCCGGACTGACCTCGCGTCCGCTCTTCTGCCAGGGCTGGCCGGTGGGCACGAAGACCACCTCGTCCAGGCCGAAGACCGACGCCACTTCGCTGGCCGCCACGAGGTGCCCGTGGTGGATCGGGTCAAACGTTCCGCCCATGACGCCCAGCCGGAGCTTGCGCCCCGGGTAAGTGAGGTGCAGGTCTCCGGCGTGCGGGGCTTTGACGGGCAGCGCGGACACGAACGGCTAGCGGCGCGCGGCCTGGCCGTGATCGTGCTTGTTCGGATGCTGGCGGTGCGGGTCAACGTGCTCCTCGACCGCCGAGTGGCGCTGTCCGACGCTGGTGAACGCGATGGTGGCGAACATCATGATCAGGAAGGCGGCCATGAAACCGGCGCCGATCGCCCAGGCGGGGACCGGTAGTTCGACGTGGGCGGCTTCGCTGGCCACGAGTGCGGCGTCGAGGACCTGAGACAGCATGATTCTCCCTTGCGGTTCTTCAGCCCGGCCGCGCGCAGGCGGACGGGATATGGCTTCCTACTCATGGTACGCGTTCCGGGCGCGGAACCGTGATTCGGCCGGACGGGCCGGCCGGCACATGCCTAGTCGCGGACCTGGCCGTCGCCCTGGACGATCCACTTCGTGGTGGTGAGTTCGCGCAGCCCCATCGGCCCGCGGGCGTGCATCTTCTGCGTGGAGATGCCCACCTCCGCGCCCAGGCCCAGCTCCCCGCCGTCGGTGAACCGGGTGGAGGCGTTGACGATCACTGCCGCGGAGTCGATCTCGGCGATGAACTTCTCGGCGTTGCGCAGGTCGTTGGTGATGATGGCCTCGGTGTGGCCGGTCGTCCAGGTGCGGATGTGCTTGACCGCATCGTCAACGGAGTCCACCATTGCCACCGCCAGGTCCAGGTCCATGTACTCGCGGCCCCAGTCCTCGTCGGTCGCGGTCTGGGCCTCGACGCCGGACGGCAGGATGCCGGCCACCCGCTGGTCCACATGCAGCCGCACGCCGGCGCCGGCCAGCGCCGCGAGCACGTCGGCCGAGGCGGCCGCGTCGCGGTGCACCAGCAGGGTCTCGACGGTGTTGCAGACCGACGGCCGCTGGGTCTTGGCGTTGAGCAGGATGTCCACGGCCATCTCCGTGCCGGCCGATTCGTCCAGGTAGATGTGAACGTTGCCCTCACCGGTCTCGATCACCGGCACCTTCGCGTTGTTCACCACGGACTGGATCAGCTCGCGGCCGCCGCGCGGAATGAGCACGTCCACGAGGCCGCGCGCCTGCATCAGCGCGGTGGCGCCGTCGCGGCCGTAGTCGTCCACGCTCTGCACCGCGTCGGAGGGCAGGCCCACCCGGTCCAACGCGTCGCGGATGATGCCCAGCAGCGCCACGTTGGTGTGACGCGCCGCGCTGCCGCCGCGCAGGATCACGGCGTTGCCGCTCTTGAGGGCCAGGCCGGCAATGTCGACGGTGACGTTCGGGCGCGCCTCGTAAATGGCGGCGACCACGCCCATGGGCACGTGGACCTGGCGCAGCCGCAACCCGTTCGGCAGGGTCTGCCCGCGCATGACGGTGCCCACCGGGTCCGGCAGCGCGGCCAGGTTCTGCAGGGCAGCGGCCAAGCCGTCGATGCGCTTGGTGTCCAGGGTCAGCCGGTCCAGCAGTGCGGCGCTGGTGCCGTTCGACTTGCCCTCGTCCAGGTCCTGGCGGTTGGCCTGCAGCACCAGGTCGCGCCGGGTGATCAGCGAGTCGGCGATCTCCTGCAGCGCCTTGTCCTTCCATGCCCGGTTGGCGCGAGCCATGCGGCGCGCCGCGGTCCTGGACCGTCCGGCGATCGCCGCGACGGCCGCGGCGGCGTCCGGTTTCCGGCCGTCTTCGAGCTCGTCGGCCGGGGACTGGGAAGAGGCTGTCTGGGTCATACCCTCGATTTTAGCCCGTGGGTGCGGCACAGCACGACGACGGAGGTCACGTTACGCTGCCGCAGCGGGTCGGCGCGGTGGTTCAGAGCAGGACGAGGTCGTCGACGTGGATGACTTCGCGCTCGTACTGCCGGCCGAGCGACGCGGCCAGTTCCCGGGTGGAGCGGCCAAGCATGCGCGGGAGCTCATAGGATGAGAAGTTGACGAGGCCGCGGGCGACCACGCGGCCGTCGCCGTCGGCCAGCTCCACCGGATCCCCCGGTTCGAAGTCGCCCTTCACCGAGACGACGCCGGCCGGCAGCAGCGACCGGTGCTTCTCTCGCACGGCCTGCACGGCGCCGTCGTCCAGCACCAGCCTGCCCTGCACGGAGGCCAGATGTGCCAGCCAGAGCAGCCGCGGGGGCCGGCGGGTGCCGCTGGCGGCGAACCACGTGCCCACGTCCTCGCCGGCCAGGGCCCGCGCCGCGTTCGGCGTGGAGGTGACCAGGGCCGGGATGCCCGAGCCGGCGGCGATGCCGGCGGCCTCCACCTTGGTGACCATGCCGCCGGTGCCCACGCCCGCGGCGCCGGTGCGGCCGATGTTCACGCCGTCCAGGTCCTGGAGCCGGGCCACCAGCGGGATCCGCCGGGCGCCGTCCTTGGGGGGGCCGTCGTAGAGCGCGTCCACGTCCGAGAGCAGCACCAGCGCGTCGGCCTTGACCAGGTGGGCCACCAGGGCGGCCAGCCGGTCGTTGTCGCCGAAGCGGATTTCGTGGGTGGCTACGGTGTCGTTCTCGTTTACCACGGGGACGACGCCGAGGTGCAGCAACCGGTGCAGCGCGCGGTAGGCGTTGGCGTAGTGCTGGCGCCGCATCAGGTCCTCGGCGGTCAGGAGCACCTGGCTGACGGTGATGCCGCGGGCGCCGAAGGCCTGGGTGTAGCGGGCCATCAGCAGGCCTTGGCCCACGCTGGCGGCGGCCTGCTGGGTCGCCAGGTCCCGCGGCCGGCGGGCCAGGCCCAGCGGGGCCAGTCCGGCGGAGATGGCGCCCGAGGACACCAGGATGACTTCGGTGCCGGCGTTCCGGCGGGCGGCCAGCACCTGCACCAGGGACAGCAGGGCCTCTTCGGAGATGCCTCCCGCCACCGAGGTCAACGACGACGAGCCGACCTTGACCACCAGGCGTCCGGCCGTGGCCAGCAGGGTCCGGTCGGCCGCCGTGGCCGGCTCAGCGCGCATCGTCGTCGTCATTGTCTTCCTCTGCGGTCCAGATGCCGGACTTGCGTTCGGCCTCGAGCTCAGCGCGGGTGGCGGCCCTGGCCTCCTTCCGCTCCTGGTACTGCTCGCGCTTCTCTTCGCGGGTGGGCCGGATGTACTCCATCAGGCGCAGGTCCGTGCCGCGGGGGGAAGACAGCAGTTCGGCGCCGGCGGCCATGGTGGGCTCCCAGTCGAAGACCACGGCGTCGTCTTCGCCGATCACCACGGTGTCGCCGGGGCGGGCGCCGGACTTGAACAGCTGGTCCTCGACGCCCAGCTTGGCCAGCCGGTCGGAGAGGTAGCCCACGGCTTCGTCGTTGTTGAAGTCGGTTTGCTTGACCCAGCGTTCCGGCTTGTCTCCGAGCACCCGGAACAGCGGTTCCAGGTTCTTTTCCTCGCGCCGGATGATGAAGCCCCGCTCGTTCACCGAGCGCGGGCGCAGGACGGCGGGGGCCACCTTCGGCGGGGCGGCCTTCGCTTCGGCGCGGGCGGCGGCGACAATCCCGGCCATGGCAAAGCCGAGCTGGCGCAGCCCCTCGTGGGTGGCGGCGGAGACTTCGAACACCTGGTAGCCGCGCTTTTCCAGTTCGGGGCGCACGAATTCGGCCATGTCGCGGCCGTCGGGCACGTCCACCTTGTTCAGCACCACCAGCTTGGGCCGCTGGTTCAGCGGGACCACGTCCCCGTCGGCGCCGGCGTAGCTCATGTCCACGGTGTACTGTTCCAGTTCCCGCTCAATGATCTCGAGGTCGGAGAGGGGGTTGCGGTCGGCTTCCAGCGCCGCGCAGTCCAGCACATGCACCAGTGCGGCGCAGCGCTCCACGTGGCGCAGGAAGTTGTGGCCCAGTCCCTTGCCTTCGCTGGCGCCCTCGATCAGGCCCGGCACGTCGGCGATGGTGAAACGGATATCGCCCGCCTGGACCACGCCCAGGTTCGGCACCAGCGTGGTGAACGGGTACTCGGCGATCTTGGGGCGGGCGGCGGACATGGCCGCGATCAGGCTCGATTTGCCCGCGGACGGGAAGCCGACCAGCGCCACATCGGCGATGGACTTCAGCTCCAGGACGATGTCCCGCTCGTCGCCCGGAATGCCCAGCAAGGCGAATCCGGGTGCCTTGCGCTTGGCCGATGCCAGCGCGGCGTTGCCCAGCCCGCCCTGGCCGCCGGCGGCGGCGACGAACTCGGCGCCATCGCCCACGAGGTCGGCGAGAACATCACCGTTCTTGGTCTTGACCACGGTGCCGTCGGGGACGGGCAGCACCAGCGTGGCGCCGTTCTTGCCGCCGCGCCAGTCCCCCATCCCCGGGCCGCCGTTGGTGGCGTGCCGGTGCGGGGCGTGGTGGTAGTCCAGCAGCGTGGTGGTCTGGGGGTCCACGCGAAGGATCACGTCGCCGCCGTTGCCGCCGTTGCCGCCGTCGGGCCCGCCCAGCGGCTTGAACTTTTCGCGCTTGACGGAGACGCAACCGTGGCCACCGGATCCGCCGGATACATGCAGGACTACCCGGTCAACGAATGTTGCCACGTGATCGATCTCCTCTGTGCCGGTGGGCGCGAACCGAAACGGCCCACCAGTGATTCTAGTCTGGTTAAAACACCAGTGAGGCGGACCGACGGCCCGCCTCACTGGAAAGCTGTTAGCTGCTTGGATTACTCCGCAGCGGCAGCGACGATGTTCACGACGCGGCGTCCGCGGCGGGTACCGAACTCAACGGCACCGGCCTCAAGGGCGAACAGCGTGTCGTCGCCTCCACGGCCGACGTTGGCGCCGGGGTGGAAGTGCGTGCCGCGCTGGCGGACGATGATCTCGCCGGCGGAAACTACCTGGCCACCGAAGCGCTTCACGCCAAGGCGCTGTGCGTTGGAATCGCGACCATTGCGAGTGGAGCTCGCACCCTTCTTATGTGCCATCTGATTTGCCTACCTTTGTTTCTGAAGGAACGTTTACTAAAAGTCAGCCGACCGCTTACGCGATGTCGGTGACCTTGACCTTGGTCAGTGCAGAACGGTAGCCCTGGCGCTTCTTGTAGCCGGTCTTGTTCTTGTACTTCTGGATAACGATCTTCGGGCCGCGGAGATTTTCGACAATCTCGGCGGTGACCTTGACGTTGGCCAAAGCATCGGCAGCAGAGGTGACCTTGTCGCCGTCGACCAGGAGCAGAGCAGGCAGCTCGATGGTGCTACCGGCCTCGCCGGGGACGCGGTCAAGGGTCACGAGGTCTCCAACGGAAACCTTTTCTTGGCGGCCGCCGGCGCGGACAATCGCGTACACCACTTGGGAACTCACTTCTCTAGACGTTTATTACAGTTTTTGCTCGAATACGCAGGCACGACATAACGGCCTGGAAAGCACTGTGCATCCGCGCCTGCGGGTGGAAACCCTTCGAAGGCGTACGCACCGAAGATCTAGATTACGCTATTACGGCTATCAGCCGCAAACCAGCGGGCTCCGGGGGTGCCGGGACGGGCTCTGGCGTCATCTTCTCCTGGCACGGGCGGACTGCAATCCGCTCGGGCGCACCTGACAATACTACCGGCCGAGCCGGCCAGGCACGTGCATTTCGCCGCCGCGACACGGCGTGCGTTGATTCCGCTGCGGGAAGTGGGCTGGAGACGGTGTCCGCACCTGCCGGGCGGGCAGCCGTGGCGGCCAGCCGTGGCGGGCACCGGGCCACCCGGAACCAGGCACAGCCGCGCCAGACGCAGGCAGGCCGCGGAACCGATGCGGTCCGCGGCCTGCCCGGGCATACGACCCTGCCTACAGTTCCGAGGCCGGTACTCCTACACCCAGCACCACCGGAGCGGCGGCTTCGTTCTTGTCCGCTGCCGCTTCGGCCAGTGCGGACGCGGCCGGGGCCGTGGCTGCGTGGCGGTGGCCGCCGTCGTTCTCGGCCGGGATGGCGTCCACCGTCTGGACGGGAGCGTCCGCGGCACCCTGGGGGCTGCTGGCGGCACGACGGCGACGCGGCTTGCGGACGGCGGCCGGCGCAGGCGCCTGCGGTTCGGCGGTCGCCGTGGACCGGGCGTCACCGTGCGCGGCCTGTGGTTCGGCAGCAGCGCCGGATGTCTCCGCCGCGGCTGGCTCCGGTTTCTCCACCGGAGCAACCTTGGGCTCCGGTTTCTCCACCGGAGCAACCTTGTTGAACGCCTCGGTGAGGCTCTCCAAGGTCAGCGACGGCTCTTCCGGGGCGGTCGCCGGGCTGTGCACGGCGCGCGGGATGGCCACCGTCTCTCCGTTGATCTCCAGCACGGCGGTTTCGGGTCCGTCGCCGGCCGGGGCCGCGGGCACGGCGGGTGCCACGCCGGGGTCGTCGGCGCGGCGCGACCTGCGCTTGCGTCCGGAGGGCTGGCCCGACGCTCCGGCGGGCGTACCGGCCGCCGCCGCTTCGGGCTTGCCGGCGCCGGCGGGTTGTTCGCCGCCCTGCTGTTTGGCCTTGGCCGTCTCCGGGTGCTCTTCCGCCTCGTGGGCGGCGTGCGCGGCGGCGGCGATGGTGGCCAGTGCCGCGCGGGCGGCCTCGGCCTTGGCCCGGCGCTCGGCGTCGTCGTCATGGCCCACGGCGGCCGGGGCCTCGGCGGCAGTCTCCTGCCCGCCCTGGCCGCGGTTGCGGCGCTTCTCGCTGCGCGACTGCCGTTCGGAGCGCTTTTCGATGCGGACCTGGTGGTGCTCGGTGGCCGCGGCGGGGCGGCGGTGTTCCACCGGCTCGTCGTGGGTGATCACGCCGCGGCCGGCGCAATGCTCGCACTGCTCGCCGAAGACTTCCAGCAGCCCGGTGCCCATGCGCTTGCGGGTCATCTGGACGAGGCCCAGCGAGGTCACTTCGGCCACCTGGTGCTTGGTCCGGTCGCGGCCCAGGCATTCCACCAGCCGGCGCAGCACCAGGTCTCGGTTGGACTCCAGCACCATGTCGATGAAGTCGATGACGATGATGCCGCCGATGTCGCGCAGCCGCAGCTGGCGGACCACTTCTTCGGCCGCTTCCAGGTTGTTCTTGGTGACGGTTTCTTCCAGGTTGCCGCCGGAGCCGGTGAACTTGCCGGTGTTGACGTCCACCACGGTCATGGCCTCGGTGCGGTCGATCACGAGGGAACCGCCGGAGGGCAGGAAGACCTTGCGGTCCAGCGCCTTGTGGATCTGTTCGTCGATCCGCTGGGCGGCGAAAATGTCCGTCTCCGACGTCCACTTCTCCAACCGGTCCACCAGGTCGGGGGCCACATAGGTCACGTAGGCCTCGATCGTGTCCCAGGCTTCCTCGCCGGAGACCACCAGCTTGGAGAAGTCCTCGTTGAACACGTCGCGGACCACCTTGATGGTCAGGTCCGGCTCGGCGTAGAGCAGCTCCGGGGCCAGCGTCTTGGTGGACCCGGCACGCGATTCGATGCCTTCCCACTGCGCGCGCAGCCGGTTGATGTCGTTCATCAGCTCTTCTTCGCTGGCGCCCTCGGCCGCGGTGCGGACGATCACGCCGGCGCCGTCGGGAACATGTTCCTTCAGGATCTTCTTCAGCCGGTTGCGTTCCACGTCGGGCAGTTTCCGGGAAATGCCGGTCATGGAGCCGCCGGGGACGTAGACCAGGAAGCGGCCCGGCAGCGAAATCTGGCTGGTCAGGCGGGCGCCCTTGTGGCCCACCGGGTCCTTGGTGACCTGCACCAGGACCGAGTCGCCGGACTTGAGCGCGAGTTCGATCCGGCGCGGCTGCCCGTCGAGGTGTGCGGCGTCCCAGTTGACCTCGCCGGCGTAGAGCACGGCGTTGCGGCCGCGGCCGATGTCGATGAAGGCCGCTTCCATGCTGGGCAGCACGTTCTGTACCTTGCCCACGTAGACGTTGCCGATCAGCGAGTCCTGCTGGGTCTTGGACACGAAGTGCTCGGCCAGCACGCCGTCTTCGAGCACGCCGATCTGGATCCTGTCGTCGCGCTGGCGGACCACCATCTGGCGGTCGACGGATTCGCGCCGGGCCAGGAACTCGGCCTCGGTGATGACCTGGCGGCGGCGGCCCGTCTCGCGCGATTCGCGGCGGCGCTGCTTCTTGGCCTCCAGCCGGGTGGACCCCTTGACCGAGGCCACCTTGTTGCTGGGGGCGGTCTCGGTGATCGGCCGCGGTGCCCGGACCCGGGTGACCGTGTTGGGCGGGTCGTCGTCGGCACCGCCGGTGAGTTCCAGGTCGGCATCCCCGCGGCGGCGGCGGCGGCGGCGGCGCGAGGTCACGCCGTCCTTCTCCCCTGCCGCACCCTCGTCGGCGGCTTCGGCGGCCTCGTCGCTTTCTTCGGTGCTGCCGGCCTCGTCGCTGCCGGTTTCGGCCTCGGAGCGGTTGCGGGTGCGGCCGCGGCGGTTGCGCCGGCTGCGGCGACGCCCGCCGTCCTCGTCGTCCTCGTCCGATTCGCCGGCGGCGGCGGCCGGTTCGGGCTTGGCGGCGACGGCGGACAGGTCCGGGGCGTGGAAGAGCAGGGACACCGGCGAGGAGGGGATGGTGAAGGGATCGGCGCCGAGTCCCGCGTCTGCGGAGGTTTCTTCGGCAGGGTCTCCCCCGGCGGCCGACTGCTCAGCTTCGGCGGCGGCCGGGGCGGTCTCCGTGGCGGCGGGGGTTTCCTCAACAGCAGGGGCGGCGGCCGCGGTGGAACGACGACGGCGGGTGGGCGCCTTTGCGGGCTGCTCCCCTGCCGTGCTTCCGGCTTCGGTTTCCGTCCCGGCGGTGTGTCCGGCGACGGCTTCGGCGGCGTCCCCCTCGCCCGCTCCCGGGGTGGACTGCGTGGTGGCGGGTGCCGTGGTGGCGGGGGCCGTAGCCGGCGCTTCGCCCTCGGCGACGGTGAGTTCGGCGGCTGCCGCTGCGGTGGCCTGCGCCTTGCTGCTGCGGCGGGTGCGGGTGGCGGCGGTGCGACGTCGGCCGGCCGGCTGTTCGGCGGGCTCGGCCGCTTCTCCGGCGGCCAGGACGCCTTCGGCTTCGGCGGGTTCAACGGCAGGCTGAGCCTCGGCGGCCGGCTGCGCCTCGGCGCCGTCCTGGGGAATGCTTTCCTGTGCGGCGGCTTCGGCGGCCTTGTCGGCGGCGGTCTTGCGCGGCCGGCGCGTGCGGGTCTTGGCCGGCGGCGCTTCTTCGCCCGGCTCGGCGCCGGGTTCACCGGCGGCTGCCGGGACGGTGCCCGGCTCCGCCGCGGCGGCATCTTCCGTCGGAGTGTCCTGGGCGGCCGCCGCTTCGGCGGCCTTCTGGGCGGCGGTCTTGCGCGGCCGGCGGGCCCGGGTGGTCGCCGGGGCGGCCTCGGCGGGCTGGCCGCCTGCGGGGCCCTGGCCTGCGGGCTGCTCCCCCGCCGGCTGTTCCCCGGCGGCTACCGCGGGGTCGGGCGCCGTGGCCGCGGGGGAAGCGGTGGAGGCATCGCCGTCGTTGTTGGGGCCGGTGGGTGCCGCTGCGGGCAGTTCAACGTCCAACTGGTCCTGCGCCGGTGCGGACACAGTGGGCTTGCGGCGGGGCCGCGGCGGTTTCTTGGCTGGTACCTCCGGCGCGTCGACCGGAGAGGAGGTAGCGGGAATTACCTGTTCATTGTCCATTTAAAGTTGTGCTCCAACCCTTGCGGCACCGGCCACATCCCGGTGCCCTTGGGGGCATGTAGCCGGGTATCCGGGTGCCTTGGGCTGCCCGACACCGAAAGTCGTCTTGGTATCACCCGAGCTCGCGCCATCACGTGGGGCGCGGCACACCCGGGGACCAGCGGCGCTTTTCCGTCTGCCGTAACCTTCTCTTCACCGGCAGGGCCGCCCGGCGGATTCCCAGCGCCCATCCGGATTGATGGGCTCCTTGTTCGGGAAGCGTCGCCGACGGACCTGGAAGCCTGTCGCTGGACCAACAGCAGCATGTGGGGCTGCTGTTAGCCACGATCATTCTCTCACACCGGGTGCGATTTAGTGAGTAATGGGCGTTCTCTCCGGCGTAGAATCGAGCCACATGCCCCCTAGCCCGAGGAACACGGTGCAGACCCACGCGCAGACCTCCACATCCCCGGCCGCGACAGCGCCCGGCCAACTCCCGGACAGCGGGGTTCCCGGCGTTGCCCGGGAGAAACCCTTCGCGTGGCTGCTGCTGGCCACCGGTGTTGTCGGCTGGATCATGTCCGGCATCCTGGTCCTGGAGCGGCTGGCCACCTACGAAAATCCGGGCCATGTGACCAGCTGCGACATCAACCCGTGGGTCTCCTGCGGCAAGGTGTTCCTGCACTGGCAGGCCGGGCTCTTCGGCTTCCCCAACCCGCTGATCGGGATCGTCGCCTTCGCGGTTCCCATCACGACGGCGGTGGCGATCCTTGCGGGGGCGCGGTTCCGCCGGTGGTACTGGATGGGACTGCAGGCCGGCGTCACGCTGGGCTTCGTCTTCGTCGTCTGGTTGTGGAGCCAGGCGCTCTACGACATCCACATCCTGTGCCTGTACTGCATGGGCGTGTGGGCCGCCATGATCCCGATGCTGGTGCACACCACGGCGCGGAACCTGGCGCACGGCGTGATCAAGGCGCCCGCGGCGGTGGTCCGTTTTGCCGGCAGCTGGGCCTGGACCCTGACCGCCCTGCTGTGGATCGTGACCGCCGGGACGATCTTCCTGGCCTTCATCGACGCCTTCCTGGGCTGACCGGGACCGTCTTCCCGGGCTGGCCGGGACAGCTTGGACTCGCCGCGATTGCCTTCCCGGGCTGCACCCGGATAAACCAGAGGCCGCGTCCCCGTCGGGGGCCGCGGCCTCTGCTGCTTCAGGGGTCTAGGAGAACCAGATCCCGATCTCGCGCGCGGCGGACTCGGGCGAGTCGGAACCGTGCACGAGGTTTTGCTGCACCTTCACGCCCCAGTCGCGGCCGAAGTCGCCGCGGATCGTCCCGGGGGCGGCGGTGGTGGGATCGGTGGTGCCGGCCAGCGACCGGAAGCCCTCGATCACCCGGTGCCCCTCGAACACGGCGGCGGCGACCGGGCCGGAGAGCATGAACTCGACCAGCGGCTCGTAGAACGGCTTGCCGACGTGCTCTTCGTAATGCTGCTCCAGCAGTTCGCGGGTGGCGTTGACCAGCTTCAGTTCGACCAGCGTGTAGCCCTTGGCCTCGATGCGGGCCAGGATGCTGCCGGTGAGACCGCGGGACACGCCGTCGGGCTTGACCAGTACCAGTGTGCGTTCAACGCTCACAATTTCTCCTCATTCGCTTCACGATTAGCTCCGAAAACCCCGTTCAATCCTAACGGGACGCGCGGGCAGCGCAGGTCAGCGCCCGGCGTCGTCCGCAGCGCCGGCCTCCGGGCCACCGGCGGTTCCCTCCGCGGCGCCGGCCCCGGTGCCGTCCCCGGTGCCGGCCTCCGGGCCATGCCGGCGTTCCCATTCCGCCTGTTCCGCGTCGCGCTGCGCGTTCTCGCGGTCCAACCGGCCGCCCGTGCGCACGGCGTACCACCAGGACAGCGCGAACAGCACGCCGACGACGAACATCACCGGTTCGACGATGCCGGTGGCGATCAGGAGCACCTGCATCGCCCAGCCGACGGCGTAGCCGGACGGGCGGCGGAGCAGGGCACAGCAGAGCACGAGCAGGACGCTCAGGCCGATCCCGAGCCCGAGGATCAGCGCCGGCGGCACGTCGTCCCGGTAGAGCCCGAACACCACCAGCGTGGCGAAGAAGGCGACGAAGGCTTCCAGCAGCAGCACGGTGGAGGCGAACATCGTCTTGATCGAGCGCCGTTTTTTCGGCATGTCCGGACGCCACTCGCGCTGGGCTTTGGTCAGTTTGGCCATGGATCTTGTTACTTTCCTAGCAGGATGCGGGCGTCGGCGACCAGGGTGATGGACCCGGTGATCAGCACGCCGCCGGCGAGGTCGTTGTCGGCTTCGGCCCGGCCGACGGCCCATTCGATCGCGTCGTCGAGCCGGGGCGCGATGTGCACGGCGTCCTCGGGGAAACCGGCCGCCAAGGCATCCTCGGCCAACTGCTCGGCGGGAATGGCCCGCGGCGAGTTGGACTCGGTGACGCAGATTTCGTCGGTGAGGTCGCGGAGCTGCTCGCGCAGCTGGGCCAGCAGGCCGACGGCGTCCTTTTCCTGCAGGACGCCGACCACCGGGATGAGCTTCGTGAAGTTGAACGCCTCCAGGATGGCCTGCGCGCTGGCCTTCATCCCGTCGGGGTTGTGGGCGGCATCCACGATGATCGTCGGCGCTGTGCGCACTACTTCCAGCCGGCCCGGCGAGGTCACCTCCAGGAACGCCTCGCGCAGGACTTCCACGTTGAGTTCCTTTTCGCCGCCGCCGAGGAACGCTTCCAGCGCGGCCACGGCGACCGCCGCGTTCTGGGCCTGGTGCGCGCCGTGCAGGGGCAGCAGCAGGTCCTGGTAGCGGCCTGCCAGCCCGTTGATGGTCAGCTGCTGGCCGCCGACGGCGACCTTGCGGGACTCGACCCCGAACTCCACGCCTTCGAAGCGGAAGGGCACCTGAAGGTCCCGCGCCTGTTCCAGCAGCACCTGGGCTGCGTCCAGTGGCTGGGCCGCGCTGACCAGGTAGCCGCCGCGCTTGATGATCCCGGCCTTCTCCCGGGCAATGTCCTCGGTGGTGTCGCCGAGCAGGTCGGTGTGGTCCAGCGAGATCGGGGTGATCACGGAGACCTGGCCGTCCACCACGTTCGTGGCGTCGGTGATGCCGCCCAGGCCAACCTCGATCACCGCCACCTCCACCGGCTCGTCGGCGAAGATGGCGATGGCCAGGATGGTCACGCACTCGAAGTAGGTCAACCGGGGTGCGCCCTCGGCGTCCAGTTCCTGGTCGACGATTTCCAGGTATGGCCGGATTTCGTCCCAGACCCGCACGAACGTCTCGTCGGCAACGGGCTCGCCGTCGATGCTGATCCGTTCGGTCACCTTGGACAGGTGCGGGCTGGTGTAGCGGCCGGTCCGCAGCCCGTGCGCCCGCAGCCCGGCCTCGATGATCCGGGCCGTGGAGGTCTTGCCGTTCGTGCCGGTCAGGTGGATGCTGGCGAAGGCCTTGTTCGGTTCGCCGAGGATGTCCATCGCCCGGAACAGCGGTTCCATGCGCGGTTCCATCTTGTTTTCCGGGGCGCGGCCCAGCAGTTCCGCGTAGACGCTCTCGACGCCGAATTCATCACTCATGGTTTGGTGCCCCTTCAGGATCCGGCTTTTTCCACGGACACGGCGTCGCCGTCCCCGGCCACCAGGACGAGGTCCACGGTGAGGGTTTCCTGCGAGACCAGCCCCTGGTGCAGGGTCAGCGCGTCCAGGACGGACTGGTCGGCCGTCACCGTGGTGCGGATGCGGTCGCTGACCACCAGTCCGGCATCCTTGCGGGCCTGCTGGATGGTGCGCACGTAGTCGCGGGCCACGCCCTCGGCCTCCAGTTCGGCGGTCACGGTGGTATCCAGCACCAGGAACCCGCCGCCGGGCAGCATGGTGACGGCGGCGCCGGCCGCGGCGTCCCCGGACACGACGGTTTCCAGGGAGTACTCCGACGGCTCGAGCAGCAGTCCCCCGGCGGTGACGGCGCCGGCGTCGTCCACCGACCAGTCACCGGATTTGGCGGCCTTGATGGCCTGCTGCACATTCTTGCCCAGCCGCGGGCCGGCCGCACGGGCGTTGACCACCAGCTTCTGCGAGATGCCGAACTCTTCCGGGGCGGCGTCGGCGGCGTCGATCAACCGGACCGACTTGATGTTCAGCTCGTCCTGGATCATCACGGCGTACTGGCCGGAGAGCCGCTCGGCGCCCGGCACCACCACGGTCAGCGAGGCCAGCGGCAGCCGCACGCGCAGGTTCGCGGCCTTGCGCAGGCTCGAGCCGGAGGAGCAGATCTGCCGGGTGGCGTCCATCAGTTCCACGAGTTCGGCCAGCTGCGGGAACTCGCCGGCGTCGGGCAGGTCAGTCAGGTGGACGGAACGCCCGCCGGTCAGCCCGCGCCAGATCTCCTCGGTGACCAGCGGCAGCAGCGGGGCCGCCACGCGGCAGACTGCCTCCAGCGCGGTGTAGAGCACGTCGAACGCGTCGCGGTCCTCGTCGAAGAACCGCTGGCGGGAGCGGCGGACGTACCAGTTGGTCAGGGTGTCCAGGTACTCGCGCAGCGCGTCGCAGGCGCCGGAGACGTCGTAGGCATCGAGCGCGGCCGTCATGTCGCGGACCAGGTCCCCGGTGTTGGCCAGGATGAACTGGTCCAGGGACTCCATGCCCTTGATCCGTTCGGTATCGCCGAGGACGGAGACGGCCTCATGCCCTGCCCCGTTGTTCGCGGAGTTGGTGTAGAGCTTGAAGAAGTGCCACACGTTCCACAGCGGCAGCATCACCTGGCGGACGCCGTCGCGGATGCCCTGCTCGGTGACGATCAGGTTGCCGCCGCGCAGGATCGGGGAGGCCATCAGGAACCAGCGCATGGCGTCGGAGCCGTCGCGGTCCAGGACCTCGGACACGTCCGGGTAGTTGCGCAGGCTCTTGGACATCTTCTGCCCGTCGGAGCCGAGCACGATGCCGTGGCTGATCACGTTGCGGAAGGCCGGGCGGTCGAACAGCGCGGTCGCGAGCACGTGCATGGTGTAGAACCAGCCACGCGTCTGGCCGATGTACTCCACAATGAAGTCGGCCGGGTTGTGGCTGTCGAACCAGTCCTTGTTCTCCATCGGGTAGTGCACCTGGGCGTAGGGCATCGAACCGGAGTCGAACCAGACGTCGAGCACGTCCTCCACGCGGCGCATCATGGACTGGCCGGTCGGGTCGTCCGGGTTGGGCCGGACCAGCTCATCGATGTACGGGCGGTGCAGGTCGACCTCGCCGTCGTGGTTGCGCGGCAGGGTGCCGAACGCTTCCTCCAGCTCGGCCAGCGAGCCGTACACCTCGCGGCGCGGGTAGTCCGGGTTGTCCGATTCCCACACCGGGATGGGCGAACCCCAGAAGCGGTTGCGGCTGATGGACCAGTCGCGGGCGTTCTCCAGCCACTTGCCGAACTGGCCGTCCTTGACGTTTTCCGGGATCCAGTTGATCTGCTGGTTCAGCTCGACCATGCGGTCCTTGAACTTGGTGACCTCCACGTACCAGGAGGAGATGGCGCGGTAGATCAGCGGCGTGCGGCAGCGCCAGCAATGCGGGTAGCTGTGCTCGTAGCTGGCCTGGCGGACCAGCCGGCCGTCGGCCTTCAGCACCCGGGTGATCGGTTTGTTCGCCTCGAACACCTGCACGCCGGCGATCTCGGCCAGCGGGCCCTCGGCGAAGTAGGGCAGGAACTTGGCGCCCTCGTCCACGGAGACGATCACGGGGATGCCGTTGTCTTCGCAGACCTTCTGGTCGTCTTCGCCGAACGCCGGCGCCTGGTGGACCAAGCCCGTGCCGTCGGTGGTGGTCACGTAGTCGGCCACGACGATCTGCCATGCGTTGCCGGTGCCCCACTTCGCGGCGTCCGCGTAGTGGTCCCAGAGCGGCTCGTAGCGCAGCCCGGCCAGCTGGGCGCCCACGTACCGGGCCGCCACCGCCTCGGTGGCGGCAGCGGCGTCGTCGTACCCCAGGTCCTTGGCGTAGGAGCCCAGCAGGTCCTCCGCCACCAGGAACTTCTCCCCCGCGGCCTGCGTCCCGTTGGGGCCGGCCGGCAGCACCGCGTAGCTGATCTCGGGCCCGACGGCGAGGGCTGCGTTGGTGGGCAGCGTCCACGGCGTGGTGGTCCAGGCCAGCGCGTTGACGCCGGCTAGCTCCGCCGCCAGCGCGTTGTCCGACCCGTCGGCGCGGATCGGGAAGGTGACCGTGACCGTCTGGTCTTGGCGCATCTTGTAGACGTCGTCGTCCATCCGCAGCTCGTGGTTGGACAGCGGCGTCTCGTCCCGCCAGCAGTACGGCAGCACGCGGAAGCCCTGGTAGGTCAGGCCCTTTTCGTGCAGCTGCTTGAAGGCCCAGAGGACCGACTCCATGTACTCGACGTTGAGGGTCTTGTAGTCGTTCTCGAAATCCACCCAGCGGGCCTGGCGGGTGACGTAGTTCTGCCATTCGTCGGCGTACTTCATCACGGAGGTGCGGCAGGCGTCGTTGAACTTGTCGATGCCCATGGACAGGATCTGCTGCTTGTCCGTCATGCCCAGCTGCTTCATGGCTTCCAGCTCGGCCGGCAGCCCGTGCGTGTCCCAACCGAAGCGGCGCTCCACCTTGTGGCCGCGCTGGGTCTGGTAGCGGGCCACCAGGTCCTTGACGTACCCGGTGAGCAGGTGGCCGTAGTGCGGCAGGCCGTTGGCGAAGGGCGGGCCGTCGTAGAAGACGAACTCGTTGCTGCCGTCGCTGCCGGCGTCGCGGGCATCGACGGAGGCCTGGAAGGTGCCGTCCTGCTGCCAGTATTTGAGCACCAGCTCCTCGATCTCGGGGAACTTAGGCGAGCTCTCGGCAGCGGCAGCGCCGGCGGTGGAAGCCTTGGGATAGATCTGTGGCATGTTCGTCATCCTGGAAAGACAGCTCGGCAAGTGTGGGTACTTCTGCGAGGACGTGCCCTGCTCCGGTGCCTCCGGTGCGGCTGAAAAAGCCTCACCGTGCTGCCGGGGCGGAACCCGCGGTACCACCTCACTTGCCGGCCTGATGCGCCGGAACCGGCGCAAAGGGACAGCCACTCATTCGCTGCTGTGACGGGCATACCCGTCCGGTTCTACTGGGCCCAGGATGTTGGCCTGGGCTGTTCTTCCGGAAGCTCACCGGTGATGGCCGGGTCAGCGCTGATGACTCAAGTTTACGGCCCCGGCGGCGCGGCTGTCGAAACGCGGGCGAAAAGCCGGCTTTGTTCGCGGATGTCGTGTTTGTCCCGCGGTTGGCCGACGCGCCTTTGCGCCCCCCCATGCGCGCGGTCGTGAAGCGACGTCAGGTTTCGGATCAGCGCCAACTTCGGGCCTGAGCCAGGCGTCCACGGTACAGAGAAAGGGGAATCGCCAGGCTTTGGCGCTTGCTACTTCCTGATCAGCTTGTGCGCGGCCGCCTGTGCCACCGGGCGCATGACAATCTGGTCAAGGTTCACGTGGTGCGGGAGGTTGAGCGAATAGGCCACGACGTCGGCGACGTCCTCGGCGAGCAGCGGCTTCTCCACGCCGGAATAGACCTTGTCCGCAGCCGTCTGGTCGCCGCCAAGGCGGTTGAGCGAGAACTCTTCGGTCTGCACCAAGCCCGGCAGGATGTCGATCACCCGCACATTGTGTTCGGCTTCTTCCAGTCGCAGCGTGCCGGCCATGGAATGCTGGGCGAACTTGGCAGCCACGTAGCCGCCGCCCCCTTCGTAGGCCACGATGCCTGCCGTGGATGTCAGCAGCACCACCGAGCCTTCGCCGTTCTCTCGCAAGGCGGGCAGGAAAGCCTGGATCATCCGCAGCGAGCCGAGCACGTTGACGTCGTACATCTTCTCCCAGTCAGCGAACTTGCCCTCGGCGATCGAGTCCACTCCGAAGGCGCCGCCGGCGATGTTTACCAGAGCGTCTATCCCGCCGCCCTCGAGCACCTCGGCCACCAACTGGTCGACGGAGTCTTGGTCGGTCACATCGCCGGGCATCGCAACAGCACCGGTTTCTTCGGCGAGCGCGGCAAGCCTGTCCGCGCGGCGGGCCACCGCCACCACGTCCCAGCCACTGCTACAAAGCGCCCTTACGGTGGCTGCCCCGATACCCGAACTTGCTCCGGTTACTACTGCGCGCTTGGTCATGAAACCCAGCGTAACGGCAGACACAGAGAGGCCGAAGAACGTCTCAGGCGAACGAAGGTTAGGCAAGCGCCGGGCCGGACCGGTGGCGGGCCTCGTTTCGCCTGTCCGGCCTAGCGGCTGATGACGAGGGGCTTCACGGGCACCGCGCACGACGCCCGCGCCAGGGTGATGACAGGGGGTTCTGCGGTTCGGTTGTTCCGGCCGGTGTCATCGCACCAGTCGACGTTATAGGGCATCGCCGTGACCGAGGCTTCGCCGGCCGCAATTTCGGTGGGGACCGTGAATGTGTAGGTGAAACCGCCGCCGTCGTTCATGGCAGCGGTTTCGCGGACGACTTCTGCGCCGGAAGCGTCGGCCACCATCACTTCGATCTGGGCGTCGCTGCCGTACCGCGGGTTACAGTCGGCGTCCGGCGCTGACACCGCCACGGTTTGCCCCGGACTCGCCTCCGCGGGGCTTACCGAATACTCCGGCGGCAAACACGGCGGGGCCGCGAACCCGGTGAAAGCCCCGCAGCCCGACAGGGCAGCGCCCAAAACCGCCGCACCCACCAACCCCAGGACGGCAGGGCGCCAAGTGCAGCAGCGCTGCCCGCCCCCTGCACCAAGCGACCCGGGGACCCCCATCCAGCGGGCCATGTCAGCCGGCTTCCCCGCCGAGTTCTTCCAGGATCAGGTCCCGCAGCACCGCCGCCTGGTTGTGCGTCTCATCCTTGGCCCCATAAAGCAGGCAAAGCTTCGGATGCTCGCGGGCCAGTTCCAGCAAGCGCTGCAGCGCCTCGGAACCGTCCAGCTCCTTCCGGTACGCCACCGTAAACGCTTCGAACTTCTCGGGCTGGTGGCTGAACTCCTTGCGCAACTCGGCGGATGTTCCCGCTTCCTTCAGCCAGAGGTCCAGCCCTGCCGCATCCTTCTTGATGCCTCGTGGCCAGATCCGGTCCACCAGCACGCGGTAGCCGTCGCCGTCGTCGGCCGGTTCGTAGACCCGCTTGATCTGAACGTCCGTCATAGCCGCATGCTACGCGAGGCGGGCCGAGGCAGGTAGGTTGCGCCGCCGTCGTGCAGAATCTTCATTCCCTGCCCGGCATGAAAGAATGGCCAGCATGGCAGAACATACCCCGGGCACAGACACGCCCGTTACCGTTAACGTTCCCGACAAGCCCGCCCTCGAAGGCCTTGAGGACGCCCTGACCCGGCGCTGGCGCGAGGAGGGGACCTACAAGTTCAATCCCGAAACCACGCGGGAGCAGGTCTACTCGATCGACACTCCCCCGCCGACGGCTTCGGGCTCGCTGCATGTGGGACACATGTTCTCCTACACACAGACGGACGTGCTGGCCCGCTACCAGCGGATGCGCGGCAAGAACGTGTTCTACCCGATGGGCTGGGACGACAACGGCCTGCCCACCGAGCGCCGGGTGCAGAACTACTACGGCGTCCGCTGCGACCCGTCTGTGGCGTACGACCCGGACTACCAGCCGCCGGCCACGCCGGCGAAGAACCAGCGAGATTTCGACGTCGTCTCGCGCCGGAACTTCATCGAGCTCTGCGAAACCCTGGCGGTGGAGGACGAGAAGGTCTTCGAGAACCTCTTCAGCACCCTTGGCCTGTCGGTGGACTGGGATCTGACCTACCGGACCATCGATGACGTGTCCCGCTCCGTTTCCCAACGGGCCTTCCTGGCCAACCTGACCTCCGGCGACGCCTACATGGCCGAGGCCCCCACGCTCTGGGATGTCACGTTCCGCACCGCCGTGGCGCAGGCCGAGCTCGAGGACCGGGAGATGCCCGGCGCCTACTACCGCTACGCCTTCGAAACCGCCGACGGCGAAAAGGTCCACATCGAGACCACCCGCCCCGAACTGCTGCCCGCCTGCGTGGCACTGGTGGCCAACCCCGACGACGAGCGCTACCAGAAGCTCTTCGGCACCACCGTTAAGTCCCCGCTGTTCGGCGTGGAGGTGGAGGTCAAGGCCCACCCGCTGGCCAAGCCCGACAAGGGCGCGGGCATCGCGATGGTCTGCACCTTCGGCGACCTGACCGACGTGACGTGGTGGCGGGAACTGCAGCTGCCCACCCGCTCCATCGTGGGCCGCGACGGGCGCATCATTGCCGACACCCCGGAGTGGATCACCACCGAGGAAGGCAAGGCGAACTACGCCGAGCTGGCCGGCAAGACCGTTTTCTCCGCCAAGGAGAAGATCGTGGAGCTGCTGTCCGAGGCCGGCGAACTGGACGGCGAGCCCCAGAAGATGACCCACCCGGTCAACTTCTACGAAAAGGGCGACAAGCCGCTGGAGGTCGTCACCTCACGGCAGTGGTACATCCGCAACGGCGGCCGCGACGCGGACCGGCGGGAACGGCTGATCAGCCGGGGGCGGGAGATCGAATTCCATCCGGCGTTCATGCGCTCGCGCTACGAAAACTGGATCGAAGGCCTTAACGGCGACTGGCTCATTTCCCGCCAGCGCTTCTTCGGCGTGCCGATCCCGGTCTGGTACCCGCTGGACGCCTCCGGCAACCCCGACTACGACAACCCGGTCGTGCCCTCCGACGAGATGCTGCCGGTGGACCCTGCCGCTGACCCCGCTCCGGGCTACGAGGAGTCGCAGCGCAACCAGCCCGGCGGCTTCATCGGCGACGCCGATGTGCTCGACACCTGGGCCACGTCCTCGCTGTCGCCGCAGATCGTGGGCAAGTGGAGCCGGGACGAGTCGTTCTTCAACAACGTCTTCCCGTTCGACCTGCGCCCGCAGGGCCACGACATCATCCGCACCTGGCTGTTCTCCACCGTGGTGCGCGGCGACTCGCTGAACAGCTGCGCGCCGTGGAAGCACGCGGCGCTCTCCGGCTGGATCCTGGACCCGGACCGCAAGAAGATGTCGAAGTCCAAGGGCAACGTGGTGGTCCCCACCGACGTGCTGGACCAGTTCGGCGCGGACGCGGTGCGCTACTGGGCGGCCTCGGCGAAGCTGGGTGCGGACACCGCCTACGAGGTCGCGCAGATGAAGATCGGCCGCCGCCTGGCCATCAAGCTGCTGAACGCTTCCAAGTTCGTGCTGAACCTGGGTGCCACCGAGGCTTCGGTGCTTGCCGAGGACGACGCCGTGGTTACCAACCCGTTGGACAAGTCGCTGCTGGGCCAGCTGGCCGAGGTGGTGGAGACCGCGACGGCCGCGTTCGAGAAGTACGACCATGCGCGCGCCCTGCAGGTCACCGAAAGCTTCTTCTGGTCCTTCACCGACGACTACGTCGAGCTGATCAAGGACCGCGCCTACGGTGCCGCCGGCGAGGCGGAGCAGGCCTCGGTCCTGGCCACGCTGGCCACCACGCTCGACGCCCTGCTGCGTCTCTTCGCACCGTTCCTGCCCTTCGCCACAGAAGAGGTCTGGAGCTGGTGGCGCGCCGGCTCCGTGCACCGCGCCGAATGGCCGACGACGGCGGGGCTCGCTTCGATTGCCTCCGCCGCCGACACGGGGCTGCTCGGGACGGTCGGACAGGCGCTGGGCGGCATCCGCAAGGCGAAGTCCGAAGCCAAGGTCAAGCAGCGCACCGAGGTCCTCACCGCGACCATCACCGGATCGGCCGCACAGGTGGCCCAACTTCAGGCAGGGCTCGGCGACCTGAAGGCCGCCGGCAATGCGCGCGAGGTCCTGCTGAACGAGGCGGAGGGCGAGCTGACCGTCACGAAGGTCGAGCTGGCGGCCGCCGAGGCACCGGCCGAGTAGCAGGGCCACGGCCGGTCGGGCAGCAGAGGCTTGGCCGGCCCGATAGCTGCGTCAGGGCCTGCCCACTGGCTGGCTCCAGGCCGTTCGGCAGCCGGTTCCGGCCCGTTAACGAGGGGAAGCCCCATCAGCGTTTCGCCGTTGGTGGGGCTTCGACTCTTTGATCCAAAGGTGACGCTTTGGGTCTCGCGAACTCCGCCGATCTTCAGGTCTTCCGAGCCTCGTCACAGGCTGGCAGTTTGTGGAACTGGTCCACTACTTGTCACTGAATCTTTGGTGTTCGGTCCCGCATCTTTTGGGGGATGCGTATAGATATTTATACTCCTGCGCAAGCCGACACGCCATAGTTTCGTGAATTGTTTTCCGAAACCAGGGTGCGCCGGCCGGCGGCGTCTGGGTCCCGCGGACGACGCCCGCTTGAGGCGTTCGCTCCAGGTCCGAACGGTTAGTCGAACTCGGGGCTGGTGGTCCGGGAGCGCTTGATCTCGTAGAAGTACGGGAACTCGGCCAGGGCCACGGCGCCGTCGAAGATCTTTCCGGCGGTTTCGCCGCGCGGGATGCGGGTCAGCACCGGCCCGAAGAAGGCGGTGCCGTTGAAGGCCACGACGGGGGTGCCGACTTCGTCGCCCACCTTGGAGATGCCTTCTTCGTGGCTGGCGCGCAGCTGCTCGTCATATTCGTCGGAGGTGGCGAATCGGGCCAGGTCGGCGGGCAGGCCGACCTCTTCCAGCGCGGCGGCAGTCACGGCCTCATAGTCCTTGTTGCCCTCGTTGTGGATGCGGGTGCCCATGGCGTCGTAGAGCTTCCCCACGTAGGCCTCGCCGTGCAGTTCGCGGGCGGCGATGATCACGCGGACCGGGCCCCACGCCTTCTTCAGGAATTCCTTGTACTCCTCCGGCAGCTCGTCGCGGCCGTCGTTGAGCACGGCCAGGCTCATCACGTGCCAGTCGACCTTGACGTCGCGGACCTTCTCCACCTCCAGCATCCAGCGGGACGTGATCCAGGCGAACGGACAGGCCGGATCGAACCAGAAGTCAACGGTGGACGGCGCAGCGCTTTCAGACATACGGCAAGAGCTCCTTCTTGAGGACTGGTTATACGTACTGTTGTGGGTAACTGCCGCGCCAACGGTTTTGTTCCGCCGACCCGGCACGTGCCCGTGCAACGGTGCCCCCGAAACGGGCGGTCAGGCGGAATCGCGGCGGCGGATGGCTTCTACGTCGTGCGGGATGAGGGTGGGGTCCGCCCCGGTCAGGACCGTCTCGGCGGTAATCACGGCGGTGGCGATGTCGTCGCGGCCGGGCAGATCGAACATGATCGGCTGCAGCGTTTCTTCCATGATGGCCCGGAGGCCCCGCGCGCCGGTTCCGCGTTCCAGCGCCAGGTCGGCCACCGCTTCCAAGGCGTCCTGCTCGAAGGACAGCTCCACGCCATCCAGCTGGAACATCTTCTGGTACTGGCGGATCAGCGCGTTCTTCGGCTCGGTGAGGATCCGGATCAGCGCAGGCTTGTCGAGCTCGGCCACGGTGGTGATCACCGGCAGGCGGCCGATGAACTCCGGGATCAGCCCGAACTTGAGCAGGTCTTCGGGCATGACTTCGCCGTAGTTGTCCTGCTGGGCGACGGCGTCCTTGAGCGGGGCGCCGAAGCCGATGCCCTTGCGCCCGGCCCGCGAGCCAATGATCTCTTCCAGGCCGGCGAAGGCTCCGGCGACGATGAAGAGGATGTTGGTGGTGTCGATCTGGAGGAACTCCTGCTGCGGGTTCTTCCGCCCGCCCTGCGGCGGCACCGAAGCCACGGTTCCTTCCAGGATCTTCAGCAGGGCCTGCTGCACCCCTTCACCGGAGACGTCGCGGGTGATCGAGGGGCCCTCGCTCTTGCGGGTCACCTTGTCGATCTCGTCGATGTAGATGATGCCCTGCTCAGCCTTTTTGATGTCATTGCCGGCGGCCTGGATCAGCTTGAGCAGGATGTTCTCCACATCCTCGCCCACATAGCCGGCTTCGGTCAGCGACGTCGCGTCCGCCACCGCGAACGGCACGTTCAACTGGCGGGCCAGCGTCTGGGCCAGGTAGGTCTTGCCGCAGCCGGTGGGGCCGATCAGCAGGACATTCGACTTGGCGATTTCCACGTCCTGGAGTCCGCCGGCGGCGGCCAGGCCGGCGCTGCCCGGGGCGGCGTGGCCGGAGCGGATGCGCTTGTAGTGGTTGTACACGGCCACGGCCAAGGCACGCTTGGCCGGTTCCTGGCCGATCACATACTCCTGCAGGAAGCCATAGATTTCCCGGGGCTTGGGCAGCTCCAGCAGTTCGGAGGCGGCACCGGCGCCGAATTCTTCCTCCAGCAGTTCGTTGCACAGCCCGACGCATTCGTCGCAAATGTACACGCCGCCGCCGGCGATCAGCTTCTTCACCTGCTTCTGGCTCTTGCCGCAAAACGAGCACGTGAGCAGCTCTGCGCTTCCGCCGGTCCGGGCCATAGTGTGTCCCCTTGTCTGGTCCTCGATCGATCGTCCGGTGGTCCGGAGCAGTGCAGTGTCAGGCCGACTTGTTCCGGCGCTTGGCGACCACGTCGTGGGAGATCAGCGCCGGTTCCGCCTTGTTCAGCACCACGTCCGCGGTGATCACGACGGAGGCGATGTCCTCGCGGCTGGGCAGGTCGAACATGACCGGCTGCAGGGTCTCTTCGATGATCGCGCGCAGCCCGCGGGCGCCGGTGCCACGCTCCAGCGCGAGGTCCGCCACGGCCTCCAGCGCTTCCTGCTCGAAGCTCAGTTCCACGCCGTCCAGCTGGAACATCTTCTGGTACTGGCGCAGCAGGGCATTCTTCGGTTCGGTCAGGATCTTGATCAAGGCCGGGCGGTCCAGGTTGGAGACCGTGGTGATCACCGGCAGGCGGCCGATGAACTCCGGGATCAGGCCGAACTTCAACAGGTCTTCGGGCATGACCTCGCCGTAGCTGTCCTTCTCCCCCGCCGCGTCCTTGAGCGGGGCGCCGAAGCCGATCCCCTTGCGGCCGGCGCGCGAACCGATAATCTCCTCTAGCCCGGCGAAGGCGCCGGCGACGATGAACAGCACGTTGGTGGTGTCGATCTGGATGAATTCCTGGTGCGGATGCTTCCGGCCGCCCTGCGGCGGCACGGACGCGACCGTACCCTCGAGGATCTTCAGCAGCGCCTGCTGGACGCCCTCCCCGGAGACGTCCCGGGTGATGGACGGGTTCTCGCTCTTGCGCGAAATCTTGTCGATCTCGTCAATGTAGATGATGCCCTGCTCGGCCTTTTTCACGTCGTAATCGGCGGCCTGGATGAGCTTGAGCAGGATGTTCTCCACGTCTTCGCCCACGTAGCCGGCTTCGGTCAGCGCCGTGGCGTCCGCGACGGCGAACGGGACGTTCAGTCGGCGGGCCAGCGTCTGGGCCAGGTAGGTCTTGCCGCAGCCGGTGGGCCCGATCAGCAGGATGTTGGACTTGGAAACTTCCACGTCCTCCAGCGGGCTGGCATCGGAGAGGTTGGCGGTCCCCTTGGGCGCATGCCCGGACTGGATTCGCTTGTAGTGGTTGTAGACCGCCACGGCCAGCGCCCGCTTGGCCGGCTCCTGGCCGATCACGTACTCCTGCAGGAAGTCGAAGATCTCCCGCGGCTTGGGCAGTTCGAAGCTGCCCAGGTCCGACACCTCGGCCAGCTCCTCTTCGATGATCTCGTTGCAGAGCTCGATGCATTCGTCGCAGATGTACACGCCGGGGCCGGCGATCAGCTTGCGGACCTGTTTCTGGCTCTTGCCGCAGAAAGAGCACTTGAGCAGGTCAGCGCTCTCACCTATGCGAGCCATATCCGTCCCCTTACTTGGTCTACGTCGGCAGCTGTGTCGCGGCAGCTGCGCCGCCCGAATTATTGCCGGACAGACGCTGCGCCGCCGAGGCCAGCTGACAACAACTCTAATTCACTGCGCCGACAGTTTCAGTAACAACACTGCCCGCGGTGCGATATGACGCGCCACGGGCAGTGCAGGCATTGAGACTATTTTACGGTACTTACTTGGTGATCGCCGGTTTGTGGATCTTGCGGGAGTCGAGCACCTGGTCGATCAGCCCGTATTCCAGGGCACCCGCGGCCGTGAGGATCTTGTCCCGTTCGATGTCCTTGTTGACCTGCGCGGCGTCCTTGCCCGAATGCATGGCCAGCGCGTCTTCCAGCCACTTGCGCATCCGCATGACCTCGTCGGCCTGGATCTGCAGATCGGAGGCCTGGCCGTGTTCGCCGCCGCCCAGCGCCGGCTGGTGGATCAGCACGCGGGCGTTCGGCAGGGCCAGCCGCTTGCCAGGGGTGCCCGCTGCCAGCAGCACGGCCGCGGCACTGGCCGCCTGGCCCAGGCAGACGGTCTGGATTTCCGGGCGGATGTACTGCATGGTGTCGTAGATCGCGGTCATCGCGGTGAACGACCCGCCCGGCGAGTTGATGTAGATGGTGATGTCGCGGTCCGGGTCCGTCGACTCGAGGACCAGCAGCTGGGCCATGACGTCGTCGGCGGAGGCATCGTCGACCTGGACGCCCAGGAAGATGATCCGGTCCTCGAACAGCTTGGTGTAGGGGTCCTGGCGCTTGAAGCCGTAGGGCGTGCGCTCCTCGAACTGGGGCAGCACATAGCGGTTCTGCGGCATGTTGGCGGCGAAACCGCCGGCAGCGGCACCGAAGTTGTAGTCCATGAGATTCTCCTGCTTGTATTCGGGTCGGTGGCGCGTGGGCTCAGGAATCCTGGGAGGCGGAGCCGCCCTGGGTCCCGCCGCCGCCGGAAACGCCGCCGGCGTGGGCCGAAATCTTGTCGAAGAAGCCGTAGGCCAGGCCTTCCTCGGCCGTAAACCACTTGTCGCGGTCGTTGTCGATCAGGATCTGCTCCACCGACTGGCCGGTCTGCTCGGCGGTCAGTTCGGCCATGACCTGCTTCATATGCAGGATCAGCTCGGCCTGGATCTTGATGTCGGAGGCCGTGCCGCCGATGCCGCCGGAAGGCTGGTGCATCAGGATGCGCGCGTGCGGGGTGGCGTAGCGCTTGCCCTTGGTGCCCGAGGAGAGTAGGAACTGGCCCATGGAGGCCGCCAGGCCGGTGGCCACGGTCACCACGTCGTTCGGGATGAACTTCATGGTGTCGTAGATGGCCATCCCGGCGGTCACCGACCCGCCGGGCGAGTTGATGTAGAGGTAGATGTCCTTCTCCGGGTCCTCGGCCGAGAGCAGCAGCAGCTGCGAGCAGATGGCGTTGGCGTTCTCGTCGCGCACCTCGGAGCCCAGCCAGATGATGCGTTCTTTGAGCAGGCGGTTGTAGATGTAGTCTTCGCGGCTGGCCGCATCGACCGAAGCCATTCTCGGAGTGGCGGATTCATTCGACATGCTGAAATACCTCTCGCTTCTTCCCCGGGCGGTACCGTCACCGGTGGCCCTAAGGTCGTTTACCTACTTGGACAGTAACGTGTTCCGCTGCCCGATTCCTCCCGCACGGCGCGCTGTTCGCTGACGGCGCATCAGGCCCGTGACGGCGCGGGAAAACGCTCTGCCCGCAGCAGAAAATGACGACGGCGGAGCGACCTTTGGGGGCACACTCGGCCCGGGCGTGGGCCCGGTTCCACCGGCACGGCCGCCCCCGGTGATGGCGGGAAAGCGGCCCGGTTCCGCCGGCACTGCCGCCGTCGATCTGGGAGGAAACCGTTGCACCGGAGCCGGGCACCGTCGTCGTGCGCGGGAATTAAAGCGGCGGACCGCCGGTTCCCCAGGAAGGGATCCGGCGGTCCGTCCAGCGGCAGCGCCGCTACTACTTCTTCGGTGCGTCCTCGGCGGCCTCTTCGGCGGCGTCGGTGTCTTCGATCGACTCGGTGTCGGCAGCGTCCGCTTCGGCTTCTCCGGCTTCGGCTTCTCCGGCCTCGGCGTTGGCGGCCTCGGCCTCGGCGGCCTGGATCATGTCTTCGACGTTGGGCTCTTCCTCGCCGGCGGGGCGGACGAAGTCGCTCAGGTCCACCTCGTTGCCGTTGGTGTCGGTGACCTTGGCCAGCTCCAGCACCTTGGCCAGGGCCTTGCGGCGGCGGACCTCGCCCACCATCATGCCGACCTGGCCGGACTGGTCCAGCAGCTGCGCGAACTGGTTCGGATCCATGCCGTACTGGCCGGCGGAGGACACGATGTAGTCGATCAGCTCGGCCTGGCTGACGCCCAGCTCTTCCTTGTCGGCCACGGCGTCGAGCACGATTTCGTTGCGGAAGGCCTTCTCGGTGTTCTCGCGGACCTCGGCGCGGTGCTCCTCGGTGTCGTGGTCTTCACCGTGGCTGTTCTCCGGGCGGAAGTGCTGTTCCATCTGCTCTTCGACGACGGAGTCCGGAACCGGAACCTCGACCAGTTCCATCAGCTTGTCCAGCACCTTGTCGCGGGCCTCGACGCCCTGCTCCATAATCTTGGCGTCGGCGGCCTGCTTGGCGAGGTCTTCCTTCAGCTCGGCAATGGTGTCGAACTCGCTGGCCAGCTGGGCGAAGTCGTCGTCGGCCTCGGGAAGCTCGCGCTCCTTGACGGCCTTGACCTTCACGGTGACCGTGGCGTCCTTGCCGGCGTGCTCGCCGCCGGCAAGCTTGGTCTCGAAGGTGGCGTCCTCGCCGGCGCTCAGCGCGGTAACGGCTTCGTCCAGGCCCTCCAGCATGGTGCCGGCGCCCACCTGGTAGGACAGGTCCGCGGCGGAGTCCACCTCTTCGCCGTCCACCTTGGCGGACAGGTCCATGGTGATGAAGTCGTCGGCAACGGCCGGACGGTCAACGCTCTTCAGGGTGCCGAAGCGGCCGCGCAGGTCGTCCAGCGCCTTCTGGATGTCTTCCTCGGAAGCCTCGGTAGCTTCGACGGTGACCTCGAGGCCGGCGTACTCGGGCAGCTCGATCTCGGGGCGGACATCGACCTCGACGTGGAAGGCGAGCTGGCCCTCGGTGGCGGCCGGGTCGGGAACCTCGGTGATTTCAACCTCGGGGCGGCTCAGCGGGCGGATGCCGGTCTCTTCGACGGCGCCCTGGTAGAAGCCGTTCAGCCCCTCGTTAATCGCCGTCTCGATCACGTAGCCGCGGCCGACGCGCTGGTCGATCAGCTTCGCCGGAACCTTGCCCTTGCGGAAGCCCGGAACCTGGATCTGGCTCGCGATGGTCTTGTACGCCGCGTCGATGCTGGGCTTCAGTTCCTCAAAGGGGACCTCAACATTGAGCTTGACCCGGGTAGGGGTGAGGTTTTCGACAGCGCTCTTCACAGCGTTAGAACTCCTGATTGCTATTGGGGTTAAATCTGCACCAAGAATACAGAGTCGGGGCGACAGGACTCGAACCTGCGATCTCCTGCTCCCAAAGCAGGCGCGCTAGCCACTACGCTACGCCCCGTAGTGCACACGCAAGTCTACGGGCATACCCGGCCTGCGGCACAATCACCGTGCAACCGGACGCCGCCAGCACACGTCGTCGCATGACTGAATCGGCTGCGAACAGAAAAGGCGGCCCGTGCCGGACCGCCTCCCTGACGCGAGGGGATGACGGGAATCGAACCCGCGTAATCAGTTTGGAAGACTGAGGCTCTACCATTGAGCTACATCCCCGAGGACGATGAAACTTTAGCACGAGGGCGGGCCCGTTCGACAAATCGGAGGGCGCCGCGACGCGGCGGAAACCGGGCGCCGCGACGCGGCTGAAACCATGCGCCCCTACCCTGACGCATCCGTTGCAGGGTAAATCGTCGAGAGCAGGGGCTATGGACCCTGCGTTGGCCGATAAACCCTGCAATGGCCGAAAATTCGGGGGGCAAGGGCGGGCGCGCCGGCGGCGCAGGGAGGCAGGCTGCGGCCCGAACGCTTCAGGCCCGCTGGCAGGTTGGGCACCAGTACAGCTTGCGGGCGGCCATGTCCGTGACGGCGACCGGCGTGCCACACAGCCGGCACGGCATCCCCTGCCGCTTGTACACGTAGTGGGCGTTGTCCGGCCAGACCGGCAGCGAGCGGCCGACGGCCTCGGCGTCGCGGTGTTCGGGGCGGGTGGTGATGATCTTGCCGTCGCGGACTCCGTCGCGCATGACGGCCTCGATGTCCGCCCACAACAGCGCCGCTTCCGCAGGCGGGACCCGTTGGCCGGGCAGCCACGGGTTCAGCCCGCGGCGGAACAGGGTCTCCGCGCGGTAGACGTTCCCGACCCCGGCCACCACGTTCTGGTCCATCAGCAACTGCCCCACCGCGGTGCGCTTCGCGGTCAGCCGGCGGACGAACTCGGCGCCGCGGTCCGCCGCGTCCTGCAGCGGGTCCGGCCCCAGTTTGCCGACGACGGCGGACGCCTCCGCGGGCGTGAGCACCTCGCAGGCGGTGGGGCCGCGCAGGTCGGCCCAGCCGTGGGCCGACACCAGCCGGACGCGCACCTGGCCCACCGGCTCCGGCGGGCCGGAGTACGCGGCCGGCGCATCGTCGTCGTACGTTTCCTGCTCCCCCACCCGGCGCGGCGCCCCGATGCTGGAGGCGCCGCGGAAGCTCTCGTCCCCGCCGAAGCTCCACGCCCCGTAGAGGCCCAGGTGCACGCGCAGGACGAGGCCGTTGTCGAACTCCAGGAACAGCTGCTTGCCGTGTGCACGGGCGGCCAGCAGCCGCGCCCCGTCGAGTCGGGCGGCGCCGGCGGCGAAGCGGCCCTGCGGGCTGGACACGGCGAGGCGCCGGCCGGCGAAAACGTCCTGGAACTGGCGGGCCAGGCGGTGGACGGAATGGCCTTCTGGCATGACCGGCGGCCGCTAGGCCGGGATGTCGCCGGTGGTCTCGTAGGAGGCGATCTTGCCGATCCGGCGGACGTGGCGCTCGGCGTTGGAGAACGGCTCGGCCAGGAATGCCTCGATGATGGCGGTGGCTTCCTCGACGCTGTGCTGGCGGCCGCCGACGGCGACGACGTTGGCGTCGTTGTGTTCGCGGGCCAGCTTCGCGGTGTCCAGGTTCCAGGCCAGCGCGGCCCGGATGCCCTTGACCTTGTTGGCTGCGATCTGCTCGCCGTTGCCCGAGCCGCCGAGCACGATGCCCAGCGACTCCACGCCGGCGGACTGGTCTTCGACGACGGCGAGCGCGGCGCGGATGCAGAACGAGGGGTAGTCGTCCTCTGGGTCGTACGCGGTGGGGCCGTGGTCGGTGACGTCGTGGCCCTGGCCGGTCAGATGCTTGATCAGGTGGTGGCTCAGTTCCAGGCCGGCGTGGTCGGTGGCAATGTGAACGCGCATGGACGGTCCTTCTGTGACGTGCGGGAGGGCGAATAACGGCTTCCAGCCTACTGGAGCGGTGCCGGCGGAACGGATTCCGGTGCCGCACCCCTGTCGGGCTTCGGCCGCCGTCGATAGTGTGCCCCTATGGAGCCAGTAATCAGCGACTACCTCGAGTCCGTCCTTGCCGGCCTCGCCGGCAACACCGAGGGGTCGCTGGCCGGTGATCCGGAAGAACTCGGGGTCGAGGATCCGGATCTGTTCGCGCTGAGCATGACGATGGCCGACGGATGCACCTATGAGGCCGGCGATACGCGGTCCGAGTTCTCCATCCAGTCGATCTCCAAGCCCTTCACCTATGCCATGGCGCTGGCCGGGCACGGCTTCGAGGACGTGCGCGAGAAGATCGATGTGGAGCCCTCCGGGGACGCGTACAACGAGATCAGCCTGGAAGCGGATACCGGCCGGCCGCGCAACGCGTTGATCAACGCCGGGGCCATCGCCGCCTCGTCCCTGGTGGTCGACCGCTACGGTGACGACGCCTTCGAGCAGCTCCGACTGAATTATTCGGCCTGTGCCGGACGCGACCTGGTTATGAACCAGACGGTGTACGAGTCCGCGCTCCGTACGGGCGACCGCAACCGGGCCCTCGCCTACCTGCTGAAGAGCCAGGGCGTGATCGAGCACGACACCGAGGCCGCCCTCGACCTGTATTTCCGGCAGAACTCCCTCAGCGTCACCTGCCGCGACCTGGGGATCATGGCAGCCACCCTGGCCAACCGCGGAGTCAACCCGATCACCCGCGAGGAGGTCCTGACACCCCGGATCGCCGAGCACGTGCTCAGCGTGATGACGACCTGCGGCATGTACAACGACGCCGGCGACTGGGTGGCGGGCATTGGCTTGCCGGCCAAGAGCGGGGTCAGCGGCGGCATCCTGGCGGTGCTGCCCGGCCAGCTGGGGCTCGCCGTCTTTTCGCCGCGGCTCGACCGGCACGGCAACAGCGTCCGCGGCACCGAGGTCTGCCGCAAGCTGTCGGCGGAGCTGGGACTGCACTTCATCCACGCGGCCCGCAGCGCCCGGTCCACGATCCGCGCCGACTACACCCTGGCCGGGAAACCCTCACCGCGGGTTCGCCCGGCGCGGGAGCTGGCCGTGCTGGCCGAATACGGCCACACGGTGCGCTTCCTCGAGGTCCACGGCGACATGCTCTTTCCCGAGGCGGAAACGGTCATCCGGATGGCCGCCGACCTGGCCGCCACGCACGAGGTTTTGGTGATCGACATCAGCCGGCTGGACGAGCTCGGCAGCCGCACCAAGACCATGTTCCTGCGGCTGCAGGCAACCTCGGATCCCTGCCTGCTGATCTTCGTGGACCCGGCCGGGTTGCTGTCCGCGCAAGAGACAGGCACGGGCGGCCGGCCGACGGCGTTCCCGTCCCTGGACGCTGCCGCCCGGTGGTGCGAAGACCGCCTCCTCGGCCGGCACGGAGGACAGCCGGCAACCGGCGAACGGCTGCAGTTGCAGGACCACCCGGTGGCGGCGACCCTGCCCGCCGGCGAGCGCGAGACGCTCGCGGGCTACCTGGAGCGGCGAACGTACGACGACGGCGCCGCCATCGTTTCCGCGGGCGAGCAAGGCGCGGGCCTGGTTCTGGTCATGGAGGGCCAGGCACGCACGGCTGCCAACGCCTCGGGGGACGCCAGCGCCTCCGAGGACAATCACGCCGCCCGGTATTTCTCCGCCGGAACCAGCTTCGGGGGCCTCGGCGGCACTCCGTCCCGGACCCACGTGCGGGCCGAGGGGAAGGTCGTCGTGGAGGTCCTCACGCCGGAGGGCTATGCGCGCCTGCGCCGGAACGCCCCGGACACGGCGCTGAGCTTGGCCGAACGGCTGCTGGACATCGCGGCCGAGCAACACGACCTCGCCGTGGCGGCCGCGCGGGGCTGACCGTCGTCCGCCCCTTTACTAGCGTCCGGCGGGCCGGAACAATGGCGGCATCCCTGACGACAGGATGCCATCGTGCCGCTCACCGTCCACTTTCCCGTCAACACCCTGGCGCTCAAGCGCGGCGGTTTGGTCAAGGCGGTGCGCACCCGGGCCAACACGCTGGCCGGGAACGGCGCGGCAGAACGGATCTGGATCGAGGTGCTGGGCCTGCAGCACCGGCTCGCCCGCGATGTGGCCGGCCTCAAGGCGGACGGCCACCTGCATCCGGAGGTCAGGGTCCGCAGCGTCCTGTACGGGTTGGATCCGAGCCCCGGCACGGATACGCGTCAACCCGTGCAGCCGCCGCCCCAGGACGACTACGACATCGTGCCGGTCGGCAACTCCGGGCTGGCCTTCGGGTACTTCCGCGAGGGGATCGAGGAGTCCTACGTGCGGTTCCACCCCGAAGGCACGGTGGCCGCCGTCGAACGGCTGGCCCCCAACCGCGCGCGGCTGCGCCGGGAGGAGATGGACGAACAGGGCCGCCTGGTGCTGGTCCAGCATTTCCAGGAAGCGTTCAAGACGCCCACCGCCCAGCGCCTCATCGGCCGCGACGGCCGCTGCTTCCTGACCATCACGCACCATCCCGGCTCGCCCAAGTGGGGGCGCAGCTACCTGTTCGACGGCGTGGCCCGCGACGACGGCGATGCCCTCACCTTCGCCGACCCGGGCGAGCTTTACCGGCACGCGTTCGAACACCTGCTGGCCGGCGAGGACGCACCGGTGCTGACCTCGGAATTCCGCGAGAACCTGAATAACCTGCCCGGCCGGAACCTGGACGATGTGGTCGGCAGCGTCAGGCATCCGACCCTGCGGCGCATAGCGGCGGTGCACAGCAACCACCTGGAGCCCCCGTACGTGGCGGGGTCCGGCGTCAGCCGCAACTGGCGCCGCTTCCTGGACAACCTGGACACCTGGGACGGCGTGGTCCTGCACACCGATGCGCAGCGCGAAGACATCGCCGCCGAGTTCGGCCACGCCGACCGGCTCCACACCATCGGCCAGCTGGCGCCGCCGGAGCAGCCGGACCCGGGCCCCGCCACCGATCCGGACCGGCTGGTGATGGTGGCCCGGCTGCACCCGAAGAAACGGGTGGACGAGGCGATCCGGGTCTTCGCCCTGGTGCGCGAGGGCAACCCGCGGGCGCGGCTGGAGGTCTTCGGCTTCGGCTACGGCGACGAGGAGGAGGGAGCGGTCCGGGCGCTCATCGACGAACTGGGCGTCGGCGCCGCGGTCAGTTTCCCGTCGTTTACCAACAGCCCGTCGGACATCTACGCCTCCGCGTGCGCCACGGTGCTGACGTCGGCGTCGGAGGGCTTCCCGCTGATCCTGCTGGAGAGCATGTCCTACGGCGTGCCGGTCGCGGCCTATGACGCCAACTACGGCCCCCGCGACGTCATCCGGCACGGCGAGAACGGCTTCCTGGTGCCCTTCGGCGGGCGGCAGGCGCTGGCCGACGGCATCCTGGCGCTGATGCGCGACCCGGAACTGCGCTCGCGGTTCGCCCGCTCCAGCCGCGACACCCTGCAGCGCTTCGACGAATCCGGTTATGTCTCGGCGTGGACCAAGGTCCTCGCGGGTGGCTAGGCACCCCGCCGCGGTGAGACAATGGCCACATTGTGCAAGGGTTGTTTCATATCGCGTCCCGCCACGCACACCGTCCGGTCCCGCGCAGCCGGGGCACTAAGTACTTCTGGAGGCGAACTTGCCAGGTTTGAATCTCACCCGTGACGAAGCGCGCGCCCGCGCCGAACTGCTCCGCGTGGAGTCGTACGACGTCACGCTGGACCTCACCCGCGGCGACAAGGTGTTCGGCTCGCGCACCGTGGTGACCTTCACCGCCACCCCCGGCGGTTCCACCTTTATCGACGCCGTCACGGACACCGTCCGCTCGGTCACGCTCAACGGCAAGTCGCTGGATCCGGCCGAGGTCTCCGACGGCGTGCGCATCCAGCTGCCGGATTTGGCGGAGCACAACGTGCTGGAGATCGACGCCGACGCGCTGTACATGAACACCGGCGAGGGCCTGCACCGGTTCGTGGACCCGGTGGACAACGAAGTCTACCTGTACAGCCAGTTCGAGGTGCCGGATTCGCGGCGCATGTTCGCCGTCTTCGAGCAGCCGGACCTGAAGGCGGCCTTCCGCTTCACCGTCACCGCGCCGTCGCACTGGGATGTCATCTCCAACTCCCCCACCCCGGCGCCCCGGCACGTCGGATCCACGGACGACGGCGGTGCGGCCGCCACCTGGGCGTTCGAGCCCACCCCGCGGATCTCCTCCTACATCACCGCGCTGATCGCCGGCCCGTACCAGTCCGTGCGCAGCGAGCTGACCAGCTCCGACGGCCGCACCATCCCGCTGGGCGTGTTCGCGCGCAAGTCGCTGATGCAGTACATGGACGCGGAGAACATCTTCACCCTCACCCGGCAGGGCTTCGAGTTCTACGAGAAGCAGTTCGGCACCCCGTACCCCTTCGAGAAGTACGACCAGCTGTTTGTGCCGGAGTTCAACGCCGGCGCCATGGAGAACGCCGGCGCGGTCACCTTCCTGGAAAACTATGTGTTCCGTTCCCGCCCCACGAATGCCATGGTGGAGCGCCGGGCCATCACCGTGCTGCACGAACTGGCGCACATGTGGTTCGGCGACCTGGTGACCATGCGCTGGTGGAACGACCTGTGGCTGAACGAGTCCTTCGCCGAATTCATGTCCACGCTCGCCGCCGCCGAGGCCACTGAGTACGAGAATGCGTGGACCACCTTCGCGTCGATGGAGAAGTCCTGGGCCTACCGGCAGGACCAGCTGCCGTCCACCCACCCGATCACCGCCGAGATTAAGGACCTGGAGGACGTGCAGGTCAACTTCGACGGCATCACCTACGCCAAGGGCGCCTCCGTGCTCCGCCAGCTGGTGGCTTGGGTGGGCCAGGAGGAGTTCATGGCCGGCGTCCGCGAGTACTTCGGCAAGCACGCCTGGGCCAACACCGAGCTGGCCGACCTGCTGGGCGAACTGGAAACCTCCAGCGGCCGGGACCTGAAGGACTGGTCCGCCAAGTGGCTGGAGACCGCCGGCGTGAACACCCTGCGCGCGGAGATCTCCACCGACGACGACGGCGCCATCACCTCGTTCGCGATCCTCCAGACGGCGCCGGACGGCTACCCGACCATCCGGCCGCACCGGCTCGCCGTCGGCTTCTACAACCTGGACGACGCCGGCAAGCTGGTGCGCACCCACCGCGAGGAACTCGATGTTGACGGCGAGCGCACCGAGGTGCCGCAGCTGGCCGGCCTGGCCCGTCCCGCGCTGGTGCTGCTCAACGACGACGACCTGGCCTACGCCAAGATCCGGCTGGACGAGGTGTCCCTGGCCACCTCGAAGGACCACGTGAAGGACTTCACCGCGTCGCTGCCGCGCACCCTGGTGCTCGGCTCGGCCTGGGACGCCACCCGCGACGGCGAGACCCCGGCCCGCGAATACGTGGAGCTGGTGCTGAACAATATCGCCTACGAGACGGACTCCTCGGTGGTGCTGGTGCTGCTGCGGCAGCTGGCCACCACGCTGACCTTCTACGTGAACCCGGACGACCGCAAGCGGTTGACCATCGCCGCCGCCGACCGGCTCTGGGAACTGGCCGGAGAGGCGGCCGAGGGGTCCGATTCGCAGCTGCAGTTCGCCAAGGCCTTCGCCGTGCACGCCCAGACCGGCGGGCAGTTGGACACCGTGGCCGCGCTGCTCTCCGGCGAGCGCACGCTGGGGGGCCTGACCGTGGACGCCGACCTGCGCTGGGAACTGCTCACCTCGCTCGTGGCCGGCGGCCGCTTCGGCCAGGCCGAAATCGACGCCGAACTCGAGCGGGACCAGACCGCTACCGGCCAGCGCGCCGCAGCCCTGGCGCAGGCCGCCATCCCCACCGCCGAGGCGAAGGCGGCGGCCTGGGAGTCCGTCGTCGTCAAGGGCGAACTGCCCAACGCCACCCAGCAGTCGGTCATCGCCGGCTTCACCCGCGTCCATGACACCACGCTGCTGGAGCCCTATGCCGCGAAGTACTTCGGCGCCATCGAGGACATCTGGAACACCCGCACGCACGAACTCTCGCAGCAGATCGTCGTCGGACTGTATCCGTCGCAGCTGTCCACGCAGGCCACCGTTGACGCCACGGACGCCTGGTTGGAGTCCCTGGCGGACCGCTCCCCCGCCCTGCGCCGGCTGGTGCTGGAAAACAAGGACGGCGTCGTCCGGGCCCTGAAGGCGCAGGCCGCCGACCGGTAGCCAGCCGAGAATCGTCCAAACCAACTGCTGCCCGCCGAAACGCGCGTTTCGGCGGGCAGCGCCGTCTCGGCAAGGCCCGGAACCAGGAGTGCGTTCTCCCGCCGTTCACCGGCGCGACATCTGCCGCCCCTACGGTTCCATGAGCACGCGGCGGGAGTACTGCACGGCCCGCCCCCGGATCTACAATTCCACAACGGTTGGTGGCGCAAGGGAGTCCTCATGGCAGTTGCCGGACAGCTGGCTGTCATGCTCGCCGTCTTCTACCTGCCCGGCTTCCTGGCCCTCCGGGCGCTGCGCCAGCCCGCCATCCGCTCCCTCGTGTTGGCCCCGGCCGCCGGGACGGCGCTGGCGGCTGTCGGCACCATGGTGTGCCTGGCGGCCGGCGTGCGCTGGAACCTGCTCTCGGCCATCGTGCTGGCGGCGCTCGGCATCGGCGGGTGCCGGCTCCTCGGGCGGGCCATCGCTCCTCCACCCGCGGCGCGCCTCGCCGTCCCGCGCTCGGTGACGTGGTTGCTGGCGGCGTCGCTCGCCCTCGCGGCGCTCGTCCTCGGCCGGGTGATGCTCGAGGCGATGGGCTCGATCCACCGCGTCTCGCAGGGCTGGGACCCGACTTACCACGTGAACGTCCTGCAATGGATCAAGGACAACGGCCAGGCCAGCCCGTGGAGCATCTGGCCGATCTTCGGCGGGGCGCCGCCGTCGTTCTATCCCGCCGGCTGGCATGCGATGGTGTCGCTGGTCCCGGACGACGTGGTGACGGCGGGGAACCTGGCCTGCCTAGTCATCGGCTGCCTGGTGTGGCCGGCCGCCCTGGCCCTGCTGGCCCGGGCGCTGTTCCCCGCCCGGCCGCTCGTGTGGGTCCTCGCGCCGGTGATAGCTTCCTCCATGCTGGCCTTCCCTGTTGTCCAGATGTTCCGTGCCGGGCAGTGGCCCAACGGCTTCGCGGCGGCGCTGCTGCCGGCCATCCTCGCGCTCGGCATCGAACTGCAGTACCGGGTGCCCGTGGAGGCAAAGGCGCATGCGGATGCCGCGGGCACCCGGAGCGCCATTGCTGTCCGTCCCGTTTCTCCGGGCGCGGCCGACCCTGGCGCCGAAACCGCTGTCCGTACTGCCGCTCCGGCCGCGGCAGGAGCCGGCGAAAGTCCCCCGTCCCGCAGCGGGCACCGAAGGACGACGGCGGACCTCACCGCGCTGGCGGTGGTCGCGTTGGGCGCGACCTGGATACACCCCTCCGCCGCCGGCAGCCTGCTGGTGCTCGGCGGGTTTTACCTGGCGCGCTTCGTCGTGCTCCGCCTGGCCCGGCTATGGCGGAGCCGCCGCGCGCTTTTCTACGCTGCGGCGGGGCTGCTGGCGGCCGCCGCTGGTGCCGCCGGATTCGTCCTGGCCACCTCCACCCTCCTGGCCGCCGTCCTGTCGTATCCACGCGGGTCCACCGCGGGCTGGGCCGACGCCCTGGCGTGGCTGTTCTTCGACCTGCCGCGCCAGCCGGACAGCGACGATGCCACCCCGGAGAGCTACGCCGTCGTCGTCGGGATCCTCATGGCGGCCGGAACCGTTTGGGCCTGCTTCATCCCCCGCGCCCGGCCGGCCGTTGCGGGAATGGCGGCGGCCATCCTGCTCTTCATCCTCGCGGCCGGCCCGGAAGAACGCCCCTTCCGCTGGCTCAGCGGCTTCTGGTACACCGACCCGCCCCGGATCGCCCCGCTGGTCCACACCTTCGGCATCGTCTTCGCTGCCCTGGCCCTTGAGCGGCTGTGCACGCTGCTGGCCGGGCTTATCCAAACCCGCAATCAGCCCCGTTGGCGCCAATCGGTGGCCGCGGTGCTGGCGTTTGCCGTCCTGGCCGCCGTCTTCGTGACCTCCGGCGGCTTCCGGCACGACGTCCGGGTGGAGGCGGCCTCGATCCGCTACGGCATCACGGAGCACGGCGACGGGCGCGCGCTGATGGGCGGCGAGCAGGAGTTCATCCGCTCCCTGGAACCGCTGCTGCCCGACGACGCGATCGTCATCGGCGATCCCTTCAACGGCCTGCCCTACATCTACTCCCTCACGGGCCACCGAACCGTCTATTTCCAGAACGTCAGCAGCGCCGGCAGCGCGGACAAGGACTACCTGCGGCACCATTTCCGCGATATCGCATCCGATCCGCGGGTCTGCGACGCGCTGCTCAGCACCGGTGCCACCCACCTGTACGACGACCAGCCGATCCGCGGCTACCAGCACAGCGAAAAACACCGTTGGCCGGGGTTCCAGGACATCGACTTCTCCCGGGGCTTCCGCCTGATCGCCTCCCACGGCACGGCGTCGCTCTACGAAATCACCGCCTGCCGCTGAAACGTCTGCGCCGGGCAGAGGCGGTCTCCAAGCAGCTGCGGCACGGCCGGTACCGCCGGTCTGCAGGAGCACGGGGTTTAATGGCGGCATGAACCTTTCCGAGCACCGCTACGCAGTTTCCCTCCACTGGACCGGCAACCGCGGCGAAGGCACCGCGAGCTACCGCGGCTACGGGCGGGACCACGTGGTGCGCGCGGCAGGGCTGCCGGAGCTGGCCGGCACCGCCGACCCCACCTTCCACGGCGACAAGGACCGCTGGAACCCGGAACAGCTGCTGCTCACGGCCCTGTCCCAGTGCCACATGCTCTCCTACCTGCACGTCGCGGTGAAGAACGGGCTGGTGGTGACGGCCTACGACGACGACGCCGAGGGCACCTTGCGCCTGAACCGCGACGGCAGCGGCGAATTCACGTCCGTGACGCTGCGGCCCCGCGTGGCCATCGGCGATCCGGGCCAGGCCGAACTCGCCCAGCGGCTCCACACGGATGCCAACAAGGTCTGCTTCATTGCGCGCAGCGTGAACTTCCCCGTCCACCACGAACCCCGGGTCGTCTCGGGCTGAGACAATGGTCATGACAGCATCAGCGAACAGAGACCATCGATGAGCGAAACACCCCAGACCCCCGAACTGCCCGCCGCGCGCCCCGGTTCGGCACAGCCGGCCGACGGCGCGGCCCTTCCGTCCCGTTTCGGCCAGCCGCTGGCCACGCTGACCCCGGCGCCGGCCGCCGCGAACGCGTTCAGGCAGCCCTCGTACACGGACAACTTCTACGACGCCGTCGGCGGGCACGAGACGTTCGTGAAGCTCGTGGACGTCTTCTACGACGGGATCGCAGAGGACGACGTGCTGCGCCAGATGTACCCCGAGGAAGACCTCGGGCCGGCCAAGGTCCGGATGCGGATGTTCCTGGAGCAGTACTGGGGCGGCCCCGGCACCTACAGCGAACAGCGCGGCCACCCGCGGCTGCGGATGCGGCACCAGCCGTTCAAGGTGGACTTCGACGCCCGCGACCGTTGGCTCAAGCACATGCGCCGCGCCGTGGATGCCCTGGAACTGCCGCCGCTGCACGAACAGACGCTCTGGGACTACTTCGAGCGCGCCGCCCACTCCATGGTCAACAGCGCCTGACCTGCTCCTGCGACGCGGCCGGCTTCCGCTACAGCGAGGCGCCGCTGCGCACCAGCACGTGGCCGCGGCCGGTGCTGAGCCGCAGCCAGCGGCCGTTCCGGTACACCGCTGCCGGGTTCCCGTCGAGGAAGCCCAGGGTGAGGGCGGCAAACGCCGCCCCGGCCGGCAGCTCCGCCGATTCGGGCAGCCCGCCGGCCGCGGTCAGCGGCCTGCTCCAGACGGTGCTGCGTGCGTTGTTGACGATGAGCTGTCCCGGGTTGTCCGGCAGGGCCTCCGAAATCTCCCGGATGCCCGCCCGGGCAGCCTCCTCCAACACCTCGGCCTGGAGGCCGCCGACGTGTTCCCACCCGGACCGCGGCGGCAGCACACCCGTCCAGGATTCCGTCACGGTCGTGGGCGGAAGGGCAAGGCCGGTTTCCTCGTTCCCCATCCTGGCCAGCCGGTCTCCGACCGAGGCCAGCGTGACGGTCTCCTCGACGGCGGCCGGCGCCGCCAGCGGCATGACCCGCAGCCCCAGGATCGTCGGTGTCGCCTCGCCCAGAATCCGCGGCCGCATCAGGCACACATAGGCCGCCAGCACACTGCCGAAGGCCTGCAGGTGGATGGCGCCGTCACCGGCGGCACGGGACCGGCTGACGAAGGTCTTCAAGTCGGCCGCGACCTGAACATCGGACAGCTGCAGGACGGGTGTTCCGGAGGACATCATTCTGCGGCCTCTTCGGTCGTACCGGCCGCGCCCGCACTGTTGCGGAACGGAACCGGCGGCCCGGCCCACAGCTGCAAGGCGGCGCGGTACGCGTCCGGCAGCGGCACCGGCCTTCCCGTCGCCGCAGCAACCAGCACCATGGTCGAGGCTCCCAGGGCATGTACGGTGCCGCATTCCCCGGTGTCGGCATCCACAACGGCGTAGCCCAGGTCGAAGCTCGAAGAACCGATCCTCGTCACCCAGACGCCCACGTGCACCGGTTCGGTCCGGTAGTCCAGCGGTACCCGGTACTCGATTTCCTGCCGTCCCACCAGCGTCTGGTTCCCGGCGCCGCCCAGTTCACGCAGGGTCGCACCCGGCTCGTGGCCGGCGGTAGCCGGCAGCTCCGGCCGCAGCTGGTGCAGCAGCACCCGGGCCGTTTCCAGATAGCCCAGGTAGGTCACATTGTTCACGTGGCCGTAGGAATCAATGTCGCTGAACCTCAGCTGGATCGGAAACCTCGGGGCATGGTGCGGAACGGTAGGCATGATGCCATCCTCTCAAAGCGCGGGAGCCGCAACTAACCCGCTGCTGGCTCACCGGCGTCCTCCGGCATCCGGGGGCGCCCCGGAGTTGAGCGGTTGAGCGGTGCCAACTACTGTCGGAGGTGTTCGTACCCGCGGGTAATCGGCAAGGAGACTACATGACCGCCATCGAGGAACACGTCGATCCGACGGCGGTGCTGCTGGAGCTGTTGGACCTCTCCGATGCCGACGGCGCGAACTCGGACGAGGAAATCTTCGTCGGCGTTTCCGAAAAGCAGCCGCGCGGCCGGGTCTTCGGCGGCCAGGTGCTGGCACAGTCGGTCATCGCGGCCGTACGGACCGTGGAACCGGACCGGCCCATCCACTCCATGCACGGGTACTTCCTGCGCGCCGGCGACGCCGACCTGCCGATTACCTTCGGCGTCGAACGGCTGCGCGACGGCCGTTCGTTCTCCGCCCGCCGCACCCATGCCTACCAGAACGGCGTGCCGATCCTGTCCATGATCGCCTCGTTCCAGACCCCGGCCGAGGGGCTCGAACACCAGGAAGACTTCCCGGACGGAATCCCGGACCCGGAAACCTTGCCGAGCACCGCAGATCTGCTCGGCAAGGTGGACCACCCGGTGGCCCGGCACATGGCCTACCACCGCCCGTTCGACGTCCGCCATGTCCAGGACGCCCTCTATGTCCAGGCCAAAGGCGAACGCCAGGCGGTCAACGCCGTCTGGATGAAGACCAAAGGGCCGCTGCCCGACGACCAGGGCCTGCACCGGGCCGCGCTGGCCTTCGGCAGCGACTACACCCTGCTGGAACCCATCCTGCGCCAGCACGGCGTCAGCTGGGTCACGCCGGGCATGAGCGTCGCCAGCCTGGACCACGCCATGTGGTGGCACCGGCCGGTCCGGGTGGACGACTGGCTGCTCTACGTGCAGTCCTCCCCCAGCGCCTCCGGTGCGCGCGGCCTCGCGGTCGGCAAGATCTTTAACCGGGCCGGGGAACTCGTCGCCACGGTCGCCCAGGAAGGCATGATCCGGATTCCGTAAGCCGGAGTCGCCCGCCCGACGGGCGACAGAAAACCGGCCAAACAGAACGGCCGGGCTCCGTAGCGGGGCCCGGCCGTTCCATGTTTCCGTGCTAGTCGCGGGTCAGGCGGCGGTGCGTGACGCGGTGCGGCTTGGCCGCGTCCGGGCCGAGCCGCTCGACCTTGTTCTGCTCGTAGGAGTCGAAGTTGCCCTCGAACCAGTACCAGTTCGCGGGCTCTTCCTCGGTGCCCTCGTAGGCCAGGATGTGCGTGGCCACTCGGTCCAGGAACCAGCGGTCGTGCGAGACCACCACGGCGCAGCCGGGGAATTCCAGGAGCGCGTTTTCCAGGCTGGAGAGCGTTTCCACGTCCAGGTCGTTGGTCGGCTCATCGAGCAGCAGCAGGTTGCCGCCCTGTTTCAGGGTCAGCGCCAGGTTCAGCCGGTTGCGCTCACCGCCGGAAAGCACGCCGGCCTTCTTCTGCTGGTCCGGGCCCTTGAAGCCGAACGCGGAGACGTAGGCGCGGGACGGCATTTCGACCTGGCCGACCTGGATGTGGTCGAGCCCGTCGGAGACGACCTCCCACAGGGTCTTATTCGGGTCGATGCCGCCGCGGGACTGGTCCACGTACGAGATCTTCACGGAATCGCCGATCTTCAGCTCCCCGCCGTCCAGCGGTTCGAGTCCGACGATCGTCTTGAACAGGGTCGTCTTGCCGACGCCGTTAGGGCCGATCACGCCGACGATGCCGTTGCGCGGCAGCGAGAAGGACAGGTCCTTGATCAGCTCGCGGTCGCCGAAGCCCTTGAACAGGTCCTTGGCCTCGATGACCAGCTGGCCGAGCCGGGGTCCCGGCGGGATCTGGATTTCTTCGAAGTCCAGCTTCCGGGTGCGCTCGGCCTCGGCAGCCATTTCCTCGTAGCGGGCCAGACGGGCCTTGGACTTGGTCTGGCGGCCCTTGGCGTTGGAGCGGACCCAGTCCAGTTCCTCGGTCAGGCGCTTGGCCTGCTTGGCGTCCTTCTTGCCCTGGATTTCGAGCCGGGCGCGTTTCTTCTCCAGGTAGGTGGAGTAGTTGCCCTCGTACGGGTAGAGGTGGCCGCGGTCCACTTCGGCGATCCATTCGGCCACATGGTCGAGGAAGTACCGGTCGTGGGTCACGGCGAGGACGGCGCCCGGGTAGGACTTCAGGTGCTGCTCCAGCCACAGCACGCTTTCCGCGTCGAGGTGGTTGGTGGGCTCGTCGAGCAGCAGCAGGTCGGGCTTCTGCAGCAGCAGCTTGCACAGTGCCACGCGCCGCCGTTCGCCACCGGAGAGCACGGTCACGTCGGCATCGCCCGGCGGGCAGCGCAGCGCGTCCATGGCCTGCTCCAGCTGGGAGTCGATATCCCACGCGTCGGCCGCGTCGATGGCCTCCTGCAGCTTGCCCATTTCCTCGAGCAGCGCGTCGTAGTCGGCATCCGGGCTGGCCATCTCTTCCGAGATTTCGTTGAAGCGCTGGATCTTGCCGTAGATTTCGCCGACGCCTTCCTGGACGTTGCCCAGGACGGTCTTCTCCTCGTTCAGCGGCGGCTCCTGCAGCAGGATGCCGACGGTGTAACCGGGGCTGAGCCTGGCTTCGCCGTTGGAGGGGGTGTCCAGGCCGGCCATGATTTTCAGGATTGTAGACTTGCCCGCACCGTTGGGGCCGACGACACCGATCTTGGCGCCGGGGAAGAACGACATGCTTACGTCGTCCAGAATGACTTTGTCGCCAACGGCCTTGCGGGCCTTGGACATCGTATAAATGAATTCCGCCATGCCCTCAAGGCTAGTCGCTGCGCGCCACGATCACATATTCTGCCGCACCGCATTCCCCTGTCCCGGCGGCCCATTGACTCCACCAGCCGATCAACTCGCCCGGGGTAGCTGTGCCTCCTCCTGCCGGTCCTCGTCGGCGTTGCCGCCGCTGCCGCCCAAGCCTGGCTCGAGGCCGAACTCTCCGTCGGTTGGATTTCCGTCCCCGGCGCGGGCACCGGCCAGGGCCATCGCGCGGTAGTCGGCGCCGCCCTGCCCGGCGTCAGCGGCCTCGCGCGATGCAGCCGGCACAGCGATCTTGGTGAACGAGGCAGAGCCGCGGCGCAGGTCGTGGCCGACTGTGTCGGCGTCGATCTCGGGAGCGGTTCCGCGTCTCCCGTCCTCGGTCGACCACTGCCGCAGCTTGAGCTTGCCGCTGACCACCACCGGATCGCCCTTGGCCAGGCTGCGCCACAGGTTCTCCGCCAGGCCCCGGAACGCTTGAACGGTGTACCAGTTGGTCTGCCCTTTGACCCACTCGCCGGTCTCCCGGTTCAGCCAGTCCCCCGAGCAAGCCAGCCGGAACTCCGCCACGGCATCTCCGCCGTGCGTGCGCCGCTGCTGCACCTCGGTACCAACCGTCCCGCGCACCGTAATGTAGTCGCTCATGCTCTTCTCCCGTCCGCTGTAGCGCCGGCGCCCTGCCGACACCATCGAGCCTCGCGGCTCCAGCGCCTGCGGTGAAGCGGGCCACGCGGCATGTGGACCGCGGCGCCGGGCGGTGTCCTTGTGGAGGGCGGGTGTGGGCAGCGTCTCACTCAAACAACGGCCGTGCCGGGAACCGTCCGCGGGCAGGTATCGTTACCTATCCGTAATAATCTCCGACCGGATTAGGTATCAAATGGCTGACGACTCCGCTGCCGACGACAAGCCCAAGCCCACTCTCGGACTGAGTGGCGCCCAAACTATCGCCTCGGCGCTGGCCGCGGTAACCTCCGCATTGGTGGGGTCCTTTCTCGGCGTCGCCGGAACACTGATCGGCGCCGCAGTTGGCTCCGTCGTCGCGACCGTTGGCGCCGCGCTCTATGCCCGGACGCTGAGCTCGGCCGCCACTGTGGCCATGAAGAAAATCCCTAAGGCTCGAATGAGCGCCCTGCGGAACGTCGAAAAGGTGGCCGCCAGCGCCCCGTCCGAACCGATCGAACCGCAGCCTAAACCCGCCCGAAAGCCCATCGCCCCGATGACGTGGGTCAAGGTTGGACTGGCCAGCGCCGCGGCTTTCGCCATCGCGATGGTCAGCATCACCGCGGTGGAGCTCGGCACCAGCCAGCCGATTTCCAGCCTGGTCTCCTCGACTACGGGTATCGACCATGCCTCAAGCGCCCACAAGACGACCCTTGGCACCCTGGGCGGAGACCAGGAGGCCACGGATCAAACGGACAAGCCGGCCAAGCAGGACGAGGAGCCCGCGAAGACTGGAGATGGCGACGCCGACGACGCCGTGACCACGGACGATCCCTCGGTCGGCGGCAACAGCTCAACCGAGACTGAAGAGCCCGGAAGCGGCGGATCTAACGGCACCGAACAGGGCCCAACTCCTGCCCCGGAAACAAGCCAGACTGCCGAGCCTGCCCCGCAACCGAGTCAGGCACCGGAGCCGAGCCAGACACCGGCACCGGAAGACATCCCGGAACAGGGCTTGGATGGGCAGGGCGGCACGGTCGATGGTGGCGCCGACACCGGAACCGGCCAGTAGCAAGTACCTTCCGCGGCTGGGCGCCCGCCGGACGCCCAGCCGCGGAAGTCTGTGCCGCCCCGACGGCGCAGCCTGGGCGACGGGCGGCAGGACGGAACGGGGTCTGATCGGTACACCCTTCTTCCCTGTGGCAGTGCGTCGCAGCCCTGGGCGACGACGGACAGCACGACCGCGGCCGCCATCGCGCCCGGCCTTGAACGAATTGCTAGACTAAGCACCGGCCGCAGTGGCGTCCACGAGAGTGGGCACACACTGGACACATTTGGAGACTCCGGAATTGGAGTGGACAAGTGAGTGAACAGTAGCCGGCCATCAGCCTCGGTAGCTCAGCGGATAGAGCAGGAGCCTTCTAATCTCTTGGTCGCAGGTTCGATTCCTGTCCGGGGCGCAACAAAAAGCGGCTCTGCCCAGGCGTTATGCCTGAACCGGGCCGCTCTTTTGGCTCTACTGAGGGGTAAGCGGATTCACCGCTTACCCTCCGGATTCGTTCTACACTGGTTTCTCCGACGGCTCCGTTGAATGCGACCACGCAGGTAGGACGCCCCCCCCCTGCTTATCGATCGGCGGATCTATCCCAAAACTTCGCGGAGCACATTCAACGGTCATTGCTCGTCGTCGAATTGCCGCTAAAGAGACTTTGAGGAACAGGAGAGCCTCCGAAGTCAGAGTGCTCGGATTCTTTAGGGACCGCACCGTACCCCGGAGTGCCGTCCGGAACATAACCTTGCAGGCCCAACTCGTGTGGGAAAAGGCGGATGGGCAGTTCCGTGTCACGCCTATCACTGCGTTCTCGGACTTGGGAGGACGGCTTGCAGGTTTTGTCGTCCGCCACAACGAGCGAAGCCTGCGGCAGTTGCGGCGTGAGATCCTGACCGACGCCTAGGCAGCGCGGAACGACAATTGTTCAGCCGGAGTGCCACGTCACTTCGTTCCCGACGATTACGTGTGCCGCGACGAATGCCACTCTGGCGGGCAAAAGCAGGCTTCCTTCCTGGAAATTCTCCAGCGGTGGCCGGCCATTTCCGAGGACCTTAAGCCCGCTATTGGTAGGTGATAACGGTGGGCCGGCGCGCCGGATGACAACGCACGGATGAATCGTTTCGTAAAACCGGGTAAATAGCTCATACTTTTGAGCGGGGAAGGCTTCGGGGTTTCGGCGCGTGTCTCCTGTAAGAGACCGTTCACTCCCCCAGGAGCGTCATGAAGACCACTCCCCTGCGCCGCACCGCGGCCGCACTGCTCACCGCGTCCCTGCTCGGCGGATTCGTCTCCGGCCCCGCGACGGCGGCACCAGTCAGCGCAAAGATCCAGGTGGCTGCCAGCTTAGACAGACCCGAACTGGTCTCCGCCGGCCACACCGGCTTCGCACTGGCCTGGGATCCGGTGTCCGGAGCAAACCGCTACGAGGTCCGCTACTCCACGCGCTCGGACATGGCCGGCGCCCCGGTCATCGAAAAGGTCAACAGCCGCTACCTGGGCGACTTGGAAGACGCCACGACCTACTACATCCAGTACCGGGCGCTGTACCGGGAACCGGGCAGTGATTACGGAGAGTACCTGCGCTCGGCCTGGTCGCAGACGCTGAAGGCGACCACCCAGGCCAACTACCCCGGCGCGTTCACCACCCTGAAGACGGTCGGCGGCACCGACAGCATCACCGTTTCCTGGAACCGGACCGCGAACACCACCCACTACACCGTAAAGATCGCGGACAACATGGCCATGACCCTGCGGCCGCGCACCTTCTCCAATGTGACGGGCACCAGCCTGAAGATCACCAGGCTCACGCACGGCTCCCGCTCCTCGATGCCCAGCTTCATCCGCGTCTACGCCCACAACAAGGCCTACAAAACCCGCGCCTCCACCCGGCTGACCGCCTACCCGGCGGCGCCGGCCGTGTCCGGCGCCGAGCCACTGACCGTGGCCAGCCAAAACCTGCTCTGCGCCAGCTGCAAACTCACCGGAGCCCCGCACTGGAACACCCGCAAGATGACCCACCTGCGGACCATCAAGGCGAAAAACCCGGACGTGCTCCTGCTCCAGGAGGCCCTGAACGTCAATATCCCGGGCACCGCGAACACGAAAGCCATGACCGACTTCCAGCCCCGCCTGAAGTCGCTCGGCTACGCCCTCGACCGAGCCCCGGAAAGAGCTGGCACCAAGCAATACGTGAACCGCATCGCGTACAAGACCTCCAAGTACACACTGCTCACGCGCGGCACCTTCGCCCTGCCCGTCGCCAAGGGCGAGGACCCGCGCGGCGCGGCCTGGGTGCTGCTGAAGTCCAAGAAGACCGGCAAGCAGTTCTACGCCGTGTCCTTCCACGTCTCCCCCAGGCTGCCGCTGCGCGGCACCGTGTCGAAGACCTCAACCATGGAGACCGTCAACCGGAAGATGAACGCGATCAACACCCGCAGCCTCCCGGTCGTCGCCGGCGGCGACATGAACAGCAGCTTTTACCAACTCCCCTCGAACGCGCCGCACGAGGCCTTCATCAAGGGCGGCTGGACCGACAGCGCCTCCTCGGCCAGGAAGACAGATTTCCGCTACCCCACGACCAACGGCTACAAGAAGCAGCAGAACTCCACCTTCGGACGGATCGACTACGTGTTCACGAAGAACATTGCCGGCACCGTCTCCTATGAGAACGTGCTCGACATCGACGCCGCCGGCCGGATGCGCTCCACCCCGGGCTCGGACCACAACATGGTTGTCGCCAAGATGAGGCTGAAGTAGGCCCGGCCGCAGGGCACGGAGCGACAGGGGCCTTGCACCCGGAAGCCAGCGGCATATGAGCTATGTTGAGAAAGGACCAAAACCAGCAGCCCCTGACCGCTTGGTCGCAGGTTCGATTCCTGTCCGGGGCTCACACTTGCCGGCTCAGCCCTCCTAGGCGAGCCGCTTGATAACGATGGGGACAACAGCCACCGCAATGCAGACACCTGAGCCGAAGCCGACCGCGCACTTCCCGGTCAACACCCTCGCGCTGAAGCGCGGCGGTCTGGTCAAGGCCGTGCGGTCCCGCGCCAGCGCCTTGGCCGAGCAGGGCCGTTTCGCTGATGTTTGGATCGAGGTCCTCGGCTTCCAGCCTCGACTGGAAGCCGACGTAGCCGAGTTGAAGGCCGAGGGCCACCTGCACCCCGACGTCAAGGTCCGCAGCGTGCTGGCCTCATTGGACCCGAGCCCGGATCTCGAGACAAGACCCAGTGTCCAGCCGCCCGGCGACGCCGACTTCGTCCGGTTCCCGGTCGGAACGTCCGGCCGGGCCTTCGCCTACTTCCGCAACGGAGTCCAAGAGCACTACGTCCGGTTCCACGCCAGCGGAATTCCGGCCGCCGTCGAGGACCTCGGCCCGGACCGGCTGCGCACCCGCCGCTGGGAACTGGACGAGCACGGCCGCGTCGCTAGGATCCTGGACTACCAGCCCGGCTCCGCCACCCCGACCGCCCAGCGCTACATCGGCCGCGACGGCCAGTGCTTTCTCACCATCCTGCAAAACCCCGGCGAGAAGCAGTGGCGCAAGGCATACCTCTTCGGCCCTGAGCCACAGCCCTTCGCGTCGATGGGCCAGCTGTACAAATTCGCCTTCGAACGCCTGCTCGCCGGCGAACGGGCGCCGGTCATCACCTCGGAATTCCGGGAAAACCTTCCCAACCTGCCGGCCGAAAACCTCGACGACGTCGTCCATTCGCTCCGCCACCCCAATCTGGGAAAGGTCGCCGCGGTCCACAGCAACCATTTGGAGCATCCCTACACGCTTGGTTCCGGTGTCAGCCCGAGCTGGCGCCGGCTCCTGGGGACCCTTGGCGGATGGGACTCGGTGGTTCTTCTCACCGAAGCCCAGCGGGAAGACATCCGCTCCGAGTTCGGCCACGGCGACCAACTGGCTGTGATCCCCCAGGTGGCGCCGGCGGCAAGGGAAGAAGACAAGGCGGTCGACGCCGACCGGATCGTACTGGTGGCCCGCACCCACCCGAAAAAGCGCGTGGACGAAGCCATGCGCGTCTTTGCCAAGATTCTCGCTTCCCGTCCCAGCGCCCGCCTGGAGGTGTTCGGCTTCGGCTACAGCGACGACGAGGAAACCCGGATTCAGACGCTGATCGACGAACTGGGCATCCGCCCGCACATCCGTTTCATGCCGTTCGCCAACAGCCCGGATGACATCTACGCAGGGGCATGCCTGACCCTCCTGACCTCACAATCGGAGGGATTCCCGCTGATCCTGCTGGAGAGCATGTCCTACGGCGTCCCGGTGGCGGCCTACGATACCAACTACGGCCCCCGGGACGTCATCGTGGACGGAGAAAACGGGTGTTTGGTCCCCTTCGGTGACACCGGACTGCTGGCCGACCGCGTCCTCGCCCTCATGGAGGACGAGGAGCTTCGCCGGAAGATGGGGGAAAACGCAATCCGGACCCTGGGCCGGTTCAACGCCGAAACCTTCGTCGAGTCATGGCAGCAGGTTCTGTCGGCGCCTCCGCGCGCGGCCCGCGTCACCGGGAAGACAGTGGAACGCCTGTTCGAGCGTGCGTGGTGGGAAGGTGACATCCTCCGCCTTGCTCCCCGGCCGGGGAGAGTCGAGGCGGCGGAGGTTTTCGTACGCCGTAGGCGCGACAAGGCGACGACAGCCGCCCACCTTCACGACGGAACCTGGCAGCTGCAGGTGCCGGAGTCTGCACCGGGCGACATCTTTGACTTCCACGCCCGGCTGGCCGGGAACGACCAAGAACTGCGGCTCGCCTTCAGCACCCTCGAGGTGGAGGCCAGGCCGTCGTACCGGCTCTACGCCACGAAGCATGGTTCGCTGTCGATGAAGCACAACCCCCAAGACTGACCCGCCGCCCGCCGCCACATCCCGGCGCACCGGCTCCCGCCCGGCTGGCGGCCGGCTGGCGGCCACGCCGTGCGGGAGGCAGCAGCGCACATTAACGGCCGGCTAACAGTTGGTGACTTTCGTGGAAACGCGCGCCCTCGCTCGGTGTTTCCGCCCCTACGGCTGATAACGTTTAACCCACCTTGAGCCGACGCTTCGCCTTTGCTGACCGGAGGTTGCGGCTCTCTTGACCCGGCCCGTTCGTGCCCTATTGTCCGGAGCATTCCATGCCCAGCTTCCGCAGCCCCGCAGCCTCTCCCAAACGAAACCAGCGAGCCACTGCCCGCGTCGCCAGCGCAACCGCCGTCGTGATGGCGCTGGGCCTCCTGATGGCCCCCGGTGCATCCGCACAGGCCCTGCAGCAGCCAGCACCGGAATCGCAGGCGCCGACACCCGATGGCGCCCCGCTGCAGGCCCCCGCGGCCACCGGGCTGGGACCGGCACAGCCTTCGCCCTCCGATCCGGCGTCCGGCGACTCGTCCGGCAATGAACCCCGGACCGAGGAAGAAACCCGACCTACGCCGGACGTCGAACAACCGGCCGAGGGCCTATCGCCTTCCTCCCCCGCCGTCGCCCCGGACGAACCGACGGCCCAGCCCTCCCCCGAAGCCGGCGACACGACCCCGACGGAAGACGAACCGGAATCCGTCGAGGTGCCGGTCGAGGAGCTCAGCCAGGAACAACTCCTTGAGCTCCTGAAGACCCTGCAGGGCGAACACGGCGCCGACATGGGCCAAGGTCTCCAGCAGCGCCGGGAACGGGAGCGGGAGCTGGAACAGCCGGAAGTGCTGGCAGAACTCGACGCGCAACTGGAAGTCCTCGACATCGAACGCACCAGTGTTGCGGCACCTGCGGCGCTCCCCTCCTTCAGCCGCACCAAGTGGAAGCCCAGCGGGGTCCAGGGCATGGACGTCAGCAGCCACCAGCCGAACCTCAACTGGACAACCGAGTGGAACTACGGGGCCCGGTTCGCCTATGTAAAGTCCACCGAGGCCCTGTCGTACAAGAATCCGTTGTTCCCCTCGCAGTACGCCGGTTCCTATAACGTCGGCATGATCCGCGGCGCCTATCACTTCGCCATCCCCAACGTCTCGTCGGGCAAGGCGCAGGCGGACTACATGGTGAACAACGGCGGCGGCTGGTCCGCCGACGGAAAGACCCTGCCGCCCCTGCTGGACATCGAATACAACCCCTATCCGGAACTGGGCAACACCTGCTACAGCATGTCGCCGACGGCGATGGTCAACTGGATCAAGGACTTCTCGAACACCATCAAGGCCCGCACCGGCCGCCTCCCCGCCATCTACACCACCGCGGACTGGTGGAACACGTGCACCGGCAACAGCACCGCCTTCAAGAACCACCCGCTGCACGTCGCGCACTACACCACCGGCACCCCCTGGCTGCCGGCTGGCTGGACTTCCTACGCGATTTGGCAGTACAGCTCCACGGGCCCCTACTCGGGTGACTCGAACGTGTGGCGGGGTTCGTACACCGACCTGCAAAACTTCGCCTACAACCGGACCGCCACGTGGGATCTCACCCAGCGCTACGCCGCACCGGGCGACTTGAACCGGGACGGCAACGGCGACCTGCTTTCCCGCCGGACGGACGGCTCGCTCTGGTTCTACCCCGGCAACGGCGCCGGCGGTTACAAAACGCCTTCCCGGATCGGCGGCGGCTGGCAGATCTACAACCTGCTCATCGGCACCGGAGACTATAACGCAGACGGGCTCGGCGACCTGTTGGCGCGGCAGACCGACGGCTCGCTCTGGCTGTACAAGGGCAAGGGCAACGGGACGTTCCAGCAGCGGGTGCGCATCGGCAGCAGCGGCTGGAACGGGTTCACCCACATCATCGGCCCCGGCGACCTGAACGCCGACGGCACCAATGACCTCCTCGCCCGGCGGTCCGACGGCACGGTATGGCTGTACGCGGCTCCCGGCGACGGCAAGCCCGGGCCACGAAGCCAGATCGGCAGCGGCTGGGGCAACTATGACAAGTTGGTTGCGACCAGGGACTTTAACGGCGACCGGCACATGGACGTCGTGGCATCCAAGGATGACGGCACCCTGTGGCTGCACACGGGAACGGGAAGGACCGGCAGCGGCACCTTCTCTGCAGCCCGCAAGATTGGTTGGGGCTGGGGGTCCTTCGCGGACATCCTTGGAGTGTGGGACAACGACCGGGACAAGAAAAACGATCTCCTCACCATCAGCGCCGGTGGCTCGCTGGGCTTCTACAAGGGCACCCAGATGGTCGATTCCGAAGGCTACAACGCCAGGACGCTGGTCAGCAGCACCTGGAAACAGTTCGACACCGTGGCCACTCCGGGTGACTTCACCGGCGACGGCCGAAGCGACCTGATCGGCCGCAAGCCGGACGGAACCCTCTGGCTGATGCGCGGAACCGGCAAGGGAACCTTCGGCACACCGGAGCGGATCGGGAACGGCTGGCACATCTACAGCTCCATCGTCGGGATCGGAGACTACAACGAGGACGGCAAGAACGACCTCGTGGCCCGTCAGACCAACGGAACCCTTTGGTTCTATGCCGGCACGGGCACGGTCAGCAGTTCCAGCGAAGGCTATAAGCGCCGGGTGAAGATCGGCACCGGCGGGTGGAACCAGTTCGCGACGCTGGTGGGCACGGGCGACGTCAACCGTGACGGCAAGAACGACCTGCTCGGCGTCGGCGCCGACGGAACCGCCTGGCTTTACGCCGGCCTGGGCAACGGCCAGCATGGCTCGCGCACACGTATCGACACCGGCTGGCATTACTCGCAGATTGTCGGCGTCGGCGACTATGACCGCAACGGCACCGTCGACCTGGTGGCCAGCAAGTCCGACGGCACTCTCTGGCTGCGGCAGGGACGCACCGCCAGGACTGCTTCGGGAGCGTGGTTCAACGCCGAGCGGCAGATCGGCAGCGGCGGATGGCAACAGTACAAGCAGATCCTCGGACCCGGTGACACGACCTCGGACAACAAGGTGGACCTGCTGGCCACAACCGGTGCCGGCGCCATGTGGCTCTACCGGGGGAACGCGATGACCAACGAGGGCTATGCCAAACGGCGCAACGTGGGGAAGCTCTAAGCTGTTCAGGTAGGTCCACCCCTCCGACGTCAGGATTCACCGTTGCCCATCGCGTCCCGCCTTCAGCCTCTCGCCGCCCGGATCCTCACCGAGGCCAACAGCGTGCTGACGGAACGCCGCGTGCGAATCCGGCTGGCCGACGCCAACAGGGACGCCGGCAACCGGTTCGACTGCGTCCTGTACTTCGCTGACGGCCCGGACAGTGCCTATCAGGTAAGGCAGTGGCTCGCTCCCATGGCGAAGCTGGCGGAGCGCCACCGGGTAGCGGTTCTGGTCCACCGGCCGGCCACGTCCGCGGAGCTGCTTCCTGATTCCCCGCTGCCGGTGTTCCTTACCAAGGGCATCGCGGAGGTGGAGGCATTCATTGAACGCGCGGGCGCCCGGATGGTGTTCTACGTCAATAACAACCGGGATAACTTCACGGTCCTCCGCCTGCCGGCTCAGGTGCACGTGCACCTGAGCCACGGGGAGAGCGACAAAGTGTCGATGGTCTCCAACCAGCTGAAGGCCTACGACTTCGCCTTCATCGCGGGCCCTGCTTCCCGGGAACGCATCCTCGCCGCCCTGCGGCGGTTTGATGAGTCCCATCTGGTGGAGGTGGGACGGCCGCAACTGGACTTCGCCGCTCCTGCCCCGCAAACCAAGAACGACGGCGGACGCCTCACCGTGCTGTACGCCCCCACCTGGGAAGGGGACCGCCCGGCCATGGCGTACGGCTCGCTGGCCAGCCATGGACGGGAGATTGTCGGCTCCATCCTGGCTGATGCCCGCTACCGGCTGGTCTTCCGGCCGCACCCGCGGACCGGCAGCAGGCTCGGCGCACACCGTGCGGCTCTGCACGAGATCAAAAAGATGATCGTCTCCGCGGAAAAGGAGGAGCCAGCGGGCCACCGGGTGGACACGTCGGCCGACTTTTCAGCCGCCATGGCGGAAGCGGACCTGTGCATCTGCGATATCTCTGCCATGGCCTTGGATTGGCTTCCCAGCCGGAAGCCCCTGCTCATGACGAGGCCGTCGGACCCAGGCGCCCACATCGACGCACAGGGCGTGGCCGCCAAGACCAGGCTCATTGACCAGTCCGAGGCGGCACGAACGCCGGCGCTGCTGGCCGAGGCCGCAGCAGCCGGAATCAGCCCCGACCAGCTGCAGCTGATCGCCCACCACTTCGGCGATACCACGCCGGGCGCGAGCACGGCGCGGTTCGTCAACGCCGTGGGTAGGATCCTCTCGGAACAGCCGGCGCCCTAAGACAGCAAGCGGTCCACCACGCGTCCGGCGGCGTTGCCGTCGTCGCGCGGTGCGTACTTGGCCACAAAATTCTTGAGCCTTAGCTCGCGCGCAGGGTCGCTCGAACGGCTCTCGTCTATCGCGTCGAACAGTTCATCCTCGGTTTGCGTCACAGGCCCGGGCAGTTCGGTGTTGTAGTCCAGGTAGAAACCGCGCAGCGTGTCGCGGTAGTTTTCCAGGTCGTAGGCATAGAAGATGATGGGCCGCTGCAGGATGGCGTAGTCGAAGAAAACGGACGAATAGTCGGTGATGAGGACGTCGCTGGCCAGATAGAGTTCCTGGATTTCGGGGAACTTGGAGACGTCGTAGACGCAATCGCCCGCTTCTTCCGGGATCTTCACCGCGTCGCTGACCAACACATGCATGCGTAGCAGCAGCACGGTGTCGTCGCCGAAGCGGTCTTTGAAGGCTTCCACGTCGAACGGCAGATCGAAACGGAAGCGTCCCGTGCCGGTCGGCTGGTCGTCCCGGAAGGTCGGAGCGTAGAGGACCACACGTTTGCCCTCGGGGATGCCCAGCTTCCGCCGGACGGCCGCGGAGCGCTGCCCGGCGTCGGGTCGCACAAGGATATCGTTGCGGGGGTACCCCAACTCCACAACCTCGCCGCCGTAGCGGAAGGCACTCCTGAACGCTTCCGTAGCATAGGGGCTGGGTGAAAGCAGCGTGGTCCATTGCTTCACCGCCTCGTCCACGCGTGCAATGTAGCCCGGATCCCGGCCGTGCACGGTGTCCAGGTCGTGGACCATCCGCTTGAGCGGCGTTCCGTGCCAGGTCTGGATGAAGACCCCGTCCTTCCGGCGCCGGAAGTAATGCGGGAAATTCTGATTGTTGATCCAGTACTTGGCCTTGGCCAAATACCAGTAGTAGCTCGGCGAGAGCCGCTTGACCACCTTGGTGTAGGGATCGGGCGCCGGGAGCTTGCCTTGGTAGACCCAAACCTTGCGGCGGGTGTCCCCCCGCCGCAGCAGCTCTTCGTAGATATAGCGCGGACTGTCGGCGTACTGTTTCCCAAGCCCGGACTCGAACACCATCAGGTCCGTGTCCATGGGCGTCTTCGAGACCAAGGCGAACATCCGCTGCATGGCCGGGAAGTAGAAGCGGCTGCGTCGGAACCTGCCGAACAGCCGTTCGAACAACTCCGGGTCTATGGCTTTTTTCCACCGCGGGTCAGCGGGGCGGGCTTCCGCTACCGCCTCGAAGATTCGCTGGCAGTTGTTGGTGTCTTGGAAGGTCAGGAAGCGGCGGGAGCGGGCGACGTTCTCGGGCTTGGGGGTGCAGCCGCGCCCCAGCGTGGCCTCCAACTGGTCCAGCACGGCGGACCGGGCAAAAGCAATCTCGCCCGGCAATTCCTCATCCAGGTCCAGGTGGGATCCCTGCGGTCCCAGGAAGCGCTCGCGGTCGAACTGGAAGTAGTGCACCGGTTTCTCAAGAAAACTGAAGTCGAAGCCCACGCTCGAGTAGTCGGTCAGCAGGACAGCGCTTTCCTTGAGCAGGAACTGCACATCCACCTCGCCCTGCGAGATGACACGCGCCGGCGCCCCGGAGAAGTGGTGCCGGAACTGCTGCATGTTCGGATGCAGGCAGAAGATCACCTCGGCGTGGTGCTTCTCCGCCAGGGCACGCAGTCGTTCGTCGTGGAGCAGCGCGTTCCACTCCTGGAAGTACTCGGACTCTTCGAACTCGTCCGGATTCTGGAGCCAGTCCCGCCACGTGGGAATGATCAGGATCTGGTTTGGCCGCACCGACACATCGCCGGCGAAGAGCGCGTCAAACCGTGACAGGCCGGTCACCAGCACGTCCTTGGGCGGATAACCAAAGTCGCTGACGATGTATTCTTTTTCCCGCTCGGAGCTCACCATGAACAGGTCGGTGTCGAATCCGGGAGCTTTTTTGCCGTAATTCGGGACCATCCACTTGGTGCCCATCACCCCGTGCTGCAGGAACACCTTGACGCCGCCCACCGCCTTGCGGAACTGCGGGAGCCACGTGGGGTACAGGAAATCGGGATGGTGCGAGCCGATGAACCGTTCGGCCCGCAAGGCCAGCTCGAAATGTTCCTTGGAGCGGTAATTCACCACGTGGTCCAGCCCGTCCAGGTTGCGAAGGTCCGGCGACGCAGGGTCGATCACGTAGTAGGTGTCGATCTCAGGGTGCTCCCGCCGCATGTAGCGGAAGAAATGCAGTCCGGTGTCTTGGGCCTTGTAAGGCCGCTCCCCCACCAGCCAGACCGGCTTGCGCTCCGTCCGGGCCTCCGGCAGCCGGCGCTTCCGGGTCTGCTCCCGCAAGAATTCGAAGGCGTCGGTATCCAGGAGTTCAACGTGGAAAGACGTGTTTTTCGCTTTGAACGTGTAGTAGGGCGTGATGGCCAGGGTTTTGTCTCCCCGCTTTTGCCATCCGGGACGGGTGAGTTTACGCGTCACGTATCGGGTACGTCCCACGCGCGTACGCTGTGGCTCGGTTGCGCCTACCGCACGGATTTGGAGCCAGGCGTCCAAAATCTCGTCGCGCGCCAATTCTTCATTGGGGACGGCGCGCAAGTCCAAGCGGGCATGCACCTTGTACCGCCGAAGCCCGTATTTGCGCCGGGTCGCCTCGGAATCCACCACGAAAACGGCGGTTGACGTGTAGCGGGCTCCACTCTCACGCCCTAGCAGCATCAACTCCACTGCTTCAGCCTCACCGTGGCGGGTGACCAGCGTTGCCCGCAGGTCCACCCTTCCCCTGTGGACAGTCAACCGGTGGACGTAGACGGCGTTATAGGGCTTCAACGGCCGGTTCACCGCCAAGGACAGCAGCCCGTGCCGGTTGATGTACGGCTCAAAGGTGCTCCCTTGAACCAAGACCCGGCGGAGTGAGCCAACTTCGGTTTCCGCGAACCGTCCGAATGACGCCCACGCCGTCATGATGTCGTCGCGCGCCAACGACCCGTCCGCCAACGCGGATTGAATGTCGGCGTACCGTTTTCCGTTAGCCTCCGTCAGGACCGTGGCGGCCGGATCACCGTCGAGGATGTTGGTGCTGAACTTCGGCAGGTCCTTGGCCGCCGCCCGGAACTGGACGAAGAGACCCAGGATTTGGCCGTCCTCGCCCTCCGGGAGTGGTATTGCCGCGTACGCAAGGTCCGTCAAATCAAGCTGGACGTCGTAGCTGCGGCTTTCCCTTCCTGCTGTGGCGGGGACCTCGGTTACGTCCGCCACCTTGGTCCAGTTGCCGGCCGCATTCTTGCTCCACAGGGAGGCAGGTCGGAGTTTGGTGGAAACACTGAACCGGGCATGCAGAACCGGGCCCCGCTGGTCCAGGCGCAGCGAATGAAAGTCCACCCTCGCCGTCCCGCCGCCTTTGCGGGCGCCCCTGCGGGCAACGGATACTGCGCCCCGCAGGGCGCCGGAAGCTGGTGTCATGACTTTTTGCTTTCGAAGGAACTAGCGACGGGGAAGTATGCGTTCAGGAAACCGCGGGTCAGTGCGTCCACCTTTCGGGTGTTTATTCCGGTGCTGTCTATCTCGTTGAGGCAGAACACGTCTGCGTCCTGGCGCCGCAGCAATCGCAGCAGCTTTGCCTGGGCCGACGGCTCGTTGATGTCACAGTAGCGGTAGGAGAGCTTCCCCGGAACGGCCGCACCGATGGCGAAACCGTAGTAGTGCGCCAGCGAGGACGCCACGGAGAGGTCAGCTGGATCCCTGAATCTGCTGTGCTGCGTCCGCCGCATCTCCTGCGCATGTTCCTGTTCCAGCCGCGACAAGGTGCTGACCCGCTGCGGATGGGCGGCATGTTGGAACTTTCGTTCAACTGTGCGTCCGAAAGCCGCTTCCAGCAGTGCACGGTTGTTCTTGGCCGCGCTGTCCACGGGCAGGTCCTCCGCCGAGCGCGGCTGGTAATCGACGGCCTGCTCGGACAGGAAGAACTTGGCAAGTCCGCTCCCGTGGAAGAACAGCTCCGGATCCACCGGCCGCCCGAAGAACACGTCGTCGTTCAGGTAGAGGAAGTGTTCGCTCAGGCCGTCTATGTGGTGCAGCTGGGACTCGATGGCGTGCGAGTTGAACGTGGGCAGTGCTGTGGGGTCGGAGAAGATGTCCCGGTGATCGACCACCGTGATCCGGCTGCTGGAGGTATCCAGCCACGGCGGCGTCTGTCCCGCCGTCACCAGATAAACGTGATTCACCCAGGGGGCGAAGTAATCGAGCGACCGGAGCGAATAGCGCAGCTCGTCGCGGGAGGCGTAGCGCGCCTCATTGGCTGCCGTCTTGTTGCGCAGGCCTGAGTCGTCGCCGGCCTGCGCCTTGGCCTTGCTGCGCAGCCACTGCGGGTCGTCGCCGTCCACCCAGGTGTAGACCACGTCCACGGGGAAACCAACCGAGGTAAGCAGGTCCAGCTCGGGCAGCCCGGCCTCGCGCGGCACCAGCGTCACACCCAGGTGCGGGCCGCTCAGGAGTCTGCTGCCGTGTCCCACCGCTTCGAAAACCACAGAAGGCGAGGGCGGCCATCCGTCGGCGATCGGGCGGGTTTCTCCGTCGGCCCGGACATAGAAGGGGCGGGTGCCGGCGGCGTCGGCGATCGCTTCCGCGGCGGAAGACCACTGGCTGGCGGGGAGATCTATCATGGCGGGGATCCCCGCTTGGGTGCGCAGCACCCTGTGATCCACCTGCGCCTGCTCCAGCGCACGTCTAACGAGGGCGCAGGTGTCCGCCGCCACCTCGCGTGCTGAAAAGCGGTCGACGCTTGGAAAACCAGCGGCCGGAAATGCGGCCAGACGCGGCCGTGGCGCGGTGGGGCGGGGAGCGGTCAGCGCCTGCAACGTATTCCGCGGGGTGGTGCCGCGGCTAAGTGCCCGGAAGGCAGCACGGATAACACTCTGCGGAACAACTGCCGCTGCACGGCCCTTGAGTCCGACGCGCATGGGCTCCTTTCACGCAGCATTTTTCGCTGCTCCACGGCCACTGGTGGCGCCGCGGTGCGGCGGCACAACTGGAATAGCTTAGCAAGCTGGCTGAGGATTAGCTGAACGGCGCTGCCGCTGCCCGGCACGGGGAACGATGGCGTTCGATAGACTAGCGGCTGTCGTTCCGGCGCAACTTTCAGGAGCAAGACCATCGCTGTAGCAGCACCGCCTCGCACCGCCGCCTCGCCGAAGAAAACCGGCAAGGACCTTCGGCTTGATATCCAAGGGCTTCGGGCCATAGCCGTGGCCCTGGTGGTCATTTACCATCTGTGGCCTGAACGGTTGACCGGCGGTTTCGTCGGAGTCGACGTCTTTTTCGTCATCTCTGGCTTCTTGATCACCTCCCATCTGGCCAAGCGGCCACCGCTGGACTGGCAGGGGCTGGCAGCCTTCTGGGGACGGCGCATCCGCCGCCTCCTGCCGGCCGCTTTTGTTGTCCTCGCCGCGACCGCCGTGGCGTCGAGGCTGGTGGCCCCGCCGACGCAGTGGGGGTCGATTGCCAAGGAAATCATTGCCTCGGCGCTGTATGTGCAGAACTGGGCTTTAGCCGGTAGCTCCGTCGACTATCTGGCGGCAGAAAACGCCCCTACTCCGACCCAGCATTTCTGGTCCTTGTCGGTAGAGGAGCAGTTCTACCTGTTTTGGCCGGTCCTGGTCTTCGGGGTGTTTTGGGTAGCGGCAAAACGAGGACTGAACGCACGCCGCCTGCTCTTCGGCGCGGTGACCGCCGTCGTGGTCCTTTCTCTGGCGTTCTCCATCGCCGCAACTGCTTCTGAACCGGGCAGCGCGTATTTCATCACCCCCACCCGTATGTGGGAACTGGGTCTTGGCGGCCTGGTGGCCTTGGCTGCGCCGACCTTGGTGCCATACGTGCCGCAGGTTTTCCGGACCGTCTTGGCGTGGCTCGGCCTCGCGGCAATCGTCGGGGCGGGCGTCCTCTATACCGGGTCCACGCCCTTCCCCGGATATACCGCGTTGCTGCCGGTCTTGGGGACGGCCTTCGTGATCCTCGCTCACGCTGAGGGCAGGTTCTCCCCCACTGCCCTGGTGCGAAACCGCCCGGTTCAGTGGCTCGGTGAAGTTTCCTACTCGGTTTACCTGTGGCACTGGCCCCTGATCGTTCTTCTGCCATACGTCAGCGGCGGTGAACTGGGCTGGCTCGACAAGTCGCTGATTCTGGTTGCGACGCTGGTGCTGGCAGGACTCAGCAAGACCTTCGTTGAGGACCGTTTCCGGTTCCCATCCGGCAAGAATGGCCTGGCGCCCACCTACCGGTTCGCGGCGGTGGGCATGGTGCTTCTCACGGCAGTGGGCAGCCTGCAATTGGTGGAAGTCAGCCACCGCACGTCACAGGCTGAACAACAGCTCGCTGCCACGGTCAAGAATGGTGATCCCTGTTTTGGTGCCGCCGCCATCGCCAAGGGGTTTGACGAATGCGTCCCGGACCCCCATGCGCCGGTAGTACCCGAGCCATCGCTGGCCAAAGACGACAAATCCGACGCCTACGCCGACGGCTGCTGGTCGAACCAGCCGTTTACAGACCGCCCTGTATGCACGTATGGGGACGGGCCAACGAAAGTCGCGCTGGTCGGAAACTCGCACGCCGGGCATTGGCTCCCGGCCCTGCAGGTGCTGGCTGAACGGAACGACTGGACTGTCTCCACGTACCTGGTGTCAAGGTGCAACCCGACCTCGGTGCCCCTCCAGTTCGATACCGAGGAAAAGACCGCCAACTGCCTCGCCTACGGCGAGTGGGTACTGGATGAAACTTCCGGCGATGCCTTCGACCTGGTCATCACCTCGGAACGCCAGTCCGTGCCTGTCCAGGGGGAATCGTGGGACACCACCGAAGCTCCCGCCGTCGAGGGCTACCGGGACTATTTGTCCCGTTGGGCCGACAGCGGTGCCAACGTCGTGGTGATCAAGGACCCGCCGTTCCCCGGCAACACCATCGATTCGATTCCGGACTGCCTCGCCGAGAATCCGGGAGCCCCCCAGGAATGTGCGGGTACGCCGGAAGAGTGGCATTGGATGGATCCGGTCACCACTGCGGCCCTCGAACTAAACCATCCGAAGATTCGCGCCGTTGACATGGATGGCTACTTCTGCGTGGACGGTTCCTGCCCTGCCGTTGTGGGATCGGTCGTCACGTACTTTGATGCCTCGCACATCACCGCCACGTACGCGCAGACCCTGGCCCCGTATCTGGAACGCCCCATCCTTAAGGCTTTGCGCAACTAGTCAGCCGCGGAGGTCCAGGCTCAAATTGCCGTGCACGGTGGCATAGGGCCGCTCCCCCTTTGCCCCCTGCGGCAAGGCTGCGTCGGGGGCCACGCCAATTCGCCTCTGGCTCCCAGTGCGGCCTTCGCGGGACAACTCGCCGAAGGCGTCGACGATGGTCCCGCGAAAGCCCGCCAGCACACTTTCGCTGATGTCGAAGTCAAACCGGCCGCGGCCTGCGGCCTGGACATCCGGGATGGACACTTCTTTGCTGCCATCGCGGGTGCGCAGGATGATGGAGACCCGGTCGGCCGGCGAGTCCACCTCCAGCGTCATCGTCAGTCGACTGTCGCTCCACGCGCTCCCGGAGACCCGGGGATCCACCTCAAGTTCCTCTTCCTGGCGGCAATTCTCAATCATGGCCGTGACGTCGCGTCCGCGGATGATGGACGTTTTGCGCTGCATCGTCACGGGCAGCGAGGAGACCAATTCCTCGGGGACATAGGTATCGACGAAGTCGGCATGTGCCATCACCCAGCGCCGCTGGGTGTCGTCCGACATCTTCAGGTACCGGTGCGGTTCGTAGATGCGCAGGCACTTGCGCCGGTAGAGGTCGAGCACCAAGAGTCGGGCCAGTTCCGGGTCAGGGGCTCCGGACAGGAGGATCTTGGCGATCTCCCCCACCGACCACGTATAACCTTCCGGGATCGTGGCAGCGCTGCTGATATTGGCCCCGTCAGTGCGTGTACGGATGAAGTAGTAGTCATAGTCCGCTAGGACCGAGATCCTCTTTGCTTTCAGGTAGCACTGGGAAATGACCATTCCGTCTTCCAGCCGGACCTTGTCCTCGTGAAAGCGGATGCCGTTCTCCACCAAGAGGTCCCGCCTGATCATCTTTTGCGGCGACAGTGACCGGAGTATGGTGCGCAGGTCTGCGTCTACGACCGTTTCCCGGAACAGCGCGCTCTGCACACGGCGGCCGCCAATGCCCACCATCTTGGGCACCAGCACATCCGTGCCGTTCCGGTCGGCGAACTCCACCATCCTGCGCAGGGCCTGCGGTCCAAGCTTGTCGTCGGCGTCGCAAAAGAACACGTAGTCGGCGTCTGTGCTGGCCATGCCGACGTTGCGGGGCTTGCCGGGCCATCCGCTGTTCTGCTGGTGGATAACGCGCATGTTGCCCATCCGCTGGGCATAGGCATCAAGGATCGCGCCGCTGGAATCCGTGGAGCCGTCGTCGACGGTAATGATTTCGAAGAGCTCGGGAGCCAGATCCTGGGCTTCGAGGGAGTTGAGCAGTTCAGTCAAATACGGCATGGCGTTGTAGACCGGAATGATCACGCCGACCCGTGCGCTCGAAGCGCTCCCCGAGGGGCCAGTATCCCGATTCGATTCTTCCGAGTCTCTCGCCCGGGTCGTCAGTTTGCGGGCAACGCCCGAAAGCCTGTTGCGCAAAGACATCTGCCACCGTCCCTTCATCCGGTCATGAAGCTCAAGCCTATCGGGCCGCCGGGAAGCCGGAAACTCGCGGGAGCAGGTAACCTTTTACCGATCCGTCACCCAATAGTGGAGTACCGTGCCTGCAGCAAAAACTGACCTCGATCCCTCACCGCCAAGGCAGACATGGATAGACCAGGCCCGTTGGGCCGCCATCGTGCTGGTGGTTGTGGGTCATTTCATGGGCCAGCTCCGCGGCGAAAGCGGACTGGCGCTTATGGTGTCCAACTTTGTGTACATGTTCCACATCCCGGTCTTCGTGCTCTTGGCGGGGTGGGGCGCCCGCCGTGCAAACGCCAACGGCGAGAATTTACAGAAAATCTTCTGGCAGCTCCTCGCTCCCTACGTCGTGTTCCAGTTGATCGCTTTCGGGGTGAACTACGTGATCGAGGGAAGTACCCCGAGTTGGTCCTTCACGTCCCAGACCTTCGGTCTTTGGTTCCTTGTGGCCCTTGCCGGCTGGCGGCTGATCGGACCGTGGTTCAGCGGACTTCCCCGACCGGTGCTGCTCGCCACGGTCATTGCGCTGCTGGCTGGCCTGAGCGAGAACATTGATGGCTTCCTGTCGCTGTCCCGCATCCTCTACTTCCTGCCGGTATTTCTCTTGGGCCCGTGGCTGGTCGACAAGATATCGGTGTGGCGCCAACAACGCTCTTGGCGTATCGCCGGCGCAACGGCGCTGGCCCTGGCTGCAACAGTCACCGCCGTCCTTAAGGAGGGCTTCTGGCGGCGTCCGTTCCTCGGCAACGCGGGGTACGAGGCAATGGATCTCGGCCCCGCCGAAGGCATGGCGTGGCGTCTGGGGGCTTTGCTCGTCGGCACGCTTTTAGCGGCGGCCTTCATGCTGGTTCTTCCGGGGACTCCCGGTGCTCCAAGTGCGCCAGGGAGATGGGTGGCGGGTGCAGGGCGCTCGACGATGTACCCCTATCTTCTCCACCTGCCGGTACTCACGCTGTTAGGAGCAGCTTCTCTTGCCGAGGAAGTACCGCCCACGGGGCGGGCGGTCCTCTTCATCGTTGTGGCCGCGCTTTTCTGCGTCTTCACGGTGACCAAGCCGGTGAAAGCCGTCGCTCAGCCCCTAGTCGAGCCGCAAGCCTTCGGATCCAGGCTCCGCGCGAACCGAAGGCGCACCGCGAAACCGGAGGCCGCCGCGGCCCGTTCGGACGTCCCGCACCAGTAAGGAATATTGATTGACGCTACCGTCCGGCCGAAGCAAGCCGGCCACCAAGCCTGCGGGCGCCGTTGATCAACCGCCTCCGCTGCTGCTGGCGCCTTAAGGGTCCCCCATATAGTGCTTCGTGCGGGTAAGCGTCGCAGAGTTGATCGAGATCTACGTTCAAGGCGGGCACTGTGGCGCGTTGGACAGCCGCGGCAAGTGCAGCACCGGATAACATCTCGGGGCCCAAAGAGAAGCGGCTAACGGAATTTGTGTCAAGCGTCGAGAAGAAGTCCTCAAACTTGAAGCAGTCTCCCGCGAGCTCCTGGCCCTCGATCTGCAGCCAAGTCCACGGAACTCCATAGGCTTGAGCAACAATGAGGCCGTGGAGGGATGTCGCCACCACGTGCGAGGCCATGGCAATTTCGCTCACCACGCTTTGCGCGTCCCTTTCCACGTCCAAGACCGTGATGTCCCGGTCGAGTCCCGGCGGGAGCAGTGCCTTGTGCTTGTAGTGGGGAATAAACACCGGTTCTGCCCTTTGCGCGGAGGCCTGCGGCTGAAAGATCCGGGGCAACAAGAGAGCGGGGTCTCCGTATACTTCGGGCACGTCCCAGCCCATCCCCCGTACGAGTTCTTGCCTGGTTAACCGGCCCCGTACTGCAGCTACGTGCTTGGGCTTGCGGGCCCGGAGACGCCGCACCGTGCCGCTATGAAGAGGAGCGAGCAACCCGGATCCCCAAATGTTGTACCCGGGACGTTCCAACATGTTGATGACCGACCCGACGGACATGATGGCGCCAGGATGAGCCAACGTCCCGCGGACATTTACCGGTCGCTTGCCGGTAAGCGACGAGACAAGCCACGGCCCGATGAGGTCGCCGAAATTGACTCTTCCATTCCACCAAAATGCCGGAATCTCGTCTCGCTTCAGCTTTGGAGTCCTGGCGTCTATTCGCCCCCATGCTGCCCCGCGGATAAGCGAGGCGATGATTTTGTGCGTTTCCTGTGCGATCTGCTCCGCGCTCGCATGCCCCCGCCACGTCTCCAAAAGGTGTTTGTCCCCATCCCGTTCGGGAGACCATGCCATGTTGCGCAGCAAGGAGCGCACGTACGTTCTGGCGGTATGCGTGCGGCCAAATAGCAGAAGCCGCACTTCAGCCGGTTGCACAAACAGGTCGAAGGCGACGCGATCCCCCTGCAGGGAAACATCCAAGGCAAGGAGATTATCCGCATGTCGCCTGATACGGATGCGATCCGCTCCAGGCATGCTGCTCAAAGCAGCCGCAAGCCGATCGAGGAAGTGTGCTTCGGGAGGTATGTTCATGAGAAGTCCTCAAAGATTCTGGTGGCACCACTGTAGGACCCGGCACACTGGACGCGACGCAGGACACGCTCGTTGGCGGCGAAGTTTTGCCAGTCGGGCGAAGGGGTTGAACCGACGCTAGGACAGTTCCTTGACGATTTGGCTGATGCTGTCCAACGTGCGCTTGAGCTCCTCGACGTGGCGCTCGTCGAAGGCGCTCAAAACACGCTTCATCTCGGTCGTGGAGATGCCTGAGGTCCGGGGTAGGTAGACCACCTCTACTTTGTCCTCCAGGTCATCGAACTTGCCTCTCCAGTCCTCACCGATTCCAAAGACGTCCGCCCCGTACTTCTCTATGTCTGACCGCTTCTGCTCCCAGTTTTCTTCCGGGATGGCTTCGGAGACGTACCGGATGGAGCGCACGATCTCGATCCGCTGCTCGAACGGCACTACCGGCTTTTTCCCCTTGACGGCATTGAACTCGTCGGTGGAGACCCCGACAATCAAGCGGTCCCCGAGGGCGCTGAGACGCTTAAGGATGTTCAGGTGGCCAATATGGAAGAGGTCGAAGGTACCGTACGTCAGTACTGTTTTGCTCAAAAGAGATCCTCACGGTGCACTCAAGTTTGTCACCCATCCTATCGGGTAACGGTCCACTCGGACGTAGCGGACGGGACACAGTTCAGCTTGGGCTGTATAAAAAAGCAAAGGGACTGGACGCTGCACTCCACCGTCCCTAATGATGTTTGCAGCAGGCAAGAGGGGTTCGGGCATCCCACGCCCTGAGCCTCATGCTTGGGTAAGCCCAAAGCACGATAGTGCGGCGGACCAATCTAGGAGCGCGTTAAATAGTCTCCAATACACCTGCGCCTGATACGGTTGTTAGTTGAACTAGCGGCTGGGCGCGCGGCAGTAGGTGCAAAGCGTACGACGGTAATACGTCAAGCCGTTTTTCCACTTTCGGTACTCTTGGGAAGGGACAAGGGTATTTAGAGGAGTTGGACGTTAGACAACCACCACGGGGCACAAACAGATATGACGGCAACTAACAAAAAAGCGATACAGGTCCTAATCCGAAAGTCGGGCCTGCCTTACGGGTTAAGGGCAGCCATGGGCCCCGACGCTTATCGTCATTTCAGACGAACTGTGCGAAGCCTGGTCTCCTCTCTCACTTTCACACGCGTTACACGGAAGCGCCGGCTCGCGGAAAATCGAATCTTGCAGACTGACCCTCGACCGGTGCGCTCAAGAGGTGTGCTAAAGCTTCCAATAGAAGGCCGAATGCCTGAGCAGATACGAAAGTATCATCTCGACCTGCTTTCCAACGTCATGACCAAAGCCGGCATCGAGTGGGCCCTGGTTCGCAATGAGTCCAAAACGCGCCATACCGTAGCAGTACGGGAGACCGACAGAGCGGAACTTTTGCAACAAATAGCTCGGGCAATGCTGGACGTTCCGCTTTACGTTCAGGACGTCAGCAGCCGCGCTCTGGACAAGCGTCTCCATCTCGCCAGTTCGCTAGAGGAACTCGAGTTCTCCTCCACTGCAGAAATCTTGCGGTTCGCGTCTTTCTTTGAGGACCAACACACAGGTTTCCGCACAGGTACCGGGTTCGCGTGTGATGTCGAGTTTTGGAAGCGAGACCCCTTAGTTCCTTCCAATATTCTGACGCCGCGCCGTAACGTCGCAGCGCAGCTCATCACAGAATCAGAGTTGCAGCTGGACAAGGTGCAAATTGGAGACGACGACTACCCTACATTTGCGCTTTTCAACGAGCGCATGCTTGACGATGTCACCTTTCCCATCGACGCTGTTTACACATGGGTAGACGGAGATGATCCGCAGTGGATTGAATCCAAGAGGCGCCTAGAAGCCGAGCAGCGTGGCGTCGAGTACCATGCAGAAGCAAACCACGTCGCGCGCTTCCGGTCCCGAGATGAATTAAGGTATTCGCTCCGGTCGTTAGAAATGTATGCACCTTGGTTTCGCAAGATCTTCATTGTGACCAATGGGCAGGTTCCATCATGGTTAGATGTGAACCACCCTAAGATTGAACTGGTAACGCACGACCAAATATATGAAGATAAGAATTGCCTACCTACGTTCAACAGCAATTCCATTATCTCTCGTCTTCACCATATTCCTGGACTAAGCGAGCACTACGTTTACATCAATGACGATGTTTTCTTCGGCCGCTCTGTCTCCGCAGATCAATTCTTTTGGCCAAATGGAATTGCTAAGGTCTCTCCGGCCAATAATCGGCGCCCTTTCGGCGAGCCCAGCGTACTGGACGAGCCACACATCAATCTAACTCGCAATATGCGCGCCCTGCTCAGAGATGAGTTTAATATCACAATATCGCGCGCTATCAAGCACACTCCACACCCCCAAATCCGCAGCGTGCACATGGAGATGGAAGAACGCTTTCCGAACCATTTCAAGCGCACATGGGCAAGTCATTTTCGTCATCATGATGACATCGTCGCCGATCAATTGTTCCATTACTACGCGCAGATCACTGGTCGAGCAGTACCGGGCAACCTGCGTTACAATTACATAAACATCTTGGATGACAATTACACAAGCGTTTTAGCGGCGACTCTGCGTTACCGTGATCGCGACGTCTTCTGCATCAACGATGCTCCCGTACCTGGCGCAACCCCTGTGCCTGATGAAACAGTGACAAACTTTCTAATTCGCTACTTCCCCTTTCCGAGCGAATATGAGTTGGGCCAGTAGCGCGACGTGGGCGCGATGGCGTCATTGATTCTGGCACGGCAGGTCCGAGATCATCGCATAGGAATTCCTAACCTTTCTTCTCATAGCTAGCGCAGAGCTCCGTTGCCTCTCAACTCGTTCGATTGGTCCGCCATAGGTTTGCCAACTGTTCCCGCGTTCCACCTGCTTGCGCTCTGACTGTACTCGGACTCCAGCTTGTTGACATCGGACGATACGTGCTCGGGTTACCCGGGGACTGCTGGCGCTGTGGTTGTTGCAGAACTCTAGCCATGCGGCCAAGGCGTCGACTCGTTTCTCGTTGGAGCGCCGTTAAGCTGGCGCGCGTGGCCCGAGAGCCCTTTCAATGGCGCTCCCTGCGCCGCCAAGAAGGTCGCGTCCAGGAAAAAAGTGGGTCTGGTGGACTTTATTTGTTCGCTAGGCAGCCGGAAAAGAATGCCACCGGCTTCTTGGGAAGTAGAAGCTCATACCGCGCAGGCGCGTGCGCGCCAGCCGGCGCGGCAGGCATGCTGCCGAGCTTTTATCCGTCAACGTGCAGCAGCAAGCAGGGTTCGCCGCGTTCGTCCCGGTCTCCGCGGCCGGTCCCGTGCCCCCTCCCGCCGGCGCCCAGCTCTCGAAGCCTGCGGGTGCCTGCCGGGCGAGCCATCCGAGGGAAGGCGCGCAGAAGCATCCCGCAGTGCGAGACGTATTCGACGGGCCTTCGTTTGCTCAGCTCGTAGATTAGCCACACGTGCGGGAGAAGCTCACTTCTCTGGCCAGGTGTGCCCCTGAACGGCCGGATAGGATCCGCTCAGATATGATTCACCCACGGGCGAGCGGGCCGCAGTTGCGCACCAGAAGGTCTCTAGGATCCGTTGCACTTGTGATAATTCACCAACGGGAGAGGTAGCACCCCTTCAGCGTGTAACCACGCTCAGGTCCTGGCGTCCATATCGCGCTGCCAAGACCGTTAGGAAAGGCAGGAGATACGCTAGCTAGGACGAAACGGGCAGCCTATGAGAGCTCTTCCGTCAATTCTACGGAACCGTTTGAGGACACGCGCAACACCTTACCGCTGTCATGGGAATAGACGGCTCCGGCAGAAAACTCAGCGGTTAGCCATACACGATATTCCCCGGGCGCAAGATGCGGAAGCCTTTGTCCAAGATATCGCTTGCTGGCGAAGTATGCGTGACTGTAATCGCTCCATTGATCCCCAAGTTTAAAGGCCAGATTACGCTTTCTACTGCTAGCCAGCGCAATCCCCTTGGACAAAGTCTCGCCATCCAGTGCATCAAAAACGACGTAATACTTAACGTGATCGTATGAGGAGACTTCCACTCCGCGCACAAAGAAGTACCCCTCCAAGTGAATGAGGTCATCCTTGATCCAAGCACCACGAAGTGAAAAATAGGAACTATCAGGGGTGAAACCGATGATCGGCCTTTTGACCAGCATCAACCCCAGTCGTCCCTTCCGTACCTGCAAAAGCGCGTTGCCGTGTATGGTTGACGATTCCGCGCCGGTCCATACTATTCGCGCTAGCGGAGGAGATACACGAGCGTGCTTGATCTTCAGCTCACACTTGTACCTGCCGAAGGGCAAACTTTCCAGGCTTACTGGGCGGCCACTTGTTGTGAAAGCGCCAAACGAATAGTCGATGAAGTCGCCACTATAGTACTTTGACGAAAGCTTTGAATCCGATGTCTGATGAAGCAGGATTTCGTGAGTGGTCTCATCGGATGTGAGTACCAGCTTAGTCGCAACGTCTCGTGCGGTTCTCGCGGAGCGGCCGCGAAGGAAGGCCGACCCTTCCATATGAAGATACCCATTGTCCAAATGCACCCTGTCCATCTCGAGCACTGTTTCGTCCCGAGCCGGCGAACCAAGCATCTCGGAGGCGACCGGTGGGTATTTCCTGTTGCCGTTAATTACCTCTCCAAAGCGCGGGACTGCCCCCTCTCCCAACGCGGCCAAAATTGAAATGATCAGAGGCATATTATAAAGGGTGACATCCTTATGTTTTCTAACGAGGTGGCTGTCAGTTTCAAAGTAGTTGAAGTTGGTATATTGACGGTAGTGTTGCAGATAAGGCGCGGTCTCGGTTGCATGGAAATGATCCGATTTCGAAGAAAACAGATATATGTTTTTATCCCGACTACCGGTCGATGACAATAGACTGGGAACCGCCTCGTCCAGCTCCTGCAATTCGCGGTCAGAACCGCAAACAGTCATATTTGCTATGACTTCGGGACGTCCCTCTCGATTCCCGCTCCCGATATTCATTCGAGGCGCTGATGCTAAGATGTTCGGGTAGCCGAAGGCTAGCCCATGGTAGAGAGCAGCTGTGCCTCCTTTAGAGAAGCCGACGAAAGTGCAGTCAGATTTTTCAAGGCCGAGCTCCAACCTAACCATCTCAATTAGGGAATTAACGGAATGGCTGATGCCGTATCCCTCGCGGTCCCTAATGTAGTAGGTAATTCCTCCAGCGATATCATCCGCTATCCAGAGCATGTTGCTTCGGAGATTCGCAGAGGCACTGCCGTCGAAATCGTAAGGCGAATGCGCAGGACGAAACCCAGAAAAAACCACGATGAGGTGTTTGCGATCCTGCTTTGCAGGTCGAAACTTATATTTGATGTCATAACCGGCGTGTGAATAGATCATCTGCTGAATGTCGGTCATTGCGGCCTAGCTCGTTCCACCGATGGGCCCACTAGTATGAAAATCAGTTCGACTGCCCGTAGAAACTTTGACAGCGGAAGACGACAGTGTCGGCTCTGGCATAGTAAAAGCTTCGTGGTCTGCGACCCTTTCACCAAGCAGCCCGTCCGTTGCTGCTAGCCATATATCGGCGTCTTTCTTCATGAAGGTCGATGAGACTTCAACCGAGTAGACGGAACTTCCATGAACTAGGGTTACTCGTACACGGTACGATCCCGACGGCAAGGCACTGAGGTCAACCCCCGAAAAGCCTGGAGTGGCGTAGTAGGCTCGGGTATAATCTGCGATTCCGTCCGCAAAAAGCCCTCTTTGATCGCTTCGCCGAGCAGTCCCTAGCTGATAAGAGTACGTCCCTTGTTCGGTTTCAAATACAAGAAAGTAGTAAGCAGCCCTGGGGTGATGGATTTCGTGACCTTTGACGGCGAAGACGCCCTCGAGATGCATTGAGGTATTTTCAATCCAGGCTCTTCTAACCGAGAAAACTGAGTCCGTGGGCGAGGCACCGATGATTGAACGCTTCTCGAAGTAAGCGCCGGCCGAAGATGCGCGGACACGATATAGATATTCGCCCTCAGCCGAGGCTTCGTCCAAAGTACTAGACGCGCGCAATCGCGTCTGCTTTGTTTCACCCGCGACGGTCTGCGAAATTAGTACTTCATAAGTACCCGCGGGAATTTCCCTGAGATCGACGCCCCGATGTTTGCGCGACGCGAATCCTGCATACCGATAATCACAATAGACAGTGTCATAGAATTTGGAAGTCGCCCATTTGCTGAGGACAGCTCCAAGCTTGTGACGTACCTTGATACTTTCGCTTCGAAAGACAATACTCCGGGACACAGACTCGAACGACGAAAGCTCGTACCCTGGACGAAAAGCCACCCCTGCCGGAAATGCCAAGGCCCCCGAGAGCCTAAAAGCGCTCAAACTTGCATGATCCGTTCGCGGTGCTGTGGAGGGCTCCAGGGCCGTTAAGCCATACTGGCGCTCTATTGCCGGTCCGCCATTGATAGCTTTCCCGTACTTCGGAACAATCATATCCGTGAGCAGGAAGATGACTCCGAGAATCGAAGGAAGATTATATTTGATTACTTCGTTATGAGCGTCGACGATAGGAGACTCAGTTAAGACGAGGTTCATATTCGAGTACTTGTCAAACAAAGAAACAAAAGGCTGAATTTGGCTGGCGTATTCCTTGTCCTGAGGCGACGACCAAATATAGATATTGCGCTGCAGGTTAGCGTCGTTGACAATGAGTGACGGGATCAGTGCGTCCAAGTAGGCGACTTCCGCCTCCGATTTCGATTTCGTCATATGCTCGAATATCGCAGGGCGTGTATCGCGAATGTACGAACCGATAGCGATCTGCGGGACGCCGGCTACTATGTTCTTGAATCCGTATTTGATTCCGAAATAGAGGGCCGCTGATCCCCCTTTGGAGAAGCCGACTAGCGTACATTGATCCTTTGAGAGTCCAAGTCTATGAACTTGCTCCTCGATAAGATCGATTACAGCATTTTCGATGCTAAAGTCAAAGTTTTCACACAGATAGTATGCATGCTCGCCATGAAAGTCATCTCGAATCCACAACCACGAGGCTTGGCTTTCGCTTGATGCCGCGCCATCAAACTCATACTCTCTATTAGGCCTGATGCCCGAAAACATGACAACCAAGTGCCTGCGGTCCTTCTTTGAGGGGCGGGTCTTATAGCGGACCTCCACACCATGCTTATGGAAAACTTTTTCTTCCATTTCGCCTCTTCCGGCTCACGAGTGATACTGATGCCGCAACTTTTTCTGGTAAATACGTTTGAATAGGCCGCGGCTTTTACCTTACGCTCCATAATTATCATATTACGGGCGGGCGCCCTCCGGCGGTCATTCTCAGCAGCGTTATCCACTTGAGTTTCTTAGACACTTCTCCGTGAGCCCAAGGAGACTTCACCCAGCCCGCACTCCATCCTTGGAACCACGTGGAAAGTGCCTTTGGTTGGCGGATGGACCGCGCAATTTGCACCCCAGTCCAAGAGGATATATAGAGTAGTGAAATCGGCATCGGCAAGTTACGCCGAGCGAGCCAAACGCGGTTGCGGGCGTTGAGCCGGTAGAACTCTTCGTGACGGCGGGGATCGATGACCGGATGACCTGCGCGGAGGTTTCCCGCATACCAAGTGCGGAATCCTGTGTCCCATACGCGCCAGGCAAACTCGATGCCTTCGTGGGCGTACCAGAAGGTCGACGGCCACCCGGGAGTCTTATCGAACACGTCTCGACGCATGGCAATCGCCATCTCCACCACCGAGAAGACGTTGCTTGAGTGGTAAGGGCTCCCTTTGCGCAGCCTGGGAATCCAGCGCAGCGGCGCATCAGGATTGTCGGGATCCTCGATCCGCGGTTGGACCATACCGATGTCCGGTTGCTCCTTGAACAGCTTTGCGCATTGGGCAAGGAAATCGTCATCAAGGAGCCAGGCGTCGTCGTCGAGGAAGAAGAGGTACTCTCCCTTGACGTGGGGAACGCCAGCGTTCCGCCCAGCGGGGATGCCTATGTTCTCCTCGATATGCAGCGTTTTGAAACCGGCCGGGACGTCTTCCGGATCCCAGCCATTGCCGACGACTACGACATCCAGCTTCACCCCTTGCTGGCGTTGCAACGTTTCATATCCTCGTTGCAGTTCGACAGGGCGTGTGCCTTGGGTAAGAATGACCACCCCGAAGGTCGGTTCCTGGGCGCTCATGTCATGTTGCATGTCGCTCACTTCCGCAGCCTAGGCGAGGCCATGATGGCGACGAAATGGCCGATATTTACGAACAGGACGGCGGGCACCAGGACGAAGAGCAGCCAACGCTCCCCCGTTACCTGCTGGCCGGCTACCACCGACACTATGGAGGCAGCCAGGACCAGCAGACTCATCTCCACGGAATGCAACACCCGGTGGAAGGGCAGGAACCGGGCAAGCCGACGGAGCCTGCCGACGAAGGACGTGGCGGGAACGGCTTTCGCCTCTGCCGTATCTGGGAGCTTGTCCATCCCTGCCAACGCCCGGGAGGCGTGCACCATCTCGTTTTGGGCCTTGTTGAGGACGATCAGGAACGCCAACAGCGCACCGAGGAACAGATAGAGGTAGGCCTGCTCCGGATCGCGGCTCAGCAGGCCCAACTCTCCCAGGCACCGCAGCCCGAGTGCGATGGGAATCAGCCCCTCGGTGGTGTAGTGGCCGATCTTGTCCAGGAAGATGCCTTTGGGGCTTTGAGTGCCGCGCCACCGCGCGACTTCCCCATCGCTGCAGTCGAAGTACAACTGCAGTTGCGAGAAGAAGACCGCGAGCAACGGTCCCCAGATTCCCGGAACCAGCAGCGACGCGGAAATTGCCCACCCCGACAGAATCATGAGGCCTGTGACGCCGTTCGCGGAGATCGGGGTGCGGACCAGGACGCTGGTGAGGTAGATGGAGATGTGCCGGAGATAAAGCTCGGCGGTCCAGTGCTCAGCGTTTTTTCTACTTCGAACCTCTGGCGGCTGGGCCACGGAGCGGAGCTGCTCCAGAGTGGGGCGCGCCGGCCGCTGAACGGCTGTCACGACTTCCTCCGGCTGGTATCTACGGTGCCTGCCGCTCCGAACAGTCGTCCGCGGAGATACCCCAGCCCCCAGCTGATGTGGATTCCTGGCAGCACCGCCAGCAGCCGCAGTCGTTCGGGTCGGCCAAGGTCGCCTGGCATGCTCGCCGAGGCGTACATGACCCCCGCACCGTAAAACGCGGGGACGGCAGCCACTGCACCCGCCAGAAGCCGCAGGCTTGCCGGCCACGTCTTGGCCGTGCCGGTGGCGAGCACGCCGGCGGAGGCAACGCCGACGCCCAAAGCGGCCACCAGTACTGGCGGCAGGAAGTGCCTGACGGACTTTCCTTCCTTGTGCCGGTTAGCCAGCTCTGCCCGCCAGATGCCCGCGGCGTAGAACTGCCGCACCAGTTTTCCCCACTGTGCGCGCGGCCAATAGACGACCTTCAGCTCCGGGTCGAACCAGACCGTGTAGCCGGCTTGGCGCAGGCGCAGGCACATGTCCCAGTCCTGGCCCCGCCACAGCGTCTCCTCGAAAAATCCGACCTCGTCGAAGACCTCGCGTCGGAAGACGCCGAGATAAGCGGATTCCGCCGGGCCCTCCGGTGCGCCACTGTGATACGCCGCACCGCCGAGCCCCAAGGGCGATACATAGGCGGCAGCGACTGCCCGTTGAAAGGGAGTCTTGCCTCGGGCGTCCATAAGCCCCCCGACATCAGCCGCACCGGTCCGTCGCAGCGTTGCCACCCCGCGCTTCGTGTAGTGAGGCTCTAGTTCCGTGTGTGCGTCCACCCTGACAACGACCGGATGACTAGAGGCTTGAAGGGCAAGATTCAGTCCGGCCGGGGTACGGCCGGTGGGGCTGTTGACGCTGCGTAAGCGCGGTTCCCGTGCCTGCAGGTCCGCCACGATCCGGTTAGTCTCATCCGTTGAAGGCCCCAGGGCCAGAACCACTTCCTTTGGCCCGGGGTATTCCTGGTTTAGGATGCTGCGGACCGCGTCCTCGATATGCGCCGCTTCATTGAGGACGGGCATGATGTAGGACACGCCAGGGTACTCCTCCAGCGGAGGCAAGACGGATGCCGAAGTCACTATTTCCTGGACTCCTTGTAGGCGTCCACGACTTCTCTCGGGTCGCCGTCCATTTCCAGCACGCCTTTATTGATCCAGATGACCCTGCTGCAGGTATCCAGTATCGATTTCATCGAGTGCGAGACAAGGAAAACGGTACCGGCGTTCTCGCGTATCTCACGGATGCGGGCCTCGCTTCTCTGCCGGAATCGTTGGTCACCGACCGCAAGTGCTTCATCCACGATGAGGATCTCGTGCTGCTTGGAGGCGGCGATGGCGAATTTCAGCCGCGCCTGCATGCCGGATGAATAGGTCCGCATGGGAAGGTCGATGAACTCTTCCAACTCGGCAAACTCGACGATGTCGTCCCGGAGCCCGTTGATCTCCTGCTTGGAGAACCCCAGCGCGAGTCCGCCCAATTGGATGTTCTTCTCCCCCGAGAGGTCCGGGATCAAGGCCGCCCCCACGCCCAGCATGTTCGGACGGGAGGAGGCGTAGACGGCACCCTGTGCTGGAGGCGTCAGCCCGACGAGCGTGCGCATCAGCGTGGATTTGCCGGATCCGTTCGAGCCAATGACCCCGATGGATTCATTTTCGTAGGCGGTGAAGGAGATTCCCTTCAGGGCGTGGACTGTACGGAGCCTGCCGGCTCCCCGCTGCAGCAGCGATCGCCCGGTGCCCTTGACCGGCTTTCCGCCGGCATGGACGTAGTACTTCACATGCAGATCATCGACGACGACCACGGGTTTACGGGCGGCGCCGGCCGCATCTGTGCCCATCAACGCTTCTCCAGTCTTAGTCGACTCGGCCATACCGCTCCTCAGCTACCCAAAAGAACAAGACTCCGGCAACGAAGACCGCTACGGACCAGACGGAAAAGTAGAGCCAGTAGATCGGATCGTAGTCCATAGCCGGCATGAGAATCCCCCGGGCGATGGAAAGGATTTCATGCAGCGGGTGGAAGTCGAACAGCGCGATGGCCCAAGGATGCGATGCCAGGATGCGGTCGATGGAAAACAGAACGCCCGAGGTGTAAAAGAGGATCCGGGTGACGAGCGGGAGTAACTGGGTCAGGTCCCTGACGTGGACCGTGAGTCTGGCGCCGATCAAAGCTACGCCCAGGTTGAACACCGTGAAGATAGCAACCAGCGGAATGATCAGCAGCCATTCCACACTGATCGGCGCACCCAAGATCAGGATGTACACGAACATCACGGCGAGCATTGGCACGAGTGTCATCAGCTGCTGGATCACGGTGGAGACGGGCAGCGTTATCCGTGGGAAGGCCAGGGACTGCACCAGGGCGCCGTTTCCTGTGATCGATTTGGCGCCGTTGTTCATGGAGGTGGAAAAGAACTCGAAGAGGAACACGCCGATCACCACATACATCGGGAAGTTCTCCGGCCGGCTGGCCCCCTGCAAGATACCGAAGATCGCGCCGTACAGGAGAGCGTTCAGTGTGGGTTTGATGAACACCCAGAGCATGCCCAGTCGGTTGCGCTGGTTTGACGCCTCGATCTTGTACCTCGCCATGGCGATGGCGAAGTCACGACGGGTCCATGCTTCCGCGAGATAGCGGAAAAGCGAAGGGCGGGCACCGACTCGGTGGAGGCGGTTCTCGCTCGCATATTCGGCAAGGCTCATGCCAGGTAGTTTCCCTTACTTGCAGGTGAACGGTGGCGTCGCCACCCCTGAGGGACCGGCGGTGCACCTACCGAGTTTAGATGATTCAGCCCCGAACCGCGGATTCGCCCTCCCGGAAGAACACGCGCAGTTCAAGGCTGTGCTGGCCCGCGGCGTCCTGGACGTAGATGGCTTTCCCCCCAATTCCCTCCAGCGCTCCCGTGCCCGAGCCCGGAATGATGTGCCCGTCGCTCGCGGCAGCCTCGCCCTCCGCGAGGCCCCAGTGCTGGATCACCATCGTGCCTTCGCGGCCATCGACGGAGCCGGTGAAAACTTCGGAGGCAACGTATCCGGCTCCGGTGCTGTTGCCGGCCATCAGCAGTTCTGCGCGGCTGGTGCCTGTGATCAACCCGTCAAATACTTTGGTCACGCGGACCCGGCTCAGGTCCGAGCTTGTTCCCTCGACTTCATAGGGTTCCGGCACCCAATCGGTGACGTCGAAGTCGGCGGCGATGATGTGTTCGGCGTCGGTCATGATGCCCTGTTTCTCCTAGATCGGTTGCCGAGCGCGTCAGAAGAGTCGCTGGTCATGGGAGTCGGCGTATTTCTTGCGGAAGAGCTTGCGGGTTTTCGGATCCAGAAACACCAGATACAGCGCAAAGGCGACGGCAACGATGCAGGCGAGGAGCCGCGCCATGTCGAGGTCGAATTCGATGTAGGGGAAGATGTCCAGCTGATCGGTGATCGCGTAGATCATGAGGAAGGACGTCACGGCGTAGACGGTCTGTACCTGCCAGTCGTTCCGGATCCCGGTGGCCGCAAACAGCGGCAGCAGCCACACGATGTACCAAGGCTGGATCATCGGACCAAGCAACACCACGGCGGCCAGCGCCAGCGCGAGCCGACGAACAATCCGGTCGTAACTGCCGCGGAACATGGTGTAGAGGACAATCAGCACGGCCACGATCCGGCCGCCCGTGTAGACGGCGGACTGCACCATCGCGCCGTCGAATCCCAAGCCGCCGGAGATCAGTCCCAGGAAAATCCCCAGCAGCCCGACCGGGGCGTACCAGATCATCAGGCCGGCTCCCTGCTGGCTGAGGGCCCCGACCCAGCCGAATCCCAGTCCGTTGATCATCCCGAGTATCGCCAGCAGCCCGAAGGAAATCCCGGCGGTCAGGGCCCAGTAGCCGAATTTGCGCGGCCAACTGGCCGCCTTGCCCGCCCACAACAGGCCGACAAACGGCAGGAAGATCAGGGTGATCGGTTTGATGCCAATGGAGAGGGTCACCAGCAGGATGCCCAGCAGGACCCGTCGGTTCGCCGCGTAGTAGAGACCTGCAAGTGCCAGCCCCAGCATCAGGGCGTCGTTGTGGATGCTGGCGATGAAGGTGGTCAGGAACAACGGATTCGCGCAGGCCAGCCACAACGCCCGGTTGGGATTGATGCCGTGCAGTTCGGCGAGTTTCGGTCCGTAGTAGACGCACATTGCGGCACCGGCGATGGCGAGGATCCGGAACATGATGATGGAGTATTCCGGGTGGCCGCCGGTGAGCCAGACGATAAATTCTTCCATCCAGAGAAAGATCGGCCCGTAAGGCGTGGGGCTGCGTGCCCAGAGGTCGTCGGCTCCGGTCTGCAGATAGTTCTGCAGCTGGTCGTACCCGTCCACGTACGGATTGAGGTTGTTGACCATGACTTTGCCTTGGGCAATATAGGCGTAGACGTCACGGCTGAACAGCGGGATACACAGTGCCAGCGGGGTGCCCCAGGCAACGATGGCGGTGAGCGTTGCCCGCCGCGCGGACTCGCCCCAGACGGTGAACTGCTGGCCGAGCCGCAGCCAGGCCCTGACCAGGATCATGCCTCCGAGGGCGAGCAGGATCACCGAGAGGATCACACCGACCAGTTCCACCCGCAGGAAGATCAGCAGCGGCCAGCGCCGCAGTTCGGACACCGAGGCCAGCCACCCCACGCCCAGCGACCCGAGGAACATCATGATCGAGCCGATGGCGCCCTCGAGGATGCTCCGGGTAGACCGTTCCTTGACTACGCCTCCGCTGCGTGAGCTGGAAGGTTCAGTCGCGGGTCTTTGGGCAGTCATCTTCTCGGCGGTCCAATCACTCCGGGGTCAGTACACCTGGTCCGGTGCGGCGCGTGCCGCGGGGGTGGTCTGCACGCCTCGGAACGGTCAGTCGAAGGCAGCGTGGGAGGCACGCCTGCTTGAGGTGCTCTCTGCATGTTAGCACCGGGCCGGCGGCATTCCCTGCCGCCTGTCCCGCGCGCCAGCACGCCGACGCGATACATTTATCGGGTGCCAATCTCTAATGAACATATTGTCTGGATCGACTGCGAAATGACCGGACTGGATCTCGAAGCCGACGCGCTCATCGAGGTCGCCGTCCTGGTCACCGACTCGGAACTCAACATCCTTGGGGAGGGAGTCGACGTCGTCATCAAGCCCACAGCTGAGGCCCTCGCCCAGATGAACGACTTCGTCCGCACCATGCACACCACCTCCAAACTGCTGGACGAACTCCCGCACGGCATGACGATGGCCGAGGCCGAAGACAAAGTGATGGAATACATCACCGAGTGGGTTCCCGAACCCCGCAAGGCGCAGTTGGCGGGCAACTCCGTTGGCACGGACCGGACCTTCCTGGCCCGCGACATGCCCCGCGTCATTGATCACCTGCACTACCGGATCATCGACGTTTCCACGATCAAGGAACTCTCGCGCCGCTGGTTCACCCGGGCCTACTTCCAAGCGCCGGCCAAGAGCGGCGGACACCGGGCATTGGGCGACATCAAGGACTCCATCAATGAGCTCCGTTACTACCGGCAGGCCGTCTTCGTCCCCTCCCCCGGCCCGGATTCGGCCACCGCGAAGAAGATCGCCGCAAGCATCGGCGCCACGTCCGGGGACTAGGATGTTAGCTGCGCCACTTTCGCTGCGGGAATCGCCTAAAGTGGCAAAAGCCAGATGAAAAGCATGTAAACTAGTCTGCGTTGCCTTACTGGTTGGAGACCGGCAGGAACCGCTGGAGCGGGGCCCGTCGGGAGGAACAAGAGGGCACGTGGTGGGTATAGCTCAGCTGGCAGAGCGCCTGGTTGTGGTCCAGGAGGTCGCGGGTTCAATCCCCGTTACTCACCCCGAAGGTCCGGCAGCAGCCGGCAGGCAGAGCCGTCCCGACGCCGGGGCGGCTCTTCGCATGTCCGGCCGCGACGGCGGCGCCTCGCGCCGACATCCTGAGCGAAGGAGAGAAATGACCGTCCGCCCCGTCACTATCACCGGCGAGCCCGTGCTGCACCGCCGTGCAGCCGAGGTCGAAAATTTCGACGACGAGCTCCACGCGATCATCGCAGACATGTTCGAGACGATGGACGAGGCCCACGGCGTAGGACTGGCGGCTCCGCAGATCGGGGTGGGACTGCGGATCTTCACCTATGAATTCGCGAACGACGACGACGTCCCGCCGCGCGGCGTCCTGGTCAATCCCACACTGGTTCTCGGCAAGGTCTCGGGTGCGGAACCCGACCCCGACGAGGAAAACGAGGGCTGCCTGTCCGTGCCCGGGCACAGCTATCCCCTGAAGCGGGCCGAGTGGGCCCGCGTCCGGGGGTTCAACGCAGACGGCAGCCCGGTGGATTTCGAGGCGACCGGCTGGTTCGCCCGGGTGATGCAGCACGAGTACGACCATTTGGACGGCAAGCTGTACATCGACCGGCTCAACGACCGGTGGGGCAAGCGCGCCCGCAAGAACATCAGGAAGGAAGGCTGGGGTGTCCCCGGCAATACGTGGTTGCCGGGAGTCGATCCGGACCCGTTCGGCCACTAGCGTCCGCGTTGTGGGGAAGCGAGATCTTTTTCCTTCGAGGTCTCAAGTCCCCAGCGGCACGATTCGGGTCAGCTGTCCGTGAGACTGGACCGGTGATCCTTTTCGCAGCGGTGCAGGTCTTCCAGCGCGATGTCCCGAAGCCGTTTGAGTTCGTCGACTCGCTTCGACGTCACATTGCCGCGGGCGTAGGCGTCGTGCGCCGCGTCCAGCAGCCGCTGGGCCTCCTTGTAATTGACCTGCGCCCGTTCCCAACGCGTCATCTCTACCATGCGGCCATTGTAGGAACGGCGTCCCCGCAAAGCCATAGCGGCGGCGGCAGTGCGGGCGCCCGCAGCCGGCATGGCCATTCCGATCGCTAACTTAGAAGCGTTCCCGAACCCACCGGCCGGTTAACGACGGAAGCCGGCGGCATTCGCATGCCGCCGGCCCCGCCGTCGTTATTGCCGTCTGAGGGCGATCAGACCGTCTCGGCCACCGGTTCCAGAACGGCCGGGAAGATCTTCGGGTTGACGCCGGCAATCTCCTCAAGCACGCGGACCACCTGGCAGCTGTAGCCGAACTCGTTGTCGTACCAGACGTAGAGCACGGCGTTCTTGCCGCTGGCAATCGTGGCCAGGCCGTCCACGATCCCCGCACGGCGGGAGCCGACGAAGTCGGTGGAGACGACCTCGGGAGAGTCGATGTAGTCGATCTGCTTCCGCAGGTCCGAGTTCAGCGACATGCCGCGCAGGTACTCGTTCAGGCTTTCCTTGGTGGCCTCCTGTTCCAGGTTCAGGTTCAGGATGGCCATGGAAACATCCGGGGTGGGGACGCGGATGGCGTTGCCGGTGAGCTTGCCTTCCAGCTCCGGCAGGGCCTTGGCCACGGCCTTGGCCGCGCCGGTCTCGGTCAACACCATGTTCAGCGCGGCGGAGCGGCCGCGGCGGGAACCCTTGTGGAAGTTGTCGATCAGGTTCTGGTCATTGGTGTAGGAGTGCACCGTTTCCACGTGGCCGTGGGCAATGCCGAACTTGTCGTTCAGCGCCTTGAGGACCGGGGTGATGGCGTTGGTGGTGCAGGAGGCAGCGGAGACGATCTTGTCCTCGTCGGTGATGTCTGCATGGTTCACGCCGTGCACGATGTTCTTCAGACCGCCCTTGCCGGGAGCGGTGAGGAGCACGCGGGAGACGCCGGGGCACTGCAGGTGCTGGGACAGCCCGGCCTCGTCGCGCCACTTGCCCGTGTTGTCCACCACGATGGCGTCCTTGATGCCGTACTGGGTGTAGTCGACGGACGCCGGGTCGTTGGAGTAGATGAACTGGATCAGGGTGCCGTTGGCCTGGATGGTGTTGTTTTCTTCATCCACGGAGATCGTGCCCTCGAAGGGGCCGTGCACCGAGTCGCGGCGGAGCAGGCTGGCGCGCTTGACCAGGTCGTCGTCGCTGCCCTTGCGGACGACGACGGCGCGCAGGCGCAGGCCGTGGCCCCCGCCGGCGTGGCCCACCAGGATCCGGGCCAGCAGCCGGCCGATGCGGCCGAAGCCGTAGAGCACCACGTCCGTGCTGGTGCGCTCATCGGCGCCGCGCTTGCCGACGATGTCCGCGAGCTCAGTGCGCACGAAGTCCTTCAGCTCGGCGCCGTCACCCTCGTTCTTGAACTTCACCAGCAGGCGGGCCAAATCCACGGAACCCGCGCCGAGGTCCAGCTCGCTCATGGCCTGCAGCACGGGGAAGGTCTCTTCCAGCGGCAGCTCGGCGTCGTCAATCTGGCGGGCGAAGCGGTGCGCCTTCAGGATGCCCACCACGGACTGGTTGATCAGGCTGCGCCCGTGGATGGAGGTGACTACGTTGTTTTCGCGGTACAAGCGCCCGATCATGGGGATCATCGCTTCGGCAAGTGCCTCGCGGTTGGTCCACGTATCCAGGGCCGACTCTGACATCTGGTTCACAGAATTACCTTCCTACATCAGCCGGGTTCTCCCTCGAGCCCGGTTGTCACCGCCGTGGATTTTCACGACGACGCCGGTTGGCTAGACAGTCTGTCCGGCCACACGGCACGCCACCGCCAAGTGCCGGCGGGAAGCTTGCGGATCGGCCCGTTCCCGTCGCCGACCCTCGATCGGCGGCGGCTTACGCCAATCCGTTATCCATTCTAGAGACTACGCGGAGCAGGGACGCACCGTTACAGGTGAACTGCCTCACAGGGATGGGGATTGGCGGCAGGCCGGTCTGCTGCCTGGCGCCGACGGCGGTGCTCCCCCGCTCAGGGAAGCACCGCCGTCGGCGGTTCAACGGATCAGGCTTTGAAGATGTCCTGCCGGACGCCCATGATGATTCTGTCGCCAGGATCCGCGGTCTTGAGGTAACGGACCACGTTCTGGAGGTCCAGTGCGATGCAACCCGCCGTCGGTACGGGATTGGCGTGCAGGAAGATGGCGAACCCCGCGCCCTGCTTGATGGTTTGCCCCGGCCCGCGGTTGTAGTCGATCACCGCGCCCTGGCGGTAGTCACCGGTGGGCAGGCGCATGTAAAACCACATGTTCTCGTCCGGCCACCGTTCGTAGCCCACGGAACCGGCTTCGTAGTACTTGTTGTAGGAGGAGCCGAGCGTACCGGACCATCTGGACCGCTTGTTCAGCTTCTTGTACTTGAGGTCCGTGCCGGGGTTACCCTCACCGAATGCCTCATGGACTGTGAAACTGCCCTGCGGGGACCACCGGTACTGGGTGTGCCCGGATGCCACTCCAGGGCGCTTGAACCCCTGGAGTCCCACGGTCGCCTTGCCCGTTTTCCATTCCTGCTTGTAGACGGAGCCAACCCGCACGCAGTTGATAAAGCTGGCCTTGGAGGTTCCGTACGTCTCCGCGATGGTGAAGGAGATCCGGTTGGCCCAGTTGTGAGCGTAGCGGGTCTTGTGCGCGCCGATGGCCCAGCACTCATTCTTCGGGTACATCACGGCGCCCACCCGGGCCGCCACCAGGGAGCCACCCTGGAAAACCTGCGTGGTCTTGCCGCTGCGCTTCACGGCGTCCTGCAAGGGGTAGCCCAACGTGCCGTTCTGGCTGCCGCGGGCCGTCCAGCTGTAATTCATCTGTGCAGTCAGGATCCTGGCGCCAGTAGAGGGCGAGTACGCGACCGTCCCCTTCTGGAAGAACTGGACACATCCCCGGGACTTGAGGCCGCACTTCAGGTCCGCCGTCGGGTAGCCCATGGTCCCGTGTTCATATCCTGCGGCCGCGAACTTCTTGTAGATCGGGTGCTGGAGGTCGGTGCTACGTGCACCGGTTTTCGCCGTCCAGTAGATGCCGATGCGCTTGGTGCTCTTGGAGGACGGCTTGTAGGTACGGACGCACCCGTTGTCCACCAGGCGGCAGTTGAAGTCGTTGACGGCCACCAGGTTGTGCAGCTTAGCCTTCGCCTCGATGGCCTTCTTGCCGGCGACGATGTGCGGGGGCGTGTAGCTGATGGTGCCGCCCTGGAATTGCTGCGAGGCGCTCTTGTCGGGGGCAGTCTTCATGTCTGCGATGGGATAGCCGTACTTGCCGTTTTCGTACTTGGCCGCTTGGAATGCCTTGTAGATGGGGTGCTTAAGGTCCACGGCGTAAGCGCCCGTCGCCGTAGACCAGTAGATACCGATCCGCGCCGTCCCGCCGCTATCCGTGTAGGTACGGACGCAGCCGTTGTCCCTGAGCGTGCAACGGAAGTCGTTGACCGGGCTGAGCTTCAAGGCCGTGGCCTTCGCGGCGATAGCCTTCTGCCCTGCTGCAATATGTGTCGGCTCTTCTGTTGCGGGAGTTTCCTGCGGGGTGCTCTGTTGCCCGAGCGCCTTAGAAGGCTCCCCCGGTGTTTTCCCCGGTTCTGCGGGCGGCACCGACGGCGTCGGGGTCGCGGGAACGGCTTGCTCCTCCGACGCGCCGCTGGATGGATCCGCCGGAGTCGAAGGCGAAGAAACAACGTTGGTTGGTGTCGGCTGCGGTTCCGAACTCGTTTCCCCGACTGGGCCCTCGGTCGGAACGGGGCTTTCGCCGTCGTTCGGCAAGGTGTCCGCTGTTGGATCAACGGGAGCGGGCGCTTGGGAAGACTGGACGGCCGGTGCCGCCTCCCCGGAAGCGAAGGCTGGCAGCGTCGAGGCAAGCAGCGTCGTGAGGACTGCTGTTGTCAGGCCAACGCGCAGCATGGAGCGCAGCGAAGCAGGCGACAGCGAAGGGCGGTTCATAGTTCCCCCGGCGATAGATGCAGGCTGGCGATGGAACCAGCTGAGACTGTACCGACCACTGTCGTCCTCGGCGCTTGGAATGTTAGGGGTCTCTCTGGTCTCGCCCACTCCCGCGGCGGCGAGGCTGTTTCATTGGGTTTAGTCGAGCGGACCTTAGACTCAGTGGGTGAAACGAGCAATTCTATGTCTGGCAACTATCTTGCTAGTGCTGACGGCCTGCGCTGCTCCTGAAAGACCCACGATGGTGGCCCATCGCGGCGGGGCTATGGTTTACCCGGAATCCTCCTCCGAAGCGTTCAAAGCCGTGGCGGAGTCCGACTTTCCTATCGAAATGGACTTGAGGGCTCTCGGTGATGGGACTCTTGTCCCCCTGCACGATAAAACGGTGGATAGGACCATGAGCGGCATTGCGGGAGAACCGGGGAGCATCAGACTCGCTGAGTGGCGCCAAGCCGCCATCCGGCATCCGGCAGGGGGTGCACCCGGCACGCCCACTACTTGGGAGCAAATTGCGGACGAGTACGGCGAGAACCACGTTCTGGTTCCGGAAATCAAGGATTCGGGCATTGATGTGGACAGCTTTGTCGAATCGATAACCCGTCGCGGCATAGAAGAGAATGTTATCGTTCAGTCTTTTGACTACGACCTAGCGGCGCGTTTGGCGAACGAAGGCCTGAACGTTCTATTCCTCGTTGGCGCCAACGAGGAGATCGACCCTGAAATAGTGACAAAAGACGGAATCTCCTACATCGGCCCGCATAAGGATGTCGACAGTACGAGCATCGCTGCCATGAAGGAAGCCGGATTAACAGTGTGGCCCTGGATTGTGAACGATCCGAAACAAGCGGCTTCGCTGCTGGAGGCAGGGGCGGACGGCGTCTTTACTGATGATCCGTGGATGTTGGCTGAGGCACTTGCGGCCGAGTGATTCCGCAGATGATGCAAGATGATAAAGGGACGGGTGGGCCTGTGTGGCCGTCCCGGTCGCCCGGCGCGCTGGTGGTGTTGATGGGTCCGCCGGAGTCGAAGGTGAAGAAACCACATTCGTTGGCGCCGGCTGGGGTTTCGGAGCCATTTCGCCGACCGTGCTTCAGCGGCACAGCGCTTCCGCCATTGTTCGGCATGCTGTCCGGTGTCGAATCGGCGGGAGGGGCGTTGGGAAGCCTGGCGGCCGGTCTGTGACACCTGCCCGAGCGGCGTTCCGAGGTCCTAGGCGAGTAGGAGGTGGAACTCGGCACGACAGCCACAAAACTCTGGCCATCCGGACGGGTTCTCGCCACCGTCGCTCTGATAACAGCGGCTGGGTGCGGGCAGCCGGAAGACGCGGTACAGGAATGTGCCTGACGGCTCCGAGGCTTCGTGCCCACAATCCGGGCATACGCCGTCACCCATAGCTTTCCCCCTGCAAAAACGTTTATCCGATGACAGGCAGTCTAGTTCAGCATCGAGACAATCAATAGACATTGAATGCATGACGCAGATACGGGACGAAAGCTGATCCAACACTGGGCTCCGCAATTGGCCCAAATCCTGGCATTCCAGGGCGTCCTCAGTATCCACTGAGGGGACAGTAGGCGCTTTCCAAGGGCAGGAAGCAACTCTGCGCTCTGGGCTGAGATTAGTTTGCGCGCCATAAAGCGCCTGCCAACGCCATACGCCAACTTTGAATAAGCGCATACCGCCACTCCTGGCGGCCCTCCAACCGGACGGATTCACCACACGGAGTCTCCCCCCCCAAGTCCTCGAGCCCGCGACGAATAGCAGGGCGAAAGGTGGGACGGGTTGGTCTGTAAGCCGGGTTCTGTCACCTGCGGCAGTTGCCCGCCGCCGGGTGGCGATCATCCATCTAGGAGCACCGTTGCCGGTACCCTCAAGCGGCCTACCCGGACACTCGGGCGAGCAGCCCTCGAACGTGCCCTGTCTGGCCTTGCTCCGGGTGGGGTTTACCTAGCCGTCCCGGTCGCCCGGGTCGCTGGTGGTCTCTTACACCGCCGTTTCACCCTTACCAGGCCCTGCCAAGCAGTCCTGGCGGTCTGTTTTCTGTGGCACTTGCCTGCGGGTTTCCCCGAGTGGGCGTTACCCACCACCCTGCCCTGTGGAGCCCGGACTTTCCTCGGCGGACTCGTCCTCGCGGACAGCCCGACGCGATCGCCCAGCCAACCCGTCCCGCCTTCAGGATACGGCCTGCCCGCCCGTGACCCGTAATCCTCCCGCTTCTGCCGCTTTCCATCGGGAACGACGGCGGCGGACCGCCTTTCGTTCGGCAGCGCCATCCGACGGTAGGCTCTTACGGTGCTGATTCTTCTTCCGCCTTCCGAAGGGAAAACCGCCGCCGCGAAGGGACACCCGTTCGAGCTGCAGGACCTGCGGTTTCCGCAGCTGAACCCGGCCCGCGAGGAAGTGCTGGCGGCCCTGGCCCACGTCAGCCGGAGCCCTGAGGCGCTCACCCACCTGGGCGTCGGCGCCTCGCTGGCTGCGGAGGTGGAACGCAACACGCGGCTGCGCGACGAACCCTCCGCCCCGGCGCACACCGTCTACTCCGGTGTGCTCTACGACGCCCTCGGCTACCGATCCATGACCGCGGCTCAGAAACGCAAGGCGGACGCCGCCGTCGTCGTTATCTCGGCGCTGTGGGGCGCGATAGGTTTTGCCGACAGCATTCCGGCCTACCGGCTGTCCATGTCCGTGGGCCTGCCGGAAACAGGGAAGCTCGCCTCCTATTGGAAGAAGCTGCTCCCCCAGGCGCTGGACGCCCACGCGGAGGGCCACCTGCTGGTGGACTGCCGCTCGAGCACCTACGCCGCCGCGTGGACTCCCGACCCCGCCCGGACGGTCGTGGTCAACGTTTTCCAGGAGCGCAACGGCAAGCGCACCGTGGTCTCGCACTTCGCCAAGCACACCCGTGGCGAACTCGCCCGGCACTTGGTCACGAGGCGCGGCAAGGCGCCCGAGACGCCGGCCGCGCTGTTGAAGGCGGCGCAGGAAGTCTGGCAGGCGGAACTTGTCGAAGGCACGGCCCGGAAGGCGCACGCGCTGAATATCGTTTTGGCCGCCTAGGGATGCGGACCGGTCCGCCCTGAAGGACGGGCCCCACCGCCGGGTTTCGACTCCGGTGTGTGCGATAGTTTGCCCGACGTTCACTCAGGCCACGTAGCTTCGGTCAGTCCGAGAACGTGAAGCATTAATGGAGGCGTTGGAGTCGCATGTCCGAACGGGAATTAGATTTTGTCCACGGCGGTGTGCTGGTCCAGTACAAACGGCGAGCGGCGAAGCTCGACCGGCGCCACCTGATCGTCATGTTCGCCGGGGTGGGGGCGCTCGACAGCTACGAGTTTGACGGCCGAGCTTCACAGGACAGTCAGGCACACTGGCTGTGGATCAAGGACAAGTTCGATGGGCAGCACGCGTACTACTTGTGCCGGAATATGGACTTTTCCATTGAGCAGGCAGTGGTCGCCTTAATCGATGCAGAGCTGGATCGGTTGGGGCTGAGCCGGAATGAATGCACGCTGGCGGGTTTTTCCAAGGGCGGGTTCGCTGCGCTGTACCTGGGCATCAAATACGACTTCGGCAATATCCTCGCGAGCGCCCCCCAGGTGTACGTCGGCACCCATACGCGCGCCAACCGGCCAAAGATCTTCGCGCACCTGACGGGGGGCGGCGGGCAGGCCGAGATGCAGAACCTGGACCGGCTGCTGCCCGACGCGGTCGCTGCCGACGTACAGACGGAGAGGAACATCTATGTGCTCAGCTCTCCGCAGGACCAGTTCCATCTGGCGCAGATTGTGCCCGCGCTGCCGCTGTTCGCCAAGTACTCAAACTTCAACTACATCGAGACCGACTCGGACCTGGTGAACGAGCACACGGATGTGACGCGCTATAACGTACCGCTGATCCTGGCCACGCTCTATGCACTCGCAGAGAACGCGCCACCGCGCTACGGCACGGTGCGCAACGGCAACCGGCTGGAACCGCAGCTGCGCGCGGACCTGCTGTCGCGGCAGCGGGAGGCGGGCGACGGCGTCGCCAACTTCAGCGGCGCCCGTCTGGCCGGGTCGGTGTTTTTTCCGGAGGGCGTGGGGTTCCTGCGCGGTCATGCCACCGGTCAGTGGACGGACCTGACCAGCACGCTGGTGCTCGCGGGGAAAGGCTCCCGACACGAGTTTGCCCTGGGTGGGAACGAGGACGCGGGCGTCTCCTTCAGCTACTTCCAACAGGCCTATTGCGATTACCGACTGGGTAGGTTTTCCTCACGCAAGCACCGGGGCATTGATCTGGGAGGGCTGCCGACGGGGACGTACGAGGTGCGGCTGCGGCTCGCGGTTCCAGGCCGGGAGGTGGAGCTGCCGCTGGCCTCCGGCACACCGTTGGCGGCCGAATCGCAGCTGGACGGGCGGCTGTACCGCTTCCGGACGCGGCCCGACGGCGCCGTGCTGGATGTGCGGTCCGTGCTCGGCACCGCTCCGGCGCAGGCCTACTTCCGGCTGCGCACCAGCTGGGCACGCGGGCCGCGGGTGCATCTGGACGGGGACTACGCCGTGCGCGGTGTGGAAATCCCTCACAATGAAGCCGCTCGCTACTACCTCGTGCTGCACGGGCCCGCCGGCACCCACGCCTTCCCCCTCGCCGCCGGGGGCTTCCGAGGGACCACGGACGTCTTCGGCGACGCGCTCAGCGACTACTCCGGCGCCCACTTCGGCACCCCCAAGGGCACCGGCGTCGACATCTCGGCACTGCCGCCGGGAACGTACGAAGTCGACGTCAGCCTCAGCAGCGCCGGCGGGCTTTACACCATCCCGACCGGCAAAACCGTACAGATCCGGACCGCCGACGCCACCGGCACGACCGCCACGATGCACGACACCGTACCCGGACCGGCGTCATTCCGGAGCGGAATTGTCCGCCTCGCGCCGCTGGCACTCAGGCGGAAAATCAAGCGGAGGCTGTCCCGCCTGATCGTGCGCTGACGAGCCCGACATGCCGGCCTGCACATCGTTCTACCCTGAGGTTTTTCCCGCCGGAACCGCTCTTATGCTGTTTGGGAGCTGGCCTCTGGAACGAGTGGGCGTTGCCAGTGGTTAGCTGCCCCACTCCTCCGAGCGGATCAGGATGCAGCCAGAGTCGGGGCAGAATACGATGTCGTCAGGTGCTGCCTTGCGGATGTCGGCCAGGTCGCCGGGGCTGAGCTGCATGCCCGAGCCCTCCGACTTGCCGTGGAACAACCGGGCGGCGCCGATGCCTCGGTGGGCAAGGGTCTTTTCGTACACGGCCAGCAGGGAGGCCTCGAAGCTGCCGGCCACTTCCTGGCGCTCAGCGGCTGCGGCGGCACGTTCGCTTTCAATCCCGGCGAGCTCTTCGTCGCGGGCGCGCTCCAAGCCGGACAGTTCCTCGCGCAACTGGTCGTTGGCCTGCTGGTGCTGGGCCTGGCGGGTGCGGAGCCCCTCGAGGCGCTCCATCACTTCCAGCTCCACGTCTTCCAAATCGCTGCGGCGCTTGTTCAGCGACACCAGTTCGTGCTGCAGCGCGGTCAGATCCTTGGGCGAACCCGCTCCACTGTCCAAGCGCTTCTGGTCGCGTTCGATCCGCGACTGGACGGTTTCGACGTCGCCTTCGGCGCGCTTCAGCTCGCGTTCGGTGTCCGCAATCTCCGTGTTCAGGGCGACCAGCGACGAGTCGGCGGCCGCCAGCTTCTCCACCAGCGCGTCGATGTCGGCATTCTTGGCGGTGGCTGCAGCGCGGCGGCTCAGTTGGGTGAGCTTGCCGTCCAGTGCCTGCAGGTCGAGCAACCTCAGTTGCTCGGAAGCCGGTGCCTTCGCCATGTACGTCCTTTCAAAACGCTGCGGAACCACTGCGGTTCAGCCTCGTCCAAGCCTACAGTCCGGACGAAGCGCTGCTACCCCGGAGTCAGGACGAAATCCCACGGATCGGTGTTGGTGACGCTGACCTTGACTTCCACCGAGTAGCCCTGGTCGGCCAGGACATTGTCCAGCGCCACGGACGCCGGCGTCAGCCACAACCATTCACTGCCGAAATGAGAGACGTCGATGAGATACGGCCGGCCGTCCACGGCCCCCTCTCGCGCTTCGGACGCCGGGTGGTGGCGCAGGTCGGCCGTGACATAAACGTCCGCCCGCGATGCGCGGACCTGATCGAGCAGCGAGTCGCCGGCACCGCCGCACACGGCCACACTGCGGATAATCCCGTTGCGGTCGCCGGCCACCCTCACTCCCCCGGCGACGGCCGGCAGGATGCTGAATACCTGCTCGGCGAACTCGCCCAGCGTCTTGGCCTCGGCCAGCTCCCCCACCCGCCCGATGCCTTCTTCCGGCAAGCCGTTGTCGGCCGGCGAGAGCGGCCGCACGTCCCGCAGCCCGAGCGCGTCGGCGAGCACGTCGGATACGCCTCCGACGGCACTGTCAGCGTTGGTGTGAACCGTGACCAAGGCGCAGCCGCTTTCGATCAGCCGGTGCACGGCGTCTCCCTTGAAGCTGGTGGTTGCGACCGAGTTGACCGGCTTCAGCAGCAGCGGGTGATGCGTGAGCAGCAGGTCGGCGCCCCACTCGATGGCCTCGGTGATCACTTCGGTTGTCGGATCCACGGCGAACATGATCTTCTGCACGGCGGAGGAGGGCCGGCCGACGACGGGGCCCACTGCATCCCATTGCTCAGCGAGCGATTCGGGCCAGAGCTCTTCGATGGCCAGGAGCACATCGCCCAGCACCGGCGTAGTCGGCCGCGCTTCGTCCCGCACTGAGGCTTCGGTTCCCTCGGCGGCTTCGGTCCCTGCGGGGACTACGTTTCCTTCGGGGGTTGCGCTTCCCTCGGGGGCGTTGGCGCCGTCGGGCGTTGCGTTTGCCTCGGCAGCCTGGGTTCCCACGGGGCCTTCGGGGCCTGCGGGGCCTGCGGGGGCTTCGGCGTCCCCTGTGCGGAGCTGTTCGTCGTCGACCATGAATCCTTTTCTACCCCATCCGCGGTGGTCAGCCCACCAGCCGCCGCCCGCGTTCGCGGCCCGGGAACATTCGAGGGGTCCGTGACATTGTTAAGCCATGAAGACTTTTGTGCTTGGCGGTGGCTGCTTTTGGTGCCTCGACGCGGTCTACAATAGGACGCGCGGTGTCACGGAGGTGGTTTCCGGCTACACCGGCGGCCACGTGAAGAGTCCCTCCTACGAGGCGGTCTGCTCCGGAACGACGGGGCACGCAGAGGTGGTGGCCGTGACGTTCGACGAAACGGTGGTGCCCGAGGACGTCATTTTGGGGATGTTCTTCGCCTCGCACAACCCCACCACCCTGAACCGTCAGGGCTACGACGTCGGGACGCAGTATCGCTCGTCGATGTTCTACGTCGACGACGAACACAAGCGGACCTTCGAGGCTGCCATCGAGCGCGCACAGTCCGACTGGCAGGACCCCATCGTGACCGAGGTCGTGCGGCTGCCCGATTTCTATCCGGCGGAGGAATACCACCAGAACTTCTACGCCAAGCATCCCGATGCCGGCTACTGCCAGGTGATCATCAATCCGAAGCTGGCCAAGGCCCGAAAATATTACGCCGAATGGCTCACCGCTTAGCTCACGGCTCGCCGCGCTGACTAGTGTGGAAGAAGTTTTGTTACCCCCATCTGTAACGGCCCGAACGGCCAGAAGGCAGGAAAACATGGCCCCGATTTACGACGACGTCACCCAGGTTGTGGGGCGCACCCCGCTGGTGCGCCTGAACCGGCTCACCGAGGGCCTGCCGGCCCAGATCGCCGTGAAGCTGGAGTTCTACAACCCCGCCAACTCGGTCAAGGACCGGATTGGCGTGGCCATCGTCGACGCCGCCGAGAAGGCAGGTGCGCTGAAGCCCGGCGGCACCATCGTGGAGGGCACCTCCGGCAACACCGGCATCGCGCTGGCCATGGTAGGGGCAGCCCGCGGCTACAAGGTGATCCTGACCATGCCGGAGACCATGTCCACCGAGCGCCGGGTCATGCTGCGCGCCTTCGGTGCCGAAATCGTGCTGACCCCCGGTTCCGAGGGCATGCGCGGCGCTGTGGAGAAGGCCAAGGAGATCGTGGCCAACACGGAAAACTCCATCTGGGCGCAGCAGTTCGCCAATGAGGCCAACCCGCTGATCCACCGCACCACCACCGGCGAGGAAATCTGGGCCGACACCGATGGCCAGGTGGACATCCTGGTGGCCGGCATCGGCACCGGCGGCACCATCACCGGCGCCGGCGGCCTTCTGAAGGAGCGCAAGCCCGGCGTCCAGATCATCGCCGTCGAGCCGGAAGACTCCCCCATTCTCACCGGCGGCAGCCCCGGCCCGCACAAGATCCAAGGCCTCGGCGCCAACTTCGTGCCGGAGGTGCTGAACACCAGCGTCTACGACGAGGTGCTGGACGCACCGACGTCGGCGTCGGTCGCCGTCGCCCGCGATCTGGGCATCAAGGAAGGCATCCTCGGCGGCATCTCCTCGGGTGCGGCCGTGTGGGCGGCGCTGGAAGTCGCGAAGCGCCCGGAGAACGCCGGTAAGCTGATCGTGGCCGTGGTGCCCGACTTCGGTGAGCGCTACATTTCCACGATCCTGTACGACGACATCCGCGGCTAACCAGCTTCCCCTGCCGCCGAGCGGCGCTGTTCAAGCAGAAAGAGCACATGGGTTTCCTAGCGCGACTGCGTGAAGACCTCGAGGCCGCCCGGTCGCACGACCCGGCGGCCCGGGGCCACGTGGAGAATTTCCTGGCCTACTCCGGGCTGCACGCCATCTGGATCCACCGGCTGACCCACAGGCTGTGGGCCAAACCGTCGCTGCGGCTGCCGGCCCGGCTGATTTCGCAGGCGGGACGCTTCCTGACCGGCATCGAAATCCATCCCGGCGCGACCATCGGCCGCCGGTTCTTCATTGACCACGGCATGGGCGTGGTGATCGGCGAGACGGCCGAAATCGGCGACGACGTGATGCTCTACCACGGCGTCACGCTCGGCGGCCGTTCGCTGGACAAGGTCAAGCGTCACCCCACCATCGGCGACCGGGTGGTCATCGGTGCCGGGGCCAAAGTGCTGGGTCCCGTGGTCATCGGGGCCGACAGCGCCGTCGGTGCGAACGCCGTGGTGGTCAAGGACGCTCCGCCGGAATCGATCATCACCGGCATTCCGGCCACCTTCCGGCACCGCGATCCGCAGCGCGAAACCAAGCCGGCCGTCGACCCGGCCGAATACATCGACCCGGCGATGTGGATTTAACGTCCACTGCTGCCCGATAAACGTTGAACCTGACGAGAGGACAAGCCGTGGGCGAATCGATCCGCATCGGCATAGCCGGCTACGGAAACCTGGGCCGCGGCGTGGAGGCCGCGGTAGCCAAGAACCCGGACATGGAACTGGCCGGGGTCTTCACCCGCCGATCCCCCGGGGACCTTGCCACGCTGCGCGAGGAGACTGCCGTATACGCCATGGACGACCTGGCCGCCCACGAAGACAGCATCGACGTGCTGATCCTGTGCGGCGGTTCCAAGGAGGACCTCCCGCAGCAGGGTCCGGTCATGGCGGCCCGCTTTAACACGGTGGACAGCTTCGACACGCACGCCCGCATCCCCGAATACTTCGACGCCGTCGACGCGCCGGCGCGGGCCGCCGGGAAGACAGCGCTGATTTCCGCCGGCTGGGACCCCGGGATGTTTTCCATCAACCGCGTGTACGGGGAGGCCCTCCTGCCCGACGGCGATACCTACACCTTCTGGGGCCGCGGGCTGAGCCAGGGACATTCCGACGCCGTCCGGCGCGTTCCCGGTGTCGCTGCCGGCGTGCAGTACACACTGCCGTCGGAAGCCGCGATTGAACAGGTGCGCGACGGCAGCCGCCCGCAGCTGGAAACGCGGCAGAAGCACACCCGTGAATGCTTCGTGGTGCTGGCAGACGGCGCCGACCCCGCAGCGGTCAAGGAAGCCATCGTGACCATGCCGCACTACTTTGACCAGTACGACACCGAGGTCCACTTCATCTCGGCCGAGGAACTGGCCCGCGACCACAGCGCCATGCCGCACGGTGGGATGACCATCCGCAGCGGCAACACCAGTGACGAACACGCCCAAGTCATCGAGTACGGACTCTCGCTGGAGAGCAACCCGGAGTTCACCGCCAGCGTCTTGGTGGCCTACGCCCGGGCCGTGCACCGCCTGCACCAGCAGGGCCGCTTCGGCGCCGTCACCGTCTTCGACGTACCGCCCGGCCTGCTCTCCCCCAAATCTGCGGCGGAACTGCGCGCTGAGTTGCTGTAGCAACTCGTCGCGGTCTACCGGTAGGCTCGACCATCGATCCTAAGAGGCCCCTCTGCGCGGAGCAGAGGGGCCTCTCGCTGTCTGTCAGGGTTTCTCGGGCTCCGATGACGCCGTTGACTGCTTATGCCGAATGATTGAGTATTATTCGGATAACTCCTCAACCTGACGAGGAGCTTTCTCTTCCGTCTGCTCTGTTGTCATTCCTGTTGGGGGAAATTCTTGAAAAGACTACTTCAGCGCGCCGTTACAGTTTCAATGGCCACTCTTTTATTTACTGCACCAATAACACTCGCTCAGGCTCAGGCGAACCCAGTCGGCGTTACCGTCGCTTCAACGACAGCGGTCTCCACGGCAGTCGTGAAGGCAACGATCACGGGTGCCCCGAAGTCCTCAACTGTGGCCAGCGGCAAGACCCATAACTTCAACGTCAAGGCAGTCGGCAGCAAACTCAGGTATCAATGGCAGGTCAAAAAACCTAAGTCCTACAACTGGGTCAAAGCCACCGGAGCTTCTGCCAAAACCCACACTCTCAAGGTCAAGGCCACGGCCAGCCTTAATGGAGCGCAGTACCGCGTGATCGTCTCCAACTCCCGCTCAAAGATCACGTCGAGGAGCGCCACGCTCACCGTTGTCACCTCACCCAGGATCACAACCGAGCCCAAGAACGTAACCACTCCGGCACGATCGAAGGTAACGCTTTCAGTCAAAGCGAGTGGCGGAGCCATGTCATACCAGTGGCAGCGTAAGGCAGGATCCAAATGGGCGAACATTTCCTCGGCCACCAGGTCAACCCACACCTTCACAACTCCCTCCGGACAGTCAGTAACCGAGTACCGGGCCGTAGCGGGCAACAAGGCGGGAAAGGCAACTTCCAACAGCGTGAAGGTCACGACCGTCGTCAAACCGACGGTTAAGATCCCGCGTTCGATTGAGACCACCACTGGCCAATCCATCACTATCAAGAGCCAAGCCACGGGCGGATCCCTGTCCTACGCGTGGGAACGTGGGGTCGAAGGAACCGACGGAAAGGTCTCGTGGAAGAGGATTTCGGGAGCAACAAGCGCGAACTACACGTTTACCGCACGGTCGAAGAACGAACTGGATACCTACCGGGTCGTAGTAACGAACAAGGCCGGAAAAGCGACCTCAGCAGAAATGGTGCTGTTTGTACGATCGTCGAGGCAAGACCCCTTCGCTATCGACAAAATATTCACTTTGCCTGACTGGAACGTGCTGTTCTTCGAACCACGTCAATACCCAAGCAACACAGAGTCAGGAAAAGCGGATCTATACGTGGAATTGCTCTTGGGTAACAGCAGCGATTCCACCATGGATCCGGCCGACTGGATCGTCGTGGAATACATCGGTGCAGACGGGAACACCTACGACGACTCCGGGTATACGGTAATAGATTCCTATCTCGACATGGGGCCGCTGCTTCCGCCGACGGTGGACGTTGATTCCTCCATTGGTTACGGAGTGGTTTTTGCCGATGTCCCGGCCGCTGCAGTCAAGGGCGGAGTCTGGCGCATCACCGATTGGTACGACGACTCCGTTGAGTACGTCCAAGGATTCTAGGTGCCTGAGCATTATTGCTCGTACGATTAACCAGTAAATCATTTTGGTTCCGGGCTGCGCCCGGGAAAGTTGGGGAAATTGAAACTCGCACCTTACGTGCGTGGCGCCGCTGCGTTCGCAGCCGCTGCCTCGCTCCTTCTAGGCTCCGTCACTGCCGCAACCGCGGCTCCCGTCCAGGCCGTCACAGCGGTGACTGGTCCCGCCGTCGGGGCGACGGTCCCGACGCCTGCGCCCGAAACGAGCGTGGCGATCAAAAATATCGGCAGCCCGGTTGCCCCCGTCAACGGCACTGCAACGGTGAAGCCCACGGTTGCCGCCACCGGATGGGTCACCGTGACAGCCAAGACCATCACGGTTAAGCAAGGCAGCAAGACCGTGCTCAGGAACAAGAAGAGCGCGAAGCTCAAGGCCGGGACCTACTCGGTTGCCACAACCGTGAAGTACAAGACGTACGCAGAACTGGACGGCCAGCGCGTCTACTCGAACCTCAAGACGACGTCGAAGACGCAGAAGCTCGTGGTCCGCACTGCAGTTGCGCTGAAGACCATTGCGGGAAAGAAGGCTCCTTACAACGGCACGGCAACCATCAAGCCGAATTTTTCGTCTGCCAAGGGCGTGAAAGTCGTGTCCAACACGCTGACGGTGAAAGCCGGCAGTAAGACCGTAACCAAGAACAAGAAGTCGGTTTCCCTGCGGGCCGGCAGGTACAAGGTCACCACGACGGTGAAGTACCGGTTGCCGTCCTCGACCTACACGCGCACCGCGACGAAGACGCAGGCTCTCACGATCACGGCCGGAAAGAAGCCCACCCGAAGTGCCCCCAAAGGACACTATTGCCCGGCCGGATACCCCATCAAAGGCAATCAAAGCTCCTCGGGCGAGTGGATTTATCACGTCCCAGGCGGTGGCTTCTACTCGCGCACCAGCCCCGAAGAGTGCTTTGCCACCGAAAGTGCAGCTCGGGCTGCCGGCTACCGCGCTTCGAAGCGATAGCCGGACTCAAACCTGAGACAATCGGCCCCTCCTCAACTCTCCGAGGAGGGGCCGATTTCCGCTTACCGGTGCGGTTTTAGCCCGCCGGTCGTGCGGTTCCACGGGTGTCCTGCCCTGTTGCGTCGCCCATGGCGCCGATAAACTCGCCCCCAGGGCACAAGACCGGGAGGGCAAGCACCACATGTATCAGGAAACAGCTCAAAGATTACGGGCCCGGTTACGGCACGAGAAGGACGAATACAGCCACGGAGAGCACCTGCCGCTGGGCTCTTTCCTGATGTTGATGGGCGTCCACGGCACAGGACTGGCACTGGGGACAGCCGCCGTTCGCCGCTCCGGCCGCACCGTGCCGGACGCGCCCCGGTGGAGCGACCTGGCGCTGATCGCCGTCGCGACACACAAGCTCTCCCGACTGCTGACCAAGGCCCCGGTCACCAGCCCGCTGCGGGCTCCGTTCACTTCCTTTGAAGGACAAAGCGGAGCAGCCGAACTGGCCGAAGACGTGCGCGGCACCGGACCGCAGAAAGCCATCGGCGAACTGCTGACGTGCCCGTTCTGCCTGGGCCAATGGGTGGCCAGCGGCTTCATCTTCGGGCTGTTGCTGGCTCCGAAGCCAACCCGCTGGGCGGCCGCCCTGCTCACCGCGGAATTCGGATCCGACCTCCTCCAGTTCTTCTACTCGGAGGTACAGAAGTCGGCGGCGTAGTTTCCGACGAAAGCGGTGGCAGCCGACGGAGCCCCCAACCGCAAGAGTCGGTTGGGGGCTCCGGAAGCTCCTCAGGCGGCTGTCCGCCGTCCGAGTCAGTGCGTGTCGACGGCGGAGACCTCCGACTTGTCGCCGCTCCACAGGGTGTGGAAGGTGCCTTCCGCGTCCGTCCGGCCGTAGGTGTGTGCGCCGAAGAGGTCGCGCAGGCCCTGGGTCAGGGCGGCCGGCAGGCGCTTGCGGCGCAGCCCGTCGTAGTAGGCCAGCGAGGAGGCAAATACCGGTACCGGGATGCCGAGCTGGACGGCGGTGGCCACGACTCGGCGCCACGCCGGGACTGCCGCGCCGATCGCATCGGCGAAGGCCGGGGCGAAGAGCAGGTTTTCAGGCTTTGAGTCGCCGGCGTAGGCCTTCATGATGTCGTCCAGCAGCTCGGCGCGGATGATGCAGCCGGCGCGCCAGAGAGAGGCGATCTCATCCAGCTTCAGATCCCAGCCGTACTCGCCCGCTGCGGAACCGAGCATGTCGATGCCCTGGGCGTAGCTGACCAGCTTGGAGGCGAACAGCGCCTGGCGGACGTCCTCGACGAAGCTCTGCGGGACCTTGACGTCTTCTTCGTGTCCTGCCAGCACGTCCTGGGCTATGGCGCGCTGGCCGCGCTGCGAGGAAAGGCCGCGCGCGAAAACCGACTCGGCAATGCCGGAGACCGGCGACCCGAGTTCGAGCGCGGAGACGACGGTCCAGCGCCCGGTGCCCTTCTGCCCGGCCGAGTCCACCACCACGTCGACGAACGGCTTGCCGGTCTTGGCGTCCGTGTGGGCAAGCACCTCGGCGGTGATCTCAATCAGGAAGGACGAGAGCTCGGTCTTGTTCCACGCGGTGAAGATCTCGGCCTGCTGCTGCGGTTCCAGGCCTGCACCGGTGCGGAGCAGGTCGTAGGCCTCGCCGATGACCTGCATGTCCGCGTACTCGATGCCGTTGTGCACCATCTTTACGAAATGGCCCGCGCCATCCGTGCCCACCCAGCTGCAGCAGGGTTCGCCGTCGTACTTGGCGGAGATCTTTTCCAGCATGGGGCCGAGCGAGTCGTAGGACTGCCGGGAGCCGCCGGGCATGATGGATGGGCCGAGGAGCGCCCCTTCCTCGCCGCCCGAGACCCCGATGCCGACGAAGTGCAGCCCCTTCTCGGCCAAGGCGGCCTCGCGGCGCCGGGTGTCCTCGTAGTGCGAGTTGCCGGCGTCAATGACGATGTCGCCCTCTTCCAGCAACGGCACCAACTGCTCGATGACGGAGTCGACCGGCTTGCCGGCCTTGACCATGATGAGCACGCGGCGGGGCTTCTGCAGGTTCTCCACCAGCTCCTGCAGCGACTCGGTGCGGATGAAGTCGCCCTCGTCGCCGTGGGCGGACAGCAAGGCGTCCGTCTTTTCCACCGAGCGGTTGTGCAGGGCGACCGTGTAGCCGTTGCGGGCGAAGTTCCGTGCCAGGTTGGCGCCCATGACGGCCAGACCTGTCACACCGATGTGTGCGCTCATTGAGTCTCCATGTGTGCGGTCCCCGCGGTCAGGGACGTCAGCGTACAGCCCGAGCGGGCCGTGGTTCCTCCTCAAGCCTAATCCCGACCGGCGGCACCGGCTAAGCGGGCTGGCGTTAGCTGTGACTCATTCGCCGGCGGCAGCCGAGGGGCGGAAGCGCAGCCAGGCGTCGATTGCTTCATCGTCCGCGTCGTCCTCGCCGGGAAAGCCCCTGCCGGCGATGGCGCCGGGAAATCCCCTGCCGGCGATGGCGTCCGTGCCGGGGTCCGGGCGGGGAGTCAACGCTCGAGGCGAGGCCGCGGGCAGCCCGATTTCATCCAGCGGGTCCTGCGCCGGTATCCCGCCGGCGTCCTGTTCGGAGCACGGCCGGCGGTGCGTTCCAGAACAGGCACAACGCCGTGCCGAGACGGTGCATGCAGGGACGAAAGCGTGGCCTGCAGTCCGGCAGAACTTCTCCATTGTTGCCCCTCGTGAAAACCAGCATGATCGGTCCAGCGTTGCAGACCGGAGGCCGGTTGTAGAGAGCTTCACGGCGCCGTTGCTTAACCGTTATTGCATGACGCATCGGCCGCTCTGTCTTGGCATAAGATCGGCACAATAAGTACTCGGCAGCACCGTTCGGCGGCTCGCGGATGGTAAGGGCGTGTGCCGTGTTTTGACCCGTATTTGCCTATAACGAGCGACACGCTTAACTGATCAATCATTGTGGTTGAGAAATGCCCACGGGTCATGGCAGACTGTGGCTTGGCGGTGGCATTGAACGCCCGGGAGCCCCCATCTCCCCGGTTGCTGCACCGCTTATCCCCTGGCAGTTCCGTTGATCCCCCATCTAACGGCTGCCCCGAAAGGCACTGTCCCTCACGGGACAGTGCCTTTCCCTTTGGACCTGTGTGCCGGCTGTGATCCCCGAGACGAGATTCCTCGCGAGCGACGAGTATGGCTGACAAGTTTTTCACGTGCCCGGTAGATGTCCCGCACGAGACCATGCAGCGGCACGGCAGGACGGCGTGTCCTTGCCGGGCGGTGCGGAAGACAGGGCCGCCGGGCCGGGTGTCGGATTCGCGGGAAAGGGGCTTCGACGCGGTCGAATGCTGCGCGCGGACGATCACCTTGTCCGGCATCTGCAACGCTGAGGGACAGCCCCGCCCATCCCCCAACAGCGGGCGGGGCCGTTACCTCATCCATCCGGTTCCACTGCCCCCTGCAGCGGCCACCGGGAGCCCCACGTTACACCGGCAGGCGCCCGCTGGACCTCAGGATTCGCTTAGGAATCGAAGCCTGAAACGCAGAACCGGAGACTGCGGCTCAGCCCGGCCAGTGGAGCTGGGCACGAAAAACCCCGCATTCCCAGGCGTCTTGCCTGACAGTGCGGGGTTTGTTCGTGGGTCCTACCGGGATCGAACCGATGACATCCACGGTGTAAACGTGGCGCTCTACCAGCTGAGCTAAAGACCCGTTGTAATGTCGAAAGCGGGACCGCGGAGCGTTATCCGCCGCAACATCACGAGGATTTACTCTACCGGATAAACCGGCGTGAACGCCAACCAAATTTACGTGCGGATCAACACGATGCAACCTGTAACCTGAGACCTCCCTCAGGGTCAACAGCCGGCGCATCGAAGGGGCGGCACGGTCCTCCTGGCCGCGTCTCAGGCCGGCTTCTGGAGCCGGCCCGGCAACTCCGCCGCCAGGTGGCCAAGAGCCTCGGAGACGCCCGTTTCCAGCTTCAGGTCGGCCAAGTCGTCGCCGCGGGTAGGGCCGCGGTTGATGATCACCACGGGTTTGCCCTGTTTGGCGGCGTGCCGGACGAACCGCAGGCCGCTCATCACGGTGAGCGAGGACCCGGCAACCAGCAGCGCCTCGCCGTCGTCCACCATGGCGTAGGCCGCCGCCACCCGGTCCTTGGGGACATTCTCGCCGAAGTAGACGAAGTCCGGCTTGAGCATGCCGCCGCAGACCAGGCAGTCGGCCACGACGAAACGGGAGGTGTCGGCGACGTCGGCGTCGGCATCCGGAGCGACGTCGCCGGCATCGCCGGCGGCGGCGTAGGCGGGGTTGAGTTCCTCCAGCCGCACCGCCAGCGAGGAGCGGCTGGTCACGTCCCCGCAGTCCAGGCAGATCACCCGGTCGAAACGCCCGTGCAGGTCGATCACGTTCACGCTGCCGGCGTCCTCATGCAGCCGGTCCACGTTCTGCGTGATCAGGCCGCTGAGCAGGCCGTTCTGCTCCATCGCTGCCAGCGCGTAGTGGCCAAGGTTGGGCGCGGCGTGGTGCATGTGCCGCCAGCCGATGTGGTTGCGCGCCCAGTAGCGGCGGCGCAGGTCCTCGTCGCCGACGAACTGCTGGTAGGTCATCGGTGCGCGCGGGACGGAGGTGGGTCCGCGGTAGTCCGGGATGCCGGAATCGGTGCTGAGGCCCGCGCCGGTCAACACGGCCAGACGGTGTCCAGCCAGGATCTCGAGCGCCGGCCGCAGCAACTCCATGGCGGCTAGAGCTCTTTCAGCACGCGGTGGTATTCCTGGATGTCGCGGGCCTGGCTGCGGGGATTGCGGATCACGTGCCGCAGGATGCCTTCGGCGTCGATGATGAAGGTGCCGCGAAGCGCCATCCCGGAGTCGTCGTCGAACACGCCGTAGGCCTTGGCCACGTCGCCGTGCGGCCAGAAGTCGGCCAGCAGGTCGAACTCGTAGCCCTCCTGCTCCGCGAACGCGCGCAGGGCGAACTTATGGTCAACGGACACGGCCAGCACGCGGGCATTCTCGCTGCGGAAGAGGCCCAGGTCGTCGCGCAGCTCGCACAGCTCGCCGGTGCAGATGCCGGAGAAGGCGAACGGGTAGAAGACCAGCACGACGTTCTCACCGCGCAGGGCGGAGAGCCTGACGGGTTCGCCGAACTGGTTGGCCAGCTCGAAATCGGGTGCGGGCAGCCCGGTCCGGGGTGCGTCCGCGGTCACTTGTTGGTCCGCTTGCTGACCAGCCGGGTGGCGGCCCAATCGCCGGAGACGCCGGCGGAAGTGGTCACGTGCAGGCCGGCGGTAGGCGCCGCTTCCTGGACGTCGGCCGGCGGCACGTAACCGTCCCGGCCGGACTTCGGCGTCAGCACCCAGACCACTCCGCCCGGCCCGAGGGTTGTCTGCGTGTCGACCAGCGCGTCCACCAGGTCGCCGTCGCCGTCGCGCCACCACAGGATCACCGCGTCCACCACGTCGTGGTCGTCCTCGGTAAGCAGTTCGGAGCCGGTGAGGTCCTCGATGTCGTCACGCAGATCGAAGTCCACGTCCTCGTCATAGCCGAATTCCTGGATCAGGTCCCCGTCTTTGAAACCCAAATTGCCTGCCACATTCTCTACCGCGGCGGCTTCGGCCTCGCCCACTGTGCTCCTCCTGTACGGAACGTATTGATTCACCCCGCCGACGGCGATGGGCGTGTTGCTAGTTACAAGCCAACACCCTAATCGCCGTCGCTTCAAGCCACCCGCAGGACGCTGCCGTTTTTTGCCGCGCCGCGGCGCCGCTTTACGCCTCTTTCTTAAGGGACGACGGCGGGCGCCCGCGGGGACCGGCGCCGGTGGGCCGACGACGGCGACGGCGGGGCGGCCTCCGACGTCGTCGTAACAACTGGCACGGCCGGCTCCGGCTGCGTTGTAATGCCGTGAACAGTTAGAGTGGCACTGAAGAATATCTCCCGGCCGGACCATGCGCCGGGTCGCTATGCCACGTAAGGCGCAGACACAATCTGCACGTATGAGAGGTTGGACGTGAGCGCAGGAGAAGATACCTCGCACATCCTGAGCGGGCTGACAAGCCAGCTGCCGGATCGCGATCCCGAAGAAACCGCCGAATGGATAGAGTCCTTCGACGGTCTGGTGGAGAGCCAGGGCACCGAACGGGCCCAGTTTATTGTCCGCTCCATCCTGCAGCGTGCGGGTGCGCAGAGCGTCGGCGTGCCGATGGTGACCACCACGGACTATGTCAATACCATTCCGGTCGACCAGGAGCCGGAGTTCCCGGGCGACGAGGAGATCGAGCGCCGCTACCGCGCCTGGATGCGCTGGAACGCGGCCATGCTGGTGCACCGGGCCCAGCGTCCGGACATCGGCGTGGGCGGACACATCTCCACCTACGCCGGCGCGGCCACCCTCTACGAAGTGGGCTTCAACCATTTCTTCCGCGGCAAGGACCACCCCGGCGGCGGCGACCAGGTCTTTTTCCAGGGCCACGCCTCCCCCGGCATGTACGCGCGCGCCTTCCTCGAAGGCCGGCTGTCCGAGGAGGACCTGGACGGTTTCCGGCAGGAGAAGTCCCGCGAAGGCCACGCCCTGCCCTCCTACCCGCACCCGCGCTCCATGCCCGAGTTCTGGGAATTCCCCACCGTTTCCATGGGCATCGGCCCGGCCAACGCCATCTACCAGGCGCAGTTGAACCGCTACCTGCAGAACCGCGGGATCAAGGACACCTCCGACCAGCACGTCTGGGCCTTCCTGGGCGACGGCGAGATGGACGAACCGGAGTCGCGCGGCTTCCTGCAGTTGGCAGCCAACGAAAAGCTGGACAACCTCACCTTCGTGATCAACTGCAACCTGCAGCGCCTCGACGGGCCGGTGCGCGGCAACGGCAAGATCATGCAGGAGCTCGAGGCCTTCTTCCGCGGCGCCGGCTGGCATGTCATCAAGGTCACCTGGGGCCGGGAGTGGGACGAACTGCTCGCCAAGGACCATGACGGCGCGCTGGTGGACATCATGAACTCCACCCTCGACGGCGACTACCAGACCTACAAGGCCGAATCCGGCGGGTTCGTCCGCGAGCACTTCTTCGGCAAGACCCCGCAGACCAAGGAAATGGTCGCGGACATGACCGACGAGCAGATCTGGAACCTCAAGCGCGGCGGCCACGACTACCACAAGGTCTACGCCGCCTACCGCGCCGCCACTGAGTTCAAGGGCAAGCCCACGGTGGTCCTCGCCCAGACGGTCAAGGGTTACGGCCTGGGCACGCACTTCGAGGGCCGCAACGCGACCCACCAGATGAAGAAGCTGACCCTGCAGGACCTGAAGGACTTCCGCGACCACCTGCGCATCCCGATCTCCGACGAGCAGCTCGAGGCCGATCCGTACCGGCCGCCGTACTACCGGCCGGGACCGGACACCCCGGAGATCAAGTACATGATGGAGCGCCGTGCCGCGCTCGGCGGCGCCGTGCCGGAACGCCGGACCGCGCACCAGCAGCTGCACCTGCCCGAGGACAAGGCCTACGAGGTTGCCAAGCGCGGCTCCGGGAAACAGCAGGCGGCCACCACCATGGCGTTCGTGCGCCTGCTGAAGGACCTGATGCGGGACAAGGAATTCGGTGCCCGCGTGGTCCCGATCATTCCGGACGAGGCGCGGACCTTCGGCATGGACTCGTTCTTCCCGACCGCCAAGATCTATAACCCCAAGGGCCAGAACTACCTGTCCGTGGACCGCGACCTGGTCCTGGCGTACAAGGAATCCCCGCAGGGCCAGATCCTGCACACCGGCATCAACGAATCCGGCTCCACCGCCGCCTTCACCGCCGTCGGTACCTCCTACGCCACCCACGGCGAGCCCTTGGTGCCGATCTACATCTTCTACTCGATGTTCGGTTTCCAGCGCACCGGTGACTTCTTCTGGGCCGCCGCCGACCAGATGGCCCGCGGCTTCGTGATCGGCGCCACCGCGGGACGGACCACCCTGACCGGCGAGGGCCTGCAGCACGCGGACGGGCATTCCCCGGTCCTCGCCTCCACCAACCCGGCGGTCGTCACCTATGACCCGGCCTACGGGTACGAGATCGGACACATCATGCGCGCCGGCCTGGAGCGCATGTACGGCGGGAACCATCCGGATCCCAACGTGATGTACTACCTGACCGTGTACAACGAGCCGATCCTCCAGCCCGCCGAACCGGAGGAACTGGACGTCGAGGGCCTGGTCAAGGGCATCTACCTGCTGGCTCCGGCCAAGGTCGACGGGCCCCGCACCCAGCTGTTGGCCTCCGGCGTGGCCGTGCCGTGGGCGCTGGAAGCCCAGCAGCTGCTGGCCGATGACTGGGGCGTCTCCGCCGATGTCTGGTCGGTGACCAGCTGGAACGAACTCCGCCGCGACGGCCTGGCCGCCGAGGAGGAGGCGTTCCTGAACCCCGGCGCCGAGCCGCGCAAGCCCTTTGTGGCCCAGCAGCTCGAAGGGGCGACCGGCCCGATCGTGGCGGTCAGCGACTACATGGCGGCCGTGCCGGACCAGATCCGGCAGTACCTGCCCAACGAGTTCGCGACCCTGGGCGCCGACGGCTTCGGGTTCTCAGACACGCGGGCCGCGGCCCGGCGCTTCTTCAAGATCGACAGCCACTCGATCGTGGTCCGGGCCCTGCAGATGCTGGCCCGCCGCGGCGAAGTCGACCAGAATGTGCCGCGGGACGCGTTCGACAAGTACCGCCTGATGGACGTCAATGCCGGCACCTCGGGCAACGCCGGGGGCGACTCCTAAACCGCGGCAACGCGCCACCCGACGGGCGGCGGACCCGGCCCTTTGCGGCCGGGTCCGCCGCCTGTTTTAGTAGGAACCACACAAAAGCCGGAATGGAGCTTGCCCGGCCAAGTGCGTATGCTCGTTGCATGCCCCATGCCCGGACCGAACCTGCCAAGACGGCTGCCCCACCGGGCACGACGGCCGCCAAGAAAACCGCGGCGCAGCAGGCGCCGCCGTCGACATCCGGTGCGGCCGGGCGGCGCGCCGGCGCCGGGCGGAAGGGCGACCGGGCGGCGACCGGCAATCCGGCGACGTTGGAGCGGCTGCGGACCAAGGTCGGCGCGCTGGCGACCGTGACCCTGAAGCGGCTGGATTCGGACCTGCCCTGGTACCGCGGGTTGCGGCCGGACGAACGCTCCGCCCTCGGCCTGGTCGCACAGAAGGGCATCGCGTCCTTCGTGACATGGTACGAACGCCCCACGTCCCCGGCCTGGGTGATGAACGACGTCTTCGGCACCGCCCCCACCGAGCTGACCCGCTCCATCAGCCTGCAACGCGCCCTGCAGCTGATCCGCGTGGTGGTCGAAGCCGTGGAAGACGAAGTGCCGGACCTTGCCGGCGAAAGCGACGAGGCCCAACTGCGCGAAGCAGTGCTGCGCTATTCCCGCGAGGTCGCCTTCGCCGCCGCCGACGTGTACGCACGCGCCGCCGAAACGCGCGGCTCCTGGGACACCCGGCTCGAGGCGCTGGTCGTGGACGCGATCCTGCGCGGCGAAAGCTCCGACGCGCTGCGCTCCCGGATCGCCGCGGTCGGCTGGAAGACCACCGGCCCCATCACGGTGATGGTGGGCGGCTCCCCCGGTGAACCGGGCCCCAGCTTCGTGACCGAACTGCGCCGCGCCAGCTCCCGCTACGCCGCCGACACCCTGGTGGGCATCCAGGGCGAGCGGCTGATCCTGGTGCTGGGCGGCCTGTCGGACCAGGACACCGCCTTCGTGCGGCTGGCCGAACTCTTCGGGCCCGGGCCGGTGGTCTACGGCCCGGAGGCCCGCTCGCTGGTGGACGCCAGCACCTCGGCCCAGGCCGCCTTCGCCGGGCTCAACGCGGCCAAGGCCTGGCCGGCCGCGCCGCGTCCTGTCGCCGCCAACGACCTGTGGCCCGAACGGGTGATGTCCGGCGACGACGCCGCGCGCCGCGACCTCTACAAGTACATCTACGTGCCGCTGCTCAACGCCGGCAACGGGTTGGTCGAAACGCTCTCCAGCTACCTGTCGCTGGGGCATTCGCTGGAAGCCACGGCGCGGGAACTGTTCGTCCACGCCAACACGGTGCGCTACCGGCTGCGCCGCGTGTGCGATGTGACCGGCTGGGATCCGCTGCTGCCGCGGGAGGCCTTCGTGCTGCAGACCGCCCTCGGCGTGGGACGCTTGGTGGCTCCCGCGCGGAGCCCGAAGGACCGCGCGGCGGCTCGGCAGTAGTTGCGCCACCTTGTAGACTTCCTACAAAGCGGTTCGGCGAGCTTCGTGTGCCGAAACACCGTGGAAACCGCCTCCTCTTTGGAAAGCTTGAATACGTGCTTGCAATAGTCTGCCCGGGCCAGGGTTCCCAAACGCCCGGATTCCTCAATCCCTGGCTCGAGGTCCCCGGTGTGCCCGAACACCTCGGACTGCTCAGCGACATCGCCCAGCTGGACCTTCTCACGCACGGCACGGTGTCGGATGAGGAGACCATCAAGGACACCGCCGTCGCCCAGCCGCTGATCGTGGCCGCGGGCCTGCTGGCCGCCCGCGCCCTGACCGCCGATGAGCCCCTCGACCTGTCCACCGTCGTCGCCGGCCACTCGGTGGGTGAGATTACGGCGTCCGCCATCGCCGGCGCGCTGACCGAGAACGATGCCATGAACTTCGCGCGCGAGCGGGCCAACGCCATGGCGCGCGCCGCCGCCCAGACCCCGACCGGCATGAGCGCCGTGCTCGGCGGCGATCCGGACGAAGTGCTCGCCGCGATCGAAGCGGCCGGACTCACCCCGGCCAACGCCAATGGCGGCGGCCAGACGGTCGCCGCCGGCACGCTCGAACAACTGCAGGCGTTCGCCGCGAACCCGCCGGCCAAGGCGCGGGTGATCCCGCTGAAGGTCGCCGGCGCCTTCCACACCGAACACATGGCCCCGGCGGTCAGCGCCCTGGAAACCCTGCGTCCCCAGCTGAAGCCGGCCCTGCCGTCGCTGACCCTGCTCTCCAATTACGACGGCGAACCGGTCTTCGGCGGCGACGAGAACCTGGACAGCCTGATCGCCCAGGTGTCGCGCCCGGTCCGCTGGGACAAGTGCATGGAGAAGCTCATGTCCGTCGGCGTCACCGGACTGCTGGAACTGCCGCCGGCCGGTACGCTGGCCGGGCTGGCGAAGCGCGGCATGAAGGGCGTGGCAACCATGGCCCTGAAGTCGCCGGAAGACCTGGAAGCGGCCCGCGCCTTCATCGCCGAGCACACCGAACAGACCCCCGTCCTGAACAGCACGTCTGGAGAATCCGAGCAGTGAGCACACCCGTCATCCAGCAGACCCCGCTACGCGACTTCACGCGCATCCTGGGCATCGGAGCGTACCGTCCGGACGTCATCGTCACCAACGACGACGTCTGCCAGTGGATCGACTCCTCCGACGAATGGATTCGCCAGCGGACCGGGATCGTCACCCGTCACCGGGCGGACGCCAACACGTCCGTGCTGGACATGGCCGAAGGCGCCGCCAAGGAAGCGATGGCTCAGGCCGGCATCACCGGCGACCAGCTCGGGGCCGTCCTCGTCTCTACCGTCTCCCATCCCTACGCCACGCCGTCGGCCGCCGCGGCCCTGGCCGACCGGATCGGCGCCACCCCGGCTCCCGCCTTCGACATCTCCGCCGCCTGCGCCGGATACTGCTACGGCATCGCGCAGGCCGACGCCCTGGTGCGTTCCGGCACCGCCGACTACGTGCTGGTGGTCGGCGCGGAAAAGCTCTCCGACGTCATCGACAACACCGAGCGGACGATCTCCTTCCTGCTGGGCGACGGCGCCGGCGCCGTCATCGTGGGCCCGTCCGACACCCCGGGCATCAGCAAGCCGGTCTGGGGCTCCGACGGCAGCAAGTGGGACACCATCAGCATGACCCACTCGCTCAGCCACGTCCGCGAGCTCTCGCTGGCCGCAGAGGCCGCCGGCTCGCTCTCGGCCGTCTCGGACACCTTCGACGAGACGGACAGCAAGCTCTGGCCCACGCTGCGCCAGGACGGGCCGTCCGTGTTCCGCTGGGCGGTCTGGGAAATGGCGAAGGTAGCCAAGCAGGCGCTCGAGGCGGCCGGCCTGCAGCCCGAGGACCTCGCCGCCTTCGTGCCGCACCAGGCGAACATGCGCATCATCGACGAGATGGTCAAGCAGCTGAAGCTGCCCGAGAGCGTGGTCGTGGCGCGCGACATCGCCGATGCCGGCAACACCTCGGCGGCATCCATCCCCTTGGCCACGCACCGCCTGTTGCAGGAGAACCCCGCGCTCTCCGGCGGGTTCGCCCTGCAGATCGGCTTCGGCGCCGGGCTGGTCTTCGGCGCGCAGGTCATCGTCCTGCCGTAGACTGCCTTGCGGTAGTCGGGCCTCCCCTACAATCCCACCAGAACCAGGCCGCAGACCGCGGTTTGACACCCCGTCCGGACACCGTCCGGCAGCACAAGAAAAGGAGCCACCATGGCTAGCAACGAAGAAATCCTGGCCGGACTGGCCGAGATCGTCAACGAAGAGACCGGCCTGGCCCCGGAGGCTGTCGAGCTGGACAAGTCCTTCACCGATGACCTGGACATTGATTCCATCTCGATGATGACCATCGTGGTCAACGCCGAGGAAAAGTTCGGCGTGCGCATCCCGGACGAAGAGGTCAAGAACCTCAAGACCGTCGGTGACGCCGTCAACTTCATCGTCAACGCCCAGGCTTAGTTCCGCGCCACCCGGGGGCTTCCCGGGACTCGGCGGCCGGCGGGTGACCCCCGGTCCGGCCGCCGCACCGGATTTATTGCCCAATCACTATTGAGAGAATGAATCAATGGCACGCAAAGTAGTCATCACCGGCCTCGGCGCCACCACCCCGATCGGCGGCGACGTCCCCACGATGTGGCGGAATGCGCTCAAGGGCGTTTCCGGGGCCCGTACCCTCGAAGATGATTGGGTAGCCCAGTACGAACTGCCGGTGACGTTCGCTGCCCAGGCCAGCAACCGCCCGGACGAAGTACTGACCCGGGTCGAAGCCAAGCGGATGGACCCCTCCACCCAGTTCGCCGTGGTGGCGGCCCGTGAGGCTTGGAAAGACTCCGGCATCGAAGAGGTTGACCACGACCGCCTGGCCGTGGCTTTCGCCACCGGTATCGGCGGCGTGTGGACGCTGCTGGACGCGTGGGACACGCTGCGCGACCGCGGGCCGCGGCGGGTGCTGCCGATGACGGTGCCGATGCTGATGCCGAACGGCCCGGCCGCGGCCGTGAGCATGGACCTGGGAGCCCGCGCCGGCGCCCACACCCCGGTCTCCGCCTGCGCTTCCGGCACCGAAGCCATGGCCTTGGGCATCGACCTGATCCGCGCCGGCAAGGCCGACGTGGTCATGACCGGCGGCGCCGAGGCCGCGATCCACCCCATGCCCATCGCGGCGTTCAGCGCGATGCAGGCCCTGTCCAGGCGCAACGACGACCCCGAGCGTGCCTCGCGCCCCTACGACCTGGACCGGGACGGCTTCGTGATGGGCGAAGGCGCCGGAGCGCTGGTGCTCGAGGCCGAGGAACATGCCCTGGCCCGCGGTGCCCGCATCTATGCCGAGCTTGCCGGCTCCGGCGTCACCGCCGATGCCTACCACATCACCGCCCCGGATCCCGAGGGGCTGGGCGCCACCCGCGCGCTGAAGGCCGCGATGTTCGACGCCCGGGCACAGGCGACCGACGTGGTGCACGTCAACGCCCATGCCACGTCGACCCCTGTCGGCGACAAGCCGGAATACACTGCGCTGAAGGCCGCGCTCGGTGACCATGTCGACAACGTTGCGGTCTCCGCGACCAAGTCGCAGACCGGCCACCTGCTCGGCGCGTCGGGTGCCGTGGAGTCCGTGATGACCGTAATGGCCGTCTACGAACGCCGCGCTCCGGCCACGATCAACCTGGAGAACCAGGACCCGGAGATCCCGCTGGACGTGGTCACCTCGTCCCGCGACCTGCCGCAGGGCGACATCGTCGCGTTGAACAACTCCTTCGGGTTCGGCGGCCACAACGCCGTCGTCGTGTTCCGCAACGTCTGACGGTTCACTCCGGTGCTTGCCTGCGGGCAGCACGAAAGGGAGGGCGGCCGGTTTTCACCGGCCGCCCTCCCTTTTTGCGTGGATGGAGGAGGGAGGGAAGAGCCGGCGTCAGCCGACCTGGTGCAGCCAGCGGACGGGGGCGCCTTCGGCGGCGTGGCGGAAAGGCTCGAGTTCTTCGTCCCATGCCTCGCCCAGGGCGAGGGACAGTTCGTGGTAGACGGCTGCGGGATCGCCGGCACCGGCTTCGTAGGCGTAGCGGATGCGGTCCTCGCTCACCATGATGTTTCCGTGGACGTCGGTCATGGCGTGGAAAATGCCGAGTTCGGGCGTGTGCGACCAGCGGCCGCCGTCCACCCCGGCGCTCGGCTCTTCGGCGACTTCATAGCGCAAATGGGCCCAGCCGCGCAGGGCAGAGGCCAGCATGGCGCCGGTCCCCTGCGCGCCGACCCACGACAGCTCGGCCCGGTACATTCCGGGCGCGGCAGGCTGCGGGGTCCACTCGAGATCCGTTCGCTTGTCCACGACGGATCCGACGGCCCACTCGATATGCGGGCACAGTGCCGAAGGTGCTGAATGCACAAACAGCACTCCACGCGTCATCACAACAGACATCCCATCCTCCATTTGCTGTAGGTACGTCTTCCCCAACGACCTTCAGCCTGTCAACGGATGGAACTTGTCAGTACTGCTGTTTCCGACGCTTCGTTCCTCATTGTGCCGTACGGCATCGAATTGCGCCAGTGTAACTACCAATGTGTTATGGCGTGTCGCCGGTTCCGCCAGTGCAGCCGGTCCGGGGGCTCCCCGGGGCGGCCGCGTTCCGGGCGGGCGGCCGGTCCCGCCCGCCGCTGCTGTTGCGCGATCAGGCCCGCGGGTGCGCCTGCTGGTAGCTGCGGCGCAGCCGGTCCACGGAGACGTGGGTGTAGAGCTGGGTGGTCGCCAAAGTGCTGTGGCCGAGGATCTCCTGGACGGCCCGCAGGTCCGCTCCCCCATCCAACAGGTGCGTGGCGGCGCTGTGCCGGAGGGCGTGCGGCCCGGTGGCCGAGGTGTCGCCGAGCAGGCCGAAGAGCCTCGCCGCGACGGAGCGCACCTGGCGCGGGTCCACGCGCCTGCCGCGTTGGCCGAGGAACAGGGCCGGACCGCTTTCCGCGGTGGCGAGCCTGGGCCTGCCGCGGCGCAGCCAGTCGTCCATGGCGACGGCGGCCGGCAGTCCAAACGGAACGGTGCGTTCCTTGTTGCCCTTGCCGAGCACTCGGATGGTCCGGCGTTCGTTGTCCACTTCGTCGATGTCCAGGCCCGCGAGTTCGCTGACGCGGATTCCGGTGGCATAGAGCAGTTCGATCATCGCCCGGTCCCGCAGGGGCATCGGCTCCCCCTCGGCGGCTTCCTCGGCGAGCGTTCGGAACAGCTCGTCGACCTGGGCCGGGCGCAGCACGGTGGGCAGCGAGCCGGTGCGTTTGGGCGCCTTCAGCCGGAGCGCCGGATCGGTGTGGATGAGCTCTTCCCGCAGCGCCCAGCCCATAAACGTGCGGGCGGTGGCCGTGCGCCGCGCCAGCGTGGATCGGGCCATGCCGGCTCCGTTCATCGCGCCCAGCCAGGACCGCAGGGTCCCGAGGGTGATGTCCGGCAGCTCCCGGGCACCGGTTTCCGCTGCGTAGCCGAGCAGGTGCCGGACGTCGGTCACATAGGCGCGGATGGTATGTTCCGAGCGCGCGCGTTCCGCCTTCAGATAGCGGGCGAAGCCATCCAGGGCCGCGTCGAAGGCCTGCGGGAGCGGCTCGGTGCCCTGCGGTTCGGGTTGGTCTGCAGAGCTCATCCCCTCACTTTGCTGGCCCGGCCCGCCGAACTCAAGGAGGCGCACGGGAGCACGGCTGAATTGCCGCCGCGCTCCTTCCCTGTGTCCTACTCAGTCCCGCCGCCCCCGGCGCCAGCCGGTGGCGTCCTGGACGGCCAGTCCTGCCGCTTCCAACCGGCCGAGTCCCGCGAGGACGGTGCGGACCGGGATCCCCGCGACGGTGGCGAGCTTGTCTACGGTGCTTCCCCGTCGAACCGGCAGGGCGTCGAGCAGCAGCAGGTCATCCACACCGAGTCCGTCGTGGTCGGCGAGCACCTCTTGGCTCCCGGCCTGCACTGTTCCCAGCGGTCCCGCCAGCTCGGCCGCCTCTGCGGCATCCGTGACGGCTGTTGCGCTCCCGTCGCGCAGCAGCCGGTGGGTACCGGCCGAGTTCGCGCTGTAGACGGATCCGGGGACGGCGCCCACGCCGCGGCCAAGGCCCGCGGCGTGATGGGCAGTATTCAGTGCCCCGGAGCGCCAGCGGGCCTCCACCACGATGGTTGCGGCGGCCAACGCCGCGATGAGCCGGTTTCGTTGCAGGAATCTCCAACGTGTTGGTGCGGCCCCGGGCGGCACTTCGGCCAGCAGAATCCCCCGGTTGGCGATGGCGCGGAGCAGTTCTTCGTTTCCGGCCGGGTAGTACCGGTCCAGGCCGCCGGCCATGACCGCCATGGTGGCGACATGTTCGGTCTCCGCCGCCAGGGCCGAACGATGGGCCTGCGCGTCGATCCCGTAGGCCCCGCCGGAAATCACGCAATAGCCCCGCTGCGCGAGTCCGCTGCTGATGTCGCCGGTCACCTGGTTGCCGTAATTCGTGCTGTCCCGGGAACCGACAACGGCCACCGTTGTCCGGACGTCCGGTATGCCGTCCGTGAACCTTCCCCGCGCCCAGAGGCAGAGCGGTTCGCCCAGCCCGAGGTCTTTCAACGCGGCCGGCCACACCGCGTCTCCGGGTATGAGCACGGTGCCGCCAAGCCTGCCGATCACGGCCAGGTCGCGTTCGGGCGCAAGGTCCTTGACGCGCGGCGCCCACCGCTCGAGGGCGTCGCTGAGCGGCTGGGCGTTGCCGGCAGAGGGTACGCGGTCGAGGGCGCGCAGCAATTCCGCCTGCAGACCGTGCCCGGCCTTGATCTGGCCGGTGGCGACCCTGAGGGCGTCGTGGGCGCCGGCAGCAGCGACCAGTGCCTGGCCAATCCAGTCAGACGGCTCCATCAGCCGGGACAGCGCCGCCCTGGCAAGGCGTTCATCGGTGGACGGCAGTTGCGTCATTCTGGTCATCTCCTCCTGGCCTGCGGCCGCAGATGGGGACGGCATGGTCACGCCGCCTTGACCTGTTGGCGGAAGGCCAACGCCGTGCCGACGCAGTCCCGGTCCGGTCGGTCCAGGCCGGACAGGTCGGCGAGCGTCCACGCAACGCGCAGGACCCGCGAGTAGCCACGGCCGGTCAGCACTCCGCACTCCATGGCCCGGTCCAGGTCCCTGGTGATAGCGGGCGGAAGCCGTAGCTTCCCGGTCAACAGTTCGCCGCTGATCTCCGCGTTCAACCCGATGCCCCACGGCTGCAGCCTCGCCCGCTGTGCCGTCCGTGCCACCGCTACCCGGGCGGCGACGGCCGCGCTGTCTTCCCGCTGCGCACCCATGGCCATCATCCCCACCGTCAGCCGTGGCAGAGTCAACTGCAGATCGATGCGGTCGGTCAGGGGGTTGGAGAGCTTGCCAAAGTAGCGGCGCCTCTGGTCGGGCGTGCAGGTGCAATCCAAACCCTTGCCGCCGGAGAGCCCGCACGGGCAGGGGTTCGCCGCCATGACGAGCTGGAAACGGGCCGGGTAGGTGGCGCTGCCCGCCGCCCGGTGTACCACCAGCCGCCCGCTCTCCAGCGGCTGGCGCAACGCGTCGAGCACCTGCCGGTCGTATTCGGGTGCCTCGTCCATGAACAGCACCCCGCGGTGTGCCCGCGAGGCCGCTCCCGGGCGGGGCATGCCGGAGCCGCCCCCGATGATGGAGACCGCCGTTGCCGTGTGGTGCGGGCTCTCGTACGGCGGCCGCCGTACCAGCTCGGTCAGCGGGGCGGCCGTGGCGCTCAGGGAGTGGATGGCGGTGACCTCCATGGCATGGTGGTCGGGAAGATCGGGCAGGATGCCCGGCAACCGTTCGGCGAGCATCGTCTTGCCGGCACCGGGCGGACCGACGAGCAGCAAATGATGGCCGCCCGCAGCGGCGACTTCCAGCGCCGCCCGGGCTTCATGCTGCCCGGCCACGTCCGCCAGGTCGGGGGCGGGCGCGGGAGGTGCTGCGGCCGGGACGGACGGGCTTAGCCGCTCCGGCGGGCCGGGCTTCAGCCGGTTCGCGTCGGCGCCGAAGGCCATCAAGACCTCAACCAGATTGCTGAAGCTGCGCACCCGGGCGCCCGGCACCAGCGCGGCCTCGGCGGCGTTGGCGTCGGCAACGACAACATGCGGATACCCGGCTTCGACGGCCGCCATCACCGCCGGGAGTACACCCCTGACCGGCCGGAGCCTTCCGTCGAGTCCCAGCTCGGCCAGGAAGATGTTGCGGCCGCTGGGCCGGACGTCCCCCGCCGCCTGGAGCGAGGCCATCAGGATGGCCAGGTCAAAGCCGGAGCCTTTCTTGGGCAGCGAAGCGGGGACAAGGTTGACGGTGATCTTCCGCCTGCTGAGCGGGACCCCGGCGTTCTTCGCCGCGGCCTTGATCCGTTCCTTGGCCTCGGTCAGGGCCGCGTCCGGCAGCCCCAGGAGAATGAAGGCCGGGAGGGTTTGTCCGATGTCCGCTTCTACCTCGACGATGTGCCCGTTCAGTCCCACCAGCGCCACCGAGAATGTCCGTCCGAGCCCCATCAGCCGACGCCCTTCAAGTACTCGATCACGGGCCAGCGCCCCTGCCCGTAGAGCACCGCGACGGCGTCCACCCTCATCGCCGTCCCGGTCATGCCGTGGTCGCGCAGCCACTGGTGCCCCAGGAAGTGGAGTCGGCGGACCTTGGCGTCGGTGATGGCTTCGAAGGGGTGGCCGTAGTCGGTGCTGCGCCGGGTCTTGACCTCGGAGACCACGATGGTCGCCCCGTCCACGGAGACGATGTCCAGTTCGCCGTCGGGGCTGCGCCAGTTTCGGTCGATGACACGCTGGCCGGCGCCGGAAAGATAGGACGCGGCCATCTCCTCACCGCGTCGGCCCAGGTCGTCTTTCGCTCTCATGCCCTCCAGCGTGGCGGCGGACGGCGGAGGGCAGCTTCACGTGACCCCCGGGATGTGGAAATCCCGCCCCGTGCGGCGGCCTGTGCAGGGCAGGGCGACAGCCTCCGTTACGCTGAAGAAGTGATGCGCAGCACGCCCCGGCCTGCGCTCCATATCGGCCACCGGTTCAGCCTCTCGTCGCGCGCAAGCGGGTGCCGGCCTGCTGCACGGTACAGGAACGGCCCGGGGCGCAGGAAGGACATTGCAGTGAGGATAACTGTCGTCGGAGCCGGTGCATGGGGTTTGCCGGCAGCGGCCGAGCTGGCCGGCCGGGGTCATCGCGTCACCCTGATTGACCGCTTCGGCGTATCCAACCCCCTGTCGTCCTCTTACGGGCCGACGCGCATGTGGCGCATTGCCGACCCGGACCCCGGCCGGGTCCGGCTGTCCAGGTTGGGGCTGGAGGCCATGAAGCGGCTCTCGAGCAGGGCCGGGCAACCCGTTTACCACCAAAAGGGCCTGCTGTGGCGCGACACGTTGTCGCTGCCGCGCCTGCGGTCGACCCTCCTGGCCGAAGATGTGCCCTTCGAGGAGGTCGACGCGAACAACGTTGCAGCGTTCCTGCCCGGCCTGAGGCCGGACGGCCGGGATGCCATTTGGCAGCGGGACGCCGGCGTGGTGCTGGCCGATGCGAGCCTGCAGGCCCAGTTCCGGCTGTTTTCCGCGGCCGGCGGCACCTTCCTGCACGGGGCCACGGTGTCCCAGGTTTCGGCGGCTTCGGGAACCGTCAGCGCTTCCCTTTCCGATAGCCGGCGCGTCAATGCGGACGTGTTGGTGATTGCGGCCGGTCCGGGGAGCGGCACCTTGCTCGCACAGCTTGGCTTGCCTGCGCCGCTTCGGCCGTACCTGGAGCAGGTGGTCCACTTCGGCGGCGCGCGGGGCGCCACCGACGACTATCCTTGCTTTTTCGACGGCCCGACTGACGAAGCACCGGGCATCTACGCCATGAGCAGCCCCGGCATAGGCTACAAGGTCGGCCTGGACAGTCCGCTGCGGCACTACATCGAGGGGGACGCCGACAGGTCCCCGGATGAGGTGCGCACCGGCATCATCCGCGAACGGTTGCGCCGCGACTTGCTGTCGCTGCAACCTGATGTGCTCGACGCGCAGGTCTGCGTGTGGACCGACACCCCCGACGGCAGGTTCGTCGTCGATTCGCCGGTCCCCGGCGTCGTTGTCGCCTGCGGGGATGCCGGCGAGGGCTTCAAGTATTCGGCGCTGATGGGCATCATTGTCGCCGACCTGGCCGAGGACAAGCAGCCTGAGGCTGACATCAGCCCCTACCGGCTGGGTCGCTTCGAGGCCGCGGATAGCGCCGACTGGGGTGTTCCGACCGCGCTGGGCCGCTGATCGGCCGCGGAACACCCCGCCGCACCGAGGTGCAGGTCAGGCCTCGACCGGCAGGCCGGCTGCTAACCGCGCAGCCGTTCCCCTTTCGGATCGTAGAACGGCCGCCGTGAGACTGTGGCCGCGACGAGCCGGCCCCGGCATTCGACCGTGAACGTTCCGGAGAGGTCCGTATCCGCGGCGACCGAGGCGAGCCCGACGGCGCGTCCCAGCGTGTAGCCGTAGCTGCCGCTGGTCATGCGGCCCACCGGCACGCCGTCGCAGAACACGGTCTCGTCGTGCACGAACAATGCCTCCGGGTCCTCCAGCGCCAGGTAGACGGTCCGGTGGGCGGGCGCCGCCGGGTCCAGCTTGGCCACCGCGTCCCGGCCCACGAAGCCGCCCGGCTTGTCCAGCGCCACGGTGAAGCCGAGTCCTGCGGAGTACGGGTCGTCGGCGGGCCCGATGTCGTGCCCGAGATGGCGGAAACCCTTCTCGCTGCGCAGCGAGTCGAGGGCGTGGTAGCCGGCCAGCCGCACGCCGAGGTCCTGGCCGGCCTCCCACAACGCGTCGAACACGTTGAGGGCCGTGTCCGTGCCCGGGTACAGCTCGTAGCCGAGTTCGCCGACGAAGCTCACCCGCAGGGCGTAGGCGAAGCCGTCGGCAACCTCCACGGTCCGTCCCTCGGTGTAGGCCTGGGCGGCGTCCGACCAGTCCTCGGGCGAGACCCGGCCGAGCAGTTCCCGGCTCTTCGGTCCCATGACCCCGATCGTCGCCAGGCCGGCCGTCGCATCGAAGACCGCGGCCGCCTTGCCTTGCGCCAGCCGCCGCAGGTACCCCAGCGTCTTGTCCTGGCTGAAGGCGGGCGTCACCACAAGGAACCGGTCTTCACCGAGCCTGGTGACGGTGCCGTCCAGCTCGATCCCCCCGGCCTCGTTGAGCATCAGGGTGTAGACGGCCTTGCCGACGCGGACGTCGACGTCTGCCGTGCAGGCCTGCTGACAGACCGCCAGCGCGTCCGGACCTGCCACTTCGATCTTCGCGAAGGAGCTCAGGTCGAACAGCACCACCCCTTCCCGTGCGCCACGGTGCTCCTCGCCGACACGGTCGAACCAGTTCTGCCGGCCGTAGCTGTACTCATACTGCGGCGCGGTCCCGGGGTCGCCGTACCAGTTGGCCCGTTCCCAGCCGTTGAGCTCCCCGAAGCAGGCGCCGAGTTCGGCGAGCCGGGCGTGCAGCGGCGAGCGCCGCACGTTCCGTGCCGTGGTCGGCTGCAGCTGCGGCCAGTGCATGGCGTAGAGGCGTCCGAGCCCCTCCCGGGTCCGGGCATGGAGGTAGCGCCGGTTGTTCTGGTGCCGCGAGAACCGCTGGACGTCCACCGCGGCCGCGTCGAAGCCCGGCGATCCGGAGATCACCCACTCGGCCAGTTCCCGACCGGCGCCGGGGGCGAAAATGATGCCCTGGGAGTTGAAGCCGGCCGCGACAAAGAGGTTGCGCACCTCGGACGTTTCCCCGAGGACGAAGTTGGAATCCGGGGTGAAGCTTTCCGGGGCATTGAGGAAGCGGTCGTAACGGCTCTGCGCCAGTGCCGGCACCGCCGCCTCCGCCTTGCCGCGGATCGTCGCGAAGTGTTCCCAGTCGGCCTCGAACTCCGCGAAACCGCTTCTGCCGATCCCGCTCACCGGCCGCGGCAACCCGTCGGGCTCGAAGGCGCCGACCAGCAGCCGCCCCGACTCGTGTCGGATGTAGTAGCTGTTGTCCAGATCCCGGAAGACCGGCAGCTCGGGCACGGCGCCGTCGATCTCCCCGCTCCGCACGTGCACGTGCTCGGCGGCATACAGCGGCACATGCGCCCCGGCGGTCGCGGCCAGGTCGCGCGTCCACAGCCCGCAGGCGAGGATCGCCCGTTCGGCCTCTATGGTCCCCTGATCCGTGACGACGCCCGTCACCCCGCCCCGGCCGTGGCGGATGCCGGTGACGGACACGTTTTCGCGCAGGGCGACGCCGAGCCCGTGGGCAAGTTTGGCGAAGGACAGCGCCGCATACCCGGGGTTGATGTGCCCGTCGTCGGGCAGGTAGAGCGCGCCGAGTACTCCGTCGGTCCGGGCCAGCGGCCACAGCCGGCCCAGGCCGGCCGCATCCAGGATCTCCGCCTCCGTGCCGTTCTGGCGGGCCACGTCGCAGGCGTAGTGCATTTCATCCACCCGGCCGGCGGTCCGCGCCACCATCACCGAGCCGGATTGCTGGAACGAGACGTCGAGCCCGGAGCGTTCTTCGAGCGTGCCGTAGGTCTCGAGGCCGTACCTTGCCAGCTTGGTCATCGCCGTCGTCGTCCTCCCGCCGGTCACCAGGCCTGCCGCGTGCCACGTGGTGCCGCTGCCCAGGACGTTGGCTTCGAGCAGGACGACGTCCGTCTCCCCCGAGGCCGCCAGGTGATAGGCAATGCTGGCCCCGATGATTCCCCCGCCGACGACGACGGTGCGCGCGCGGGCGGGCAGCGGCCCGCGGGCCTCATCGGTGAAGGCTGCCGCGCTGATGGTGCGGTCTACGAGCCGGTCCATGGTTTTCCTCGCTTCTGTCGGCAGCAGGTCAGGGGCCCGCCGTGCGGTCCACGGGCCCGCCGCGGATGGGGCACTCGGGCCGCTGTCGTTCCCGTTAATAATGAATTATTGTGAACGGTATCACAGCACATCGAAGGGAAAACATGAGCCCCGTTGCCGCCCCGGGCCGCGCGCTGACGGTCGAGGATCAGCCGCGGCGCCGCCTCATCCTCGAGGCGGCGGAACGCCTGCTGGCGGCCCGCGGATTCGACGGAATCCGCCTGCGGGACATCTCCACGGAAGCGGGAATCTCCATTGGAATGATCCAGCACTACTTCCCCAGCCGGGACGCCGTGGTCCGCGAAATGCTGGTCACCGCGTGTGAGCGCAGGGCGACGGAATGGCAGCTGCCCGCGCAGCGGCAGGATGACCCGGCCGCGAAAATCCGGGCGCTCCTCGCCGGCGCGGTCACGGATCCGGAGCACTGCACCGTCTGGCTGGAATCCTGCGCGGCGGCCAGCAGGCACGGGGAGGTGCAACCCGTTGTGCTGCACACCAACACCCTGTGGCGGAAGGCGCTGGCCGCAGCAATTGCCGAAGGCACGGATGCCGGCCGCTTCACCCCCGCGATCCCGGTGGAACAGATCGTGGACACCCTGGTCGCACTCATCGACGGCCTGATCATGGCCGTGGCCACGAAGGACCCGAAAATCACGCCGGACTACACCAAGTCGCTGCTGCTGGCGGCGGCGCGCCTTCAGCTCGGCGCCGACCTCGGCGAGTGAGGCCCTAGGGAAGCGGACGGTTTTTTGGCCCGAGCCCCGAGACGCGGCTCACAAAAAAATTCGGTGAAACGCTTGTTTTCGGCTGAACACCCGGGCTAGGGTCTACTAAACGCGGTGATAAGTGACATAAATCACCGCGTTAGGAAGACTAAAGGAGGTGTTCGATGAGCGGTACGGCGGACAACGAGCAGCCGATCGGCCAGCGCATTCGTGCGGCACGGGAACTGCGGAGCATCTCGCTGCGCAGCCTGGCCCAGCTGACCGGCGTCAGCTCGGGTTTCCTGAGCCAGCTGGAAAACGCGCACTCGAACGCCAGCGTCGCCACGCTCAAGAAGATCGCGGAAGCCCTCGGAACGACGACGGCGGAGCTGATCGACGGCACCAGGCCCGAGGGCCGGGTACTGCGCAAGGCCGACCGGCCGGTTTTCCATGCCGGCGACGGCCTCAACAAGTACCTGCTCACCGGCTCCCCGCAGCGGAACCTGGAGGTCTACGCCGGCGAACTCGACATGCACGGCGGGACCGGCGAGGAACTGTACGCCCACGGGAATGCGCAGGAGGTCCTCGTCTGCCTGAAGGGGCGGGTGGAGGTCCGCTTCTCCGGCGAGTCCCATGTCCTGGAAGGCGGGGACAGCGTCGAATACCTCTCGTCCGCGCCGCACGGCCTTCGGAACCTGGCCCACGGCACGTCCGAGGTCATGTGGATCATCAGCCCTCCAACCATCTAAAGCAGCGGGCCGGACGGTTCGACAGCCGGCGCTTCCGCACTCAGCGTTCCACACGAAAGAGGAGAAACAATGTCAGCACTTAGCACATCCCGCCGCCGGCGGGCCCTGCCGGTTGGAATGGCGGCAGCAGTCGCGCTGCTCGTGTCGGCCTGTGGCGGTGGGGGCAGTGCCGCCTCGGCCGACATCGACCTGGGCACCGGTCCCGCGGAGGCCGGAACGGTCAAAGCCGGCGCCTTGGAGGGCCTGAACATGACCTTTGCCTCCTACGGCGGCATCTACCAGGACGGACAGATGGCGGCGGCAGTGACGCCGTTCGCCGAGGAGTCCGGGGCGAACGTCTTGTCCGATGGGCCGATGGAGTATGCGAAGATCCAGGCGCAGGTGGAGTCGAACAACGTGACGTGGGACGTCGTCGACACCGATTCGAACTGGGCGGCCGGCCAATGCGGAAAGCTCCTGCAGAAGCTGGACTACTCGATCATCGATAAGTCCAAAATCCCCGAGGGCCTGGCCAGCGAGTGCTACGTGCCGGCCATGCAGTACGCGGCGGTCGTCGTGTACAACACCGAGAAGTACAGCGAGGCGCCCCAGGGCTGGGCCGATTTCTTCGATACCAAGAAGTTCCCCGGCAAGCGGGCCGTCCAGGGCGCCGACGTCGGAGGCGGCCTCCTCGAGGGCGCCCTGATCGCCGACGGGGTGGCAGAGGAAGACCTCTACCCGCTCGATGTCGAGCGGGCGCTGAAGAAGGTGGACACCATCAAGGACAGCCTCGTGTATTGGACCACGGGAGCCCAGTCGCAGCAGATGCTTGAGGCGGAGGAAGTGGACATGGCCATCGTCTGGTCCGGCCGCGCCTACGGAGCCGTGGAAAACGGAGCCCCGTTCGAGCCGGTCTGGGAGACCGGCGTCGTGGTCATGGACGTCCTGGCCGTTCCCACGAACGCCAAGAACCCGAAGGCCTCGATGGCCCTGATCAACTACGCACTCGGCAAGGAACAGCAGGAGAAGCTCACCGAGGAAACGTCGTATTCCCCGGTCCACCTGGACGCCAAGCCGGCGGTGAATGAGAACGGCAAGAAGTTCCTGATCACCGAACCGGAGATCGCCGACAAGGTCCTGGTCTCCGACTTCGAATGGTGGGGCGAGAACTACGCCTCGACCCTGGAACGCTGGACGGCCTGGGTCTCCTAATGAGCAATGCAGTCAAAGACCCCGTGCGGCCGGCAGCCCCGGCCGGCCGGACGGGGAATGGCGAGGGCGGCGCAGCGCCGTCGGCCGGAAGGCGCCCGCGGCTGAGTCCGCTGCTGTTGTTGCTCCCGGCGCTGGCGCTGATGGCCGGCGTGTTCGCCTACCCGCTGGCCGAGGCGATGTGGCGCAGCGTGGCGGACCCGGTGCCCGGCACGCAGAACTACGAGTGGTTTGCCGCCAACGCCGGCAACTGGGCCGTGCTCGGGCGGACCCTGTGGGTCGCGCTGCTGTCCGCAGCCATCTGCCTGGTGCTGGCTTATCCGTACGCGTACTTCATGGTGATTTCGGGCCCCAAGATGCGTGCGGCGTTGGTGGTCATAGTCCTCATACCGTTCTGGACGTCGCTGATGATCCGCAGCTTCGCGTGGATCATCCTGCTGCAGGACAACGGCCTGATCAACGGCATGCTCGGGTTCCTGGGGCTGGGGCCGTTCGAGCTGATCCGCAACACCACGGGCGTCCTGATCGGCATGGTCCAGGTGCTGCTGCCGTTCATGGTGCTGCCGCTGTACGCGTCGATGCGGAACGTGGACCTGCGGCTGCTGCAGGCTTCCAGCAGCCTGGGCGCCGCTCCCTTCGTCTCCTTCACCCGGATCTTCATGCCGCTGGCCATGCCCGGCGTGGTGTCCGGCTCCCTGCTGGTCTTCATCCAGGCGCTGGGCTTCTACATCACCCCGGCGCTGCTCGGCTCGCCGTCCGAGATGCTGATCTCGCAATACATCTACGTGCAGGTCAACGGCCAACTCCAGTGGGGTCGCGGCAGCGTACTGGGCGTCATCCTGCTCCTTGCCACGCTGCTGCTGCTGGGCCTGTTGGCGCTGCTGCTGCGCAAGAGCAAACGTGCCGCCGGCGATGAAGGAGGACTGCTGTGAAACATTCCGTGCTGACCCGGTCCCTGCTGCTGGTCTATGCGGGCCTGGTGGCCGCCATCTTGATCGCGCCGACCTCGATCGTCATTCCGCTCAGTTTTACGGACAAGGCCTCGCTGAGTTTCCCGCCGTCGGGCTGGTCGCTGCGCTGGTATGAGAATTTCTTCACCGACCGGGCGTGGATGTCCGCCCTCGGCAATTCGATACTGATCGCCGTCATCGTTGCCGTCGCGGCGACCGTCATAGGCACCGCGGCGTCGATGGGCCTGCAAAAGTTCGTCCGGCGCCGGGCTGCCAAGACGCTGCAGGCGCTGCTGCTGGCCCCGATCGTGGTGCCGGCGATCATCCTCGCCATCGGCATCTATGCGATCTTCCTGCGGCTGCAGATGCTGGGCACCCTGACCGGCTTCGTGCTCGCCCACACGGTCCTGGCCGTGCCGTTTGTGGTGGTCTCCGTCACGGCGGCCCTCAGCGGTTTCGATCAGCGGCTGGCGACGGCGGCGGCGAGCCTGGGCGCGAACCGGTGGTCCACGTTCCTTCAGGTCATCCTGCCATCCATTCTGCCCGGAGTCGTTTCGGGCGCACTCTTCGCCTTCGTGACCTCGTTCGACGAGGTCGTGCTGTCGATCTTCATCAAAAGTCCGTACTTGGAAACGCTGCCCGTCAAGATGTATTCGTCCGTCACCAGGGACACGGACCCAACCATCGCGGCCGCAGCAACCTTGATCATGCTCTTGACGACAATCATCATTGCCGTCGGGCTGCTCAGTATGCGTAGGAGGAAACGTGTCCAGTAAGCTCACCGGGGCCGGCACCCGGATCGACATCCAGAATGTCACCAAGCGCTATGCCAAATCCACCGCCGTGGACGACGTCTCGCTGACCATCGAGCCGGGTGAATTCATCACCCTGCTGGGCCCGTCCGGCAGCGGCAAGACGACCACGCTGAACCTCGTTGCCGGCTTCACGGACCTGACCAGCGGCTCGATCGAGATCGACGGCCAGCGCGTGGACAACGTGCCGGCGCACAAGCGCGGGCTCGGCGTCGTTTTCCAGCACTACGCCCTGTTCCCGCACATGAGCGTCGCCGAGAACATTGCGTTTCCGCTGCAGCAGCGCAAGACCCCTAAGTCCGAACAGCAAACGCTGATTGCCGAGGCACTCAAGACCGTCGGACTGTCCGGCTATGAGGACCGCTACCCGCGCGAACTCTCCGGCGGCCAGCAGCAGCGCGTCGCCTTCGCCCGCGCCATGGTCTTCAACCCCCGGGCGCTGCTCATGGACGAGCCGCTGGGCGCGCTGGACAAGAACCTGCGCGAGAAGCTGCAGCTGGAGATCAAGCGGATCCACCAGGAAGTCGGCCGCACCTTCGTCTTCGTAACCCATGACCAGGAAGAAGCCCTGATCCTCAGCGACCGCATCGCCATCTTCAACAACGGCAGGATCGAGCAGGTCGGTACGAGTGCCGAGCTTTACGAGCGCCCCTCCAGCCTGTTCGTGGCCAAGTTCATGGGCGAGTCCACCATTTTCCGTGCCGACGTCGATGCGGCCGGCCCGGAGTGGTCCATGGACTTCCACGGGGCCAAACTCCGCGGCCCCGCCGGCCGGAGCGTCTCGGGCAAGGGTGCCCTGGTCCTGCGGCCCGAGCAGCTGCGCGTCGCCCCGAAGGCGGAGGAAGTCCCTGGCGGCGCCGTCACCGTCCCGGTCAAGGTGGTCCAGAACATCTATCTGGGCTCCGGCCACAAGTATGAACTGCAGCTGCCCGACGGCTCCACCGGCATCGTCCGCACCCCGCTGTCCGAAAGCAACGGCCTGCGGCCCGGAGACGATGCGGTCGTCTACTGGTCCGCCCGGGACGGCGTGCTGCTCGAAGACTCCGACCTCGTCTCCACGACCTAGGAAACCCCACCATGAGCAAAAAACTGATCACCGAGACGGCCTCGACGGTTAACGGCAACGTCTCCTTCTGGTTTGCCGAGGACGGGCTGCCCGCGCCCCGGCCGGCCCTGGCCGGCGACACGACGGCCGATGTCGCCATCGTCGGCGCCGGCTACACCGGGCTGTGGACGGCGTACTACCTCAAGAAGGCCCGGCCGGAGCTGGATATCGTCGTGCTGGAGAGCCGCTTCGCCGGCTTCGGCGCCTCGGGCCGCAACGGCGGCTGGCTGACCAACAGCATCACCGGCGGCCGCGGCCAGTACGTCAAGGCGCACGGCCGTGCGCTGGTGGGCCGCTTCCAGACGCTGCTGAACGAGACGGTGGACGAGGTTATCGCGGTCGCCGGTGCGGAGGGCATCGACGCCGGTGTCCGCAAGGGCGGCGAGCTGAATGTGGCCCGCAATCCGGCCCAGCTGGAACGGCTCAAGGCCCTGGCCGCAGCCGAGGCCGAGTGGCCCGAGGCCGGCGTCCGCCTGCTGAGCGCGGCCGAAAGCAGCGAGCGGGTCCGGATTGCCGGCACGCTCGGCGCCGTCCACCAGCCGCACTGTGCCCGGATCCATCCGGCCAAGCTGGTGCGCGGCCTGGCGGAAAGGGTGGAAGCTTTGGGCGTGCGCATCTACGAAGACACCACCGTCACCGAAATCAGCCCCCGGCTGGCGTGGACGGAGAGGGGTGATGTCCGGGCCGAGTACATTCTGCGGGCGACGGAGGGCTTCACCGCGAACCTGAAGGGCTCGCACCGCGAATGGCTCCCGATGAATTCGTCGATGATCGCCACCGAGCCCCTCGGAGACGACGCCTGGGCGGCGATCGGGTGGAATGAGTTCGACACCGTGGGCGACATGGCGCACGCCTACATGTACGCCCAGCGCACGGCCGATAACCGGATTGCGCTCGGCGGGCGCGGCGTGCCCTACCGGTTTGGCTCCAAAACGGACACGGACGGGGCCACCCAGCCCGAGACCATCCAGAACCTGGCCGCGATCCTGCACGACATGTTCCCGGCCACCCGCGGCGCACGGATCGACCATGCCTGGGCCGGTGTGCTGGGCGTCCCGCGCGACTGGAAGGCCACCGTCGGCCTGGATCGGGAGACCGGCATCGGCTGGGCCGGCGGGTATGTCGGCACCGGCGTGACCGCGACGAACCTGGCCGGCCGCACACTGCGGGACCTGGTGCTGGATACGGAGAGCGAACTGACCACCATGCCGTGGGTGAACCGCCGGGTGCGCACCTGGGAAGTGGAACCCCTGCGCTGGATTGCCGTCCAGGCCATGTACGCGGCGTACTACGCCGCGGACAAGTCGGAGAACTCCGGCCGCACCTCAACCTCCCCGATTGCCAAGGCCGCAGACCTCATCTCCGGCCGCGCCTGAAGTACTTCGCGCTGGTCGGGCGGCGCGAGCATGCCCTGCCCGACCAGCGCGGCCCACCCCTTGGAAAGGATCAACCATGTCCATTGACACCATTCACCTCCCGGCGGCGCCCCACGCCGCGCTCGGAGCGCCCGGGCCCAAGCCCACGGCGGTCACAGAGGGGCAGCAGGAGGCATCGCGCGAAATCTGGAGCGCGGACAGCCTCAACGTGGGCATCTGGGAGTGCTCCCCCGGTTTGTTCACCGCGGTGCGGGACGGCTACCACGAGGTCTGCCAGATCCTGGCCGGGCGGGTCACCATCACCGCCGAGGGGCAGAAGCCGGTGGAAGCCGGCGCGGGCGACACCGTCGTCATGCCCGCCGGCTGGAAGGGCACGTGGGAAGTCCACGACACCGTCCGCAAGACGTACATCACCCTGGACGGGGTCGGCGGCCGGTAGCCGCTCAGCCGCCGAGCCCGCCCTTGGGCAGGGTCAGGTCGTCGTTCTTTGCCAGTTCCTCGACGTTGACGTCCTTGAACGTGATCACGCGCACGGATTTCACGAACCGGGCGGAACGGTAGACGTCCCAGACCCACGCGTCCTGCAGGGTCAGGTCGAAGTAGATCTCGCCGTCGGCAGAGCGCGCCTGCAGGTCCACGTGGTTGGCCAGATAGAAGCGGCGCTCGGTCTCCACGACGTAGCTGAACAGGCCGGCGACATCGCGGTACTCCCGGTAGAGCTGCAGCTCCATGTCGGTCTCGTAGTTCTCAAGGTCTTCGGCGCTCATGTATCCATCCTGCCCCAGATTGCCCCGCGGCGTTTACTCCGCGAGTTCGACGGCGGGCATCAGCGGTTCCTCGGGGGTCAGCCGCCAACTTCGGCGGTGCAGCTCCGAGGGGCCGATGCCCAGCAGGGCGGCGCGGTGCGCGGCGGTGGCGTAGCCCTTGTTAATGTCCCAGGCGTAGTCCGGATAGTCCGCGGCGTAGCCGGTCATCATCGCGTCGCGCTCCACCTTCGCCAGGACGCTGGCCGCGGCCACGCTGAGGCACTGCAGGTCCGCCTTGATCCTGGTCCGGACCGGTGCGTCGCAGCCGGGCTGCGCGACGTCGTCGAAGAGCGACGGCTCCCCCGCCGACAGCCAGTCGTGGTTGCCGTCGAGGATCACGATGTCCGGGCGCGCGGTGGCCAGCACCTGGCCCCAGGCCCGCGCGCCGGCCAGCCGCAGGGCCGCCATCAGGCCCAGCGCGTCGATTTCGGCGGCGCTGGCATGCCCCACGCCGTAGGCCGTCGCCCACTTGTGGATCTTGGGCACCAGGGCCACCCGGTCCGCCGGGCTGAGCAGTTTGCTGTCGCGGACGCCGCGGATCTGCTTGGCCGAGGTCGCGTCGATGGCGACCATCCCTACGCTGACCGGTCCGGCCAGGGCCCCGCGGCCCACTTCGTCCGCACCGGCGACCAGCCGGTGGCCCGCCTCCGCAAAGGACCGCTCGAAGCGCAGCGTGGGGTTCCTGCCGGTCACGGCGCCTCGTCCTGCCGGGCCAGGGCCGGCTTCCCGCCGCCGGACGCTTCGGACGGTTCCGGGACGCCGTCGAAGACCTCGGGGTAATTGCCCAGGAAGCCCAGCCGGTCCAGCGGCCAGGCGATGACGCTGGCCTTGCCCTCGACGGATTCGAGGTCCACGAAGCCCCTCGACGCCTCGTCCTGGTGTTCGCGCGAGTCCGCGGAATGGTTCCGGTTGTCGCCCATGACCCAGATTTTACCCTCGGGCACCGTCACGTCGAAGGGAATCCGGGTGTTGTCCGAGCCCGGCGCCAGGTAGGGATCCTCGTCCAGCGGCTCCCCGTTGACCGAGATGCGGCCATCGGCGTCGCAACAGACCACCTGGTCGCCGCCCAGGCCAATGACGCGCTTGACCAGGTGCTGCTGGGACGCGTCCGGCATCAGTCCGACGAAGGTGAGGATCTGCTGGAACCAGTTGCCTTCATCCGCCCCGTTCGGCGGCAGCCAGTTGAGCTTGTCCTGGAAAACCACCACGTCGCCGCGGCTGAGCTCAAACGGCTGCGGGACCAGCAGGTTCACGAAGATCCGGTCGTCGACCTCGAGCGTGTCCTCCATCGAGGTGGACGGGATGAAGAAGGCGCGGAAGAGGAAGGTCTTGATCAGGAAAGAGAGGACGACGGCGACCGCGACGATCGTGGCGATCTCCTTCAGCCACGACAACAGGGAGTTCCGCCCGGCGTTCTTGCGTTCGCTCTGCCGTTCGCGCTGGCGTTCGCGCTTCCGCGGCCCGGAGGCATCCGGCTGGTACCCGCCAGTGTCCTTCGGGTCCTGGTCCATACTCACTATCCTCGATTCTCCGCTGGCTGGGCATCCAACTGTATCCGGTCCAGCCCGGACACCCGGTCGAGCGGCCAGATGATGCTCATCGGGCGGCCAATGACCCGCTCGACGGGGACCATGCCGCCGCCGGGCGCGCCGAGGAGGGCCCGCGAATCGGCCGAGGCCGACCGGTGGTCCCCCATTAACCACAATCTATCCTTGGGCACCTGGACCGAGAACTCCACCTCGCTGGGCGCGTCGCCGGGAAAGAGGTAATCCTCCTCGACGGGCTCGCCGTTGACCAGCAGCCGTCCGTCCGGGCCGCAGCACTCGACCGAGTCCCCCGGCAGGCCGATCACGCGCTTCACGTAGATGGTGTCGCTGCCGGCAATGCCCAGCCACTGGCCGGCCTGCTGCGCGGCGTCCACGAACGGGGACTTGCCGCTGTTAAAGGGCGCGAACGAGCCCCGCCCGTCGAAGACCACCAGGTCGCCCCGCCGGATCCCGCCGAAGTGGTAGTCGGTGCGGGAAACCAGGACACGGTCGCCGGTCTCCAGCAGCGGCTCCATCGAGCCGGACGGGATGTAGTACACGTCCAGCAGCGTGGCGCGCACGACGGCGCTGAGCACCACGGCGCAGGCGACGACGGCCAACACAAAACGCCAGCCCGGAAGTCCGGGCCGGCGTCTTGGTTGTTCCCCCGAGGCTTCGGGGGAACCAGGGAGGTGCTGCACTGGTTAGGTCAAGAAGTTGCCGGTGGGCAACTTTACTTGGCGGTGCCGAAGTCGCGCTTCTCCTTGATGCGGGCTGCCTTGCCGTGGCGCTTGCGCATGTAGTACAGCTTGGCGCGGCGCACGTCGCCCTTGGTGACGACCTCGATGTGGTCGATGATCGGGGAGTGTACCGGGAAGGTACGCTCCACGCCCACGCCGAAGGAAACCTTGCGGACGGTGAAGGTCTCGCGGACACCATGGCCCTGGCGGCCCATGACGAAACCCTGGAAAACCTGGATACGGGCGGTCTTGCCTTCGATGATGTTCACGTGCACCTTGACGGTGTCGCCGGCGCGGAACTCGGGAACGTCGCTGCGCAGCGATGCTGCGTCAACAGAGTCGAGGATATGCATTTCTCACTCCTGGTGAACGCCACAGGTCATTCACTTTGGTCACGGCAGGACGGTCAGGCGGTGCCTGCAACGGTCGCTGCCGAAATTCAGGAAACCGGCCATCCGGGAATCGGCGGCCGGAGAGTCCGGCTGTTGGCGACGCTCCCCCTGTGGCAGGAACGTGCCCAGCGGACACAATCCTCTATTTTGCCACACGGCAGGGCCCAAGCTCTAATTCCGCCGCCCAAGCCCTGCATGCCGCCCCAGCCCTACATGCGGTGTGGCTGAAGCTCCGGGTGCGCCGAATCCGGCACGACCCGCTCGGGCGTGACGGTGTAGCCGAGACCGGCCAGGGTGGCGCGGTCCTGCTTGTCCAGGGTTTCCGGATCCAGGGCCAGGACCAGGTCCGGGCGGCGCGCGGCGGTGCGGCGCAGCTGTTCGTCGCGGCGGTGCCGGGCAATCTTGGCGTGGTTGCCGCTGAGCAGCACGTCCGGGATACCGCGGCCGCGCCACTCGGAGGGTTTGGTGTAGACCGGATACTCCAGCAGTCCGTCCGAGTGGGACTCCTCCACCAGCGAGTCGGGGTTGCCGACGACGCCGGGAACCAGCCGGCCCACGGCCTCGACCATCGCCAGCACGGCCACCTCTCCCCCGTTCAGCACGTAGTCGCCGAGGCTGACCGGGCGGACCCGGAAATGTCCGCCCGCCCAGTCGAGGACTCGCTCGTCGATGCCTTCGTAGCGGCCGCAGGCGAACACCAGATGGTCCTCGGCGGCGAGCTCGTAGGCGAGGGCCTGGTTGAAGACCTCGCCGGCCGGGGACGGGACGATCAGGACCGGCCGGGCGGCGGCCGGTTCGGGGACCGTGTCCGCGCCGGGATCCGGGCGCGCCGGCAGGTCTCCGCCGGGGCTCGCGGCAACGACCGATTCGAGCGCCTGCGCCCAGGGTTCGGGCTTCATGACCATGCCCGCGCCACCGCCGTAGGGAGTGTCGTCGACGGTGCGGTGGCGGTCGGTGGTGAAGTCGCGCAGGTCGTGGACCTGCAGCTGCAGCAGCCCGTCCTGGCGCGCCTTGCCGATCAGCGACAGGTCCAGCGCGGCCAGGTACTCCGGAAAGATGCTGACGACGTCGATGCGCACCTAGCGCTCCCCCTCGCCGTCGTCGGGGGCCTCCTGCGCATCCGGCGAGTTCAGCTCGAACAGCCCGGCCGGCGGGGTGAGCCGGACAAAGCCGGCCTCCACGTTTACCTCCGGCACGATCTCCTCGACGAACGGCACGAGGACTTCCCCGCCGTCCAGGTCCTCCACGACCAGCAGGTCCTGGGCGGGCATGGTGTTCAGGCCGGAGACCTTGCCGACCACGTCTTCCCCGATGCGCACCTCGAGGCCGACGAGCTCGTGCTCGTACCACGCGTCGTCGTCGTCCTCGACGTCCTCGGTGTCGACGAAGAGCCTGGCGCCGCGGAGTTCTTCGGCGCCGTTGCGGTCGGCGACTTCATGGAAACCCAGCAGCAGGATGTCCTTGTTCCAGCGGGCACTGCGCACCGTCAGCGGCCCCAGGCCGGCCGGCTCCACGGTCAGCTCGACGTCGGGGACGAAGCGATCGGCCGGGGCGTCGGTCAGCACCTGGACCGTGACCTCGCCCCGGATGCCGTGCGGCTTGCCGATCCGGGCAACTTGTACCTGCATGCAGACTCCTTTGGAAGAAAAACGTCCGGCCCCTGGACCATTATCTGGTACAGGGGCCGGAGGTTATGGAATGGTGCCCGGCTCGATGCCGGGCAGGCGCCGATCCGGATCAGCGGCGGCGGTCGGTATCGACCACATCCACGCGGACCTGGTCATCGGCCAAGGCGTTCACCACGGTGCGCAGTGCGCGGGCGGTGCGGCCCTGGCGGCCGATGACGCGGCCCAGATCCTCCGGATGAACACGCACCTCGATGATGTCACCGCGGCGGTTGCTCTTCTGCGTTACCTTGACGTCGTCAGGACTGTCAACGATCCCGCGGACCAGATGATCGAGCGCTTCGGCCAGCATTACTCAGCCTTTTCGGCTTCGTCTGCGGCTGCTTCCTCGGCCGGAGCCTCGGCAGCTTCTTCCTTCTTGGCCTTCGGGGTGATGGCCTCGGGGACGATCACGGAGTCCTTTTCGGGAGCCACGAAGGCTTCCTTGGCAGCCTTGGTCTTGAGGGTGCCTTCCTGGCCCTCAATACCCTTGAACTTCTGCCAGTCGCCCGTGATCTTGAGCAGAACTTCGGCCTGCGCGGTCGGCTGGGCGCCGACGCCGAGCCAGTACTGGGCACGCTCGGAGTTGATCTCGATGAACGAGGGCTCTTCGGTCGGGTGGTACTGCCCGATCTCCTCGATGGCACGGCCGTCGCGCTTGGCGCGGGCATCCATGACAACGACGCGGTAGTGGGCAGAGAACTTCTTACCGAAGCGCTTAAGGCGAATCTTTACGGCCACTGTTGTGGTCACTCCTGGTTCTGAAAATGGGCGAACCCGTATGTCTGCTCCCGTGGGGCGGGCCATGGTTGGGGTTCAAAGGACAAGATACACACGCGGAGAGAGGGGCCGCGCAGATCGAGTACCTGTCTATTGTGCCAGATGGGAACCAATCCGCGCGACTTGGCGACGGCGGCGCGTTGCCACCGGTTCGGCGGCAGGCACTTCAGGCCGCTCGACCCGGGAATTGTCAGGCTTCGGCGGTCGTGGACCAGACGTAGAGCTGCTGGCGTTCGGCCTGCTCCGCCAGCGACGCCAGCTGTGCAATCCGGCGCACGTTGTCTTCGGCGATGGCCCCGCTGAACGGCATGTCCTCTTCGGCGGCCCACCGCGAGGCAACCTCCGGGATCAGGGAGGCACCGTCGTCGTCGGTGTAGGTCAGCAGTTCGGCCAGCGACTGGACCATGGCATCCGGGGCAACCATCAGGTAGTCGCTGGAGACGTCGGCCATGTCCAGGGCCTCGCCGCCGGCGGCGCCGACGGCCTTCGCGGCCAGGCCGCCGAGGATCTCGATCTCCAGGTCGGTGACCCCGTTGAGGCGAAGGCTGGGCGCATCCTCGACCTCGGCCATCGGCCCGTCGGTTTCCCGGCGGGAGTCGACGCTGGCCTCAAGCTCGGCGGCGCGCCGGACGGCGACATCGTGGGTGGCGACGAAGATTTCGGTGGTTCCGGACATCTGCAGGTCCTTCCGCGGCTAGACCGAGTGGTACCTCTTCAGCCTAGCCGCACCGGGCGGGATTGCGCCTCAGCCGACGGCGACGCGCAGCTGGTTGCGCCACGGGTCCTCGAAGCGCAGCTCGGCCCCGGTGTGGTGGTGGGCGATGCCGGCGCTGGTGAGGCGTTCGGTCAGGGCGCCGACCTCGTCCTCGGTCGGCACGTGGATCAGCACCTCGCCCAGGCCCAGGGTGTCCTTGCGCGGCCCGGCGCCGCGGCTGTTCCAGACGTTCATGGCCATGTGGTGGTGGTAGCCGCCGGCGGCGACGAACAGTGCCTGGCCGTGCCAGCCGGCGGTGCGTTCGAAGCCGAGGGTCTTCACGTAGAATTCCTCGGCGACGTTGGTGTCGCCGACCTGCAGGTGCACGTGGCCGATCCCGGCGCCGGCCTCGCGCTGGGTGGACAGCGACTCCTCGGTCAGGTGGCTCTGCAGGTAGGTCTGGGGGTTCAGGGCCAGGCTGTCCATGTGGACCTCCTTGCCGTCGGCGGTCTCGTTCCAGGACCACTGGTCGCGGGGGCGGTCCCAGTAGAGCTCGATGCCGTTGCCCTCCGGGTCGGTGAAGTAGAACGCCTCGCTGACCAGGTGGTCGGCGCTGCCGGCGAACCGGGAGGGGTCGGTCTGCGCCGCGGTGGCCACGGTGGCGGCCAGATCCGACTGGTTCTCGAACAGGAAGGCGGTGTGGAAGAGGCCGGCTTCGCCGCGGGACGGCAGCTGCAGCCCGTTGGCCGGGGCCAGGTGGAGCAGCGGCGTGGTGCCGCGGCCCAGGTAAACCCCGCCGAGTCCCTCGGAGACCGGGTCCAGTCCCAGCGCCTGCTGGTAGTAGTTGGTCATGTTCTTCATGTCGCCGACCTTGAGCATCACGGTGCCCATGCTGAGGTCGGCCGAGAGCAGGTCCTGGGGGTTTACTTGAATGTTCATGCAATTAACAATACTTGAAGCTTCACGTTTATTCCAGTCCGAACGCCTGCCGGTGTATCAGTGGTCAGCGGCGGCGCCGGTACGCCAGGTAGCTGCCCAGGGCCACGTCTCCGGCCGCCTGCAGCACCAGCCCCAGCGCGCCCGCGCGCAGGAACCGGGAGCTTGCGGGCCGCCGTCCGGCGGCGCGGAACAGCAGGGCGGCGCCGGTGGCGGCCGCTGCGGCGCTGCCGGCCAGCAGGGCCGGGCGCGCGACGACGGCGCGCTGCCACGCCGCCAACGGCCCCCTGCCCTCGGCCGGAGTGCTGGCCAGTTCCAGCAGCGCCTTGCCGATGGACTGGACGGGAATCGATTCCATCCCGGGGACCCGGTCGGGCTGCAGCGACCCTTCGGCGAGCCGGGCGGCGATCGGCGGCAGTTGCAGCAGTTGCCCGGCGCGGGCCAGGATCCCGGGCTCGTCCGGGGAGGACAGCAGGTCCTGCAGCCCCTCGACGGCGCCCGGTTCCAGGCCCAGCACATCGCTGAGCCGTTGCGTGTCGGGGCCTTCCGGGTGCACGATCCGGCCGAGCAGCCGCAGCGCCTCGGCGTCGGCCCGGGACGCCGAAGGGAACGGCTTGGCCGGCGCCTCCCAGGCGTGCCAGAAGCTGGTGTCCGGGTCGCTCCGCGTGCCCGGCAGCCATGCCTCGACGGCGCGGAAGCCGTCCAGGTCCATCAGCGCCACGATCGGTTTGGCCGAGGCCGGCCAGTTGTAGAGCCCGGGCGCGGCCTCCCCGTAGACCAAGACGATCCGCTGGCCGGGTGCGGCCCGGTCCGGCGCGCCCGGCGCGCCCGGCGTGCCCGCATCGGGCTCCAAGACGTGGAGTTCCACGCCGTTGAGGGCGCCGAACATCATCAGGTCCTCGCGCCGGAACCGGCCCACCAGCACGGTGCGCAGCTCGGCGGCGTCCGGCGCTTCGAGCTCCTCGGCCTCGTCCGGTTCCGGCATCTCCTCCACTTCCAAAGCCGCGTCCGGTGCCGGTGCCTCGTATTCGATGCCGTCAATCTCCACGGCCGCCCCCAGGTCGGCAGAGAGCCCGCGGACCAGGGCCGCGACGTCGGGCCCGGGCACTGCCCGGCCGGCCGGATCCAGGACGGCGGCGCGCTGTTCCCCGTTCACGGCCAGGAGCACGGAGACAACGCTGTCGCCGGCCTGGGGGGCGCCGCCCGCGAAGGCACCGAGCAGCGAACGGTCGGTGAGCTGCTGCTGCAGGGCGGCCACGCCCGCTTCGTCCAGCGGCCACGGCCACCACAGCTGTCCTGACGCCGGTTCCCAGGCTGATTCATTCATAGCTCCACGCTAGCAACCTCTGATCAGTCCGGCAGTGTTGCCCCGGCCAGGAAGGCCGCCAGCAGGGCATGGCCCCGGTCCGTGTCCTGCGGGCGGTGGTGCCCGCCGGCGTGGCGGTGGACGGCGCCGGTGGCGGCCAGGTATTCGGCCACTTCCTCGTACAGCGGTTCCCAGCCGCCGGTGACCACCAGGGTGGGCAGGCCCGGCACGATGTGCAGCGGCGCCTGCCAGGGCGGCGCCTGCAGGCGGACCCGCATCGCCTGTGCCCGGTCCGCCACGGTGGCCAGCGGCAGCGCTTCTGCGCCGACTACCAGCCGGACGAAGGCGCGCTGGTATTCCTCGTCGGTCAGCTCCCGCCGCGCGTCGAACAACGGCTCCAGCCGCTCGCGGTAGGCACGGGTGGCCGGCAGGTCCGCGGTCAAGGACAGGCAGGCGGGTTCGAACAACGTGAGCGAGTGCACCCTGCCGGGCTGTTCGACCGCGGCCATCATCGCCGCGACGGCACCCTGGGCGTGAGCGACGACGTGGGCACCCGGGCCGAGGTGCCGGCCGACGATCCGGGCGTCCTCGTCAAAGTCGGTCGGCCGGGGCTCAGCCTGCGGGTCGAACCCGTGGCGGCGCAGGAACAGGCAGTCGTAGCGTCCGGCGAGGCGGTGCTGGCGCGGCCAGGCGGCGGCCCCGAAGCTGTCGGTGCCGTGGACAAAGACCACCCGCTCCCCGCTGCCACTGACTGCCATGGGAGAAATACTAAACGCCGGAACCCACGGTTCCCTTGGAGTCGCCGGCGGCCTCCGCCGCCCAGACGTGGGGCACCAGTTCTCGTTCCGGGACGCGCAACTGCCCGGTCCGCAGCGGCTGCCCGTGGCGCAGTTCAACCACGGTGAGCAGTTCGTGGGCCCGGAGCCCCGCGGCCAGCTGGGCCGATTGCGCCGGGCCCAGGACAGCTTCGGCCTGCTCGACGGGCAGGAAGACCGCCTGTCCCCCGGCACCGGCGGCGAGCTCACCGCCGTCGTACGTTCCGCCGTCGTACACGAAGGTAATGGCTTCCGCGGCTTCGCCGTCCAGCGGCTGGTAATCCAGTGCGAGGATGCGCCCGGGCGGTACGAGCAGGGAGGACTCGGCGAGCACTCGGGCCGCTGCCGCGCGCGGGTCTTCGCCCGGCCGGACCGGCGCCGCCGGCAGCCGGGGCCCGCCGGGATTGTCCACCAGCACCACGGAGCCGCCGACACTGCGCACGATCACCGCGACGGTGTCCCGCCGCTTTCCGGGCTGGCCGTCGTCGTCGCCGCGTGCCTGCTCTGCCACAAAACTCCTTCGCTGCGCTGCCGCCGGTGGCCGGTTGTCGCCGAGCGAATGGGCCGCCCGTGCAGAGAAGCCGCGTAATCCGCCGGTCCGTGTCCCCCCGTTGAAACGATTCGACAACCAGCTTACCTTCCGGAGCATGGAAAGCGCGGCGCGGCGTGGATAAGCGCCCCCGCCGGCGGAATGGCAAATGCCCCGCCGAGAATCGACGGGGCATTTATCTGCAGCGGTACAGCCTTCGCGGTAGGCCTTGGCGGCTACAGCTTCGGGGCTACTTGCCGAGGAACTTTTCGAATCCCTTGGGCAGGTTCAGCGCCGACGGGTCGAAGTCCTGCCCGTCCTGCGGGACGCCGAAGGCGCTTCCGGCGGGAACGGAGGCCTTGTTCTTCCGGCGTTCCTCGGCCTCGCGCAGCTCCTGTGCCGCCTTGGCCGGGTTGCCGGAGCGGGCCTTCTTCTTGCCCTTGGCGGTTTGCTGCTTCTTCCGGGCGCCACCGAAGCCGCCCGGCCCGGCCACGCCCGGCATGCCCGGGATGCCGCCGCCCTGGGCCATCTTCTTCATCATCTTCTGGGCCTGGCCGAAACGCTCCAGCAGGCCGTTGACCTCGGACACGTGCACGCCGGAGCCCTTGGCGATGCGGGCTCGGCGGGAGCCGTTGATGATCTTCGGGGCAACGCGCTCGTGCGGGGTCATCGACCTAACGATGGCCTCCACGCGGTCGATTTCCCGTTCATCGAAGTTCTCCAGCTGCTGGCGCATGTTGGCGGCGCCGGGCATCATCATGAGCATCTTCTTCATCGAGCCCATTTTGCGGATCTGCTGCATCTGGGCGAGGAAGTCGTCCAGGGTGAAGTCTTCCTGGTCGGCAAACTTCTGGGCCATCCGCTCGGCTTCGCCCTTGTCCCAGGACTTTTCCGCCTGCTCGATCAGGGTGAGCATGTCGCCCATGTCGAGGATGCGATTGGCCATCCGGTCCGGGTGGAAGATCTCGAAGTCGTCCAAATTTTCGCCGGTGGAAGCGAACATCACCGGCTTGCCGGTCACCGACGCGACGGAGAGCGCCGCGCCGCCGCGCGCATCGCCGTCGAGCTTGGAGAGGACAACGCCGGTGAAATTGACGCCTTCGTTGAACGCCTGCGCGGTGTTGACAGCGTCCTGGCCGATCATCGCGTCGATCACGAAGAGGACTTCGTCCGGGTTGACGGCGGCGCGGATGTCAGCTGCCTGCTGCATCATCTCGGCATCGACGCCGAGTCGGCCGGCGGTGTCCACGATGACGACGTCGTACAGCTTTTGCCGCGCCTCGGCCACGCCGTCGCGGGCCACGGCCACCGGATCGCCGGTAACGGCGTCGAACTCGGACTGCACGCCCGGGTGCGGGGCGTAGACCGGCACGCCGGCGCGCTGGCCGTTAACCTGGAGCTGGGTCACGGCATTGGGTCGCTGCAGGTCGGCGGCCACCAGCAGCGGGCTGTGGCCCTGGCCCTTGAGCCACTTGGACAGCTTGCCCGCCAGGGTGGTCTTGCCGGCACCCTGCAGGCCGGCGAGCATGATCACCGTCGGCGGGGTCTTGGCCAGCTTGATGCGCCGGGTCTCCCCGCCGAGGATGTTGACCAGCTCGTCGTTGACGATCTTGACGACCTGCTGGGCCGGGTTCAGGGCCGCGGAGACCTCTTCGCTGAGCGCGCGTTCCTTCACGTGGGCCGCGAACTCGCGCACCACGGGCACCGCGACGTCGGCGTCGAGCAGGGCTCGCCGGATTTCGCGAACGGTGGCGTCGACGTCGGCCTCGGACAGCCGTCCCTTGCCGCGCAGATTCTTGAAGGTCGAGGCCAACCGGTCAGAGAGTGAATTGAACACGCGCCGTGTCTACTTTCGTCGATCTGGTTCACAGTCCCCGGGCCGCGCCGGAGTTCAGCACTTAAGGGTATCAACTGGCGGTGGCAGCAGTCGCGCCGGAAATCGCGACCACTCGGCCGTCGGCTCATATCCCGCCGAGGAACCGCGGCAAGGAGGAACGCCGGTGGGGTCCGAGCTCGCCCGGCCCATGGACCGTTCCCCCTGCGGTACAGCCGTGGCAAGGTGGGAACGTGAGCGTTGAACAGACCCAGACACAGGAAAAGACCCAGCCCGAGGACGTGTCCGCCCCCGCAGCCGAGGGGCCGCTGCAGATCCGGACGTTGCTGATTTTGGGAGCTTCCGGCGATCTGACCGGCCGGCTGCTGCTGCCCGGGCTGGGCAAATTGATCGCGCAAGGCAGGACCAGCGGGCTGAAAGTAGTGGGCGCCGGCTCGGATGACTGGGACGAGGGCAGGTGGCAGGAACGCGTCCGCGGCGCCTTCGATTCCTGCGCGGTGGACGCGAACGACGACGGACGGCGGCAACTGCGCGACGTCCAGGAAAACACGCGGTACCACTCGGTGGACGTGACGGTGGAGGGCGCACTGGCGGAATTGCTGGCCGCGCTGGATTGCCCGGTGGCCGTGTTCTTTGCCCTGCCGCCCGCGGTCAGCCAGAAAGCCTGCGAGCTGCTCCGGCCCGAGGACGTGCCGGAGGGAACACGGCTGGTGTTGGAAAAGCCGTTCGGCTCCAGCCGTGAATCGGCCGCATCGCTGAACAAGACGCTGCTGAAGCTGGTGCCGGAGGACCATATCCACCGGGTGGACCACTTCCTGGGCAAGGCAACGGTCTTCAACATCCTCGGCCTGCGCTTCGCCAACCGCTTGCTGGAGCCGCTGCTCAGCAATGAACATGTGGCGAAAGTCGAGATCTTCTACGATGAGGGGCTGGCTTTGGAGGGCCGTGCCCGTTACTACGACGGGGCCGGCGCGCTGCGTGACATGATCCAAAGCCACTTGTTGCAGGTGATGGCGCTGACAGCCCTCAACGCCCCGGCCACCATCCATGAGCGGGACCTGCGCGACCATATCGGCAGCGTCCTGCGCGCCAGCAGCGTCAACCCGGATTTCGGCAAGAGCACTCGGCGTGCCCGCTATACCGCCGGCAGGATCGGCGACCGCGACATCCCGGACTACGCCGACGAACAGGGCGTGGACCCGGCCAAGAAGACCGAAACCCTGGCCGAGGTTGAAGTCTCAATCAACAACTCCCGGTGGTCCGGCGTGCCGTTCATCCTCCGCTCGGGCAAGGCTTTGGGCAAGCCGCAGAAGGAAGTAATCATCACCTTTAGGCCGGTCAACCACCTGCCGACGGGCTTCAAGGGCATCGACGCCCCGACGCGGCTGCGGATCGGGCTCGGACCCGAAACCCTTCAACTTGAGATCGATGTGAACGGTCCCGGCGACATCTTCACTCTGGACCGGGCGGTCATGAGCGCCGACCTGCACTCGGCCGACCTGCTGCCCTACGGCGAAGTGTTGGAAGGCGTGCTGCGCGGCGACCCGCTCCTGTCCGTCCGCGGGGATACCGCCGAGGAGTGCTGGCGGATAGTCGAGCCCGTGCTGAAGGCCTGGGAAAAAGACGAGGTGCCGCTGGAAGAGTACGAAGCGGGCAGCAACGGTCCGGCCGGTTGGTCAACTTCCCGGAGCGACAGGCCGCTCCCCTGACGTAAATAGGGCCGCCAATTACCTAGAACGGGTGGCAGGGCGTCTAGAACGGCGGCTGAGTGTTGTCCCATGGGCCGTCCGTGGCTTCGCCGCCGCCGGTGTCGCCCTCGCCGCGGGTACAGTCCCGGGGACTTTTGGCTCCGTTGCCCGGGCTTTCCGTGGCTTCTTCTGCGCCGGGGGCTGAGGGGATCGTGAGTGTCCAGCCTTGGTCGGGGGTGGTGGTGTGGGTGTGGCCGGAGCGGGTGGTGAAGTGGAGGGTCCCGTCGGGGTCTTGGGTGACGGTTCCGCCGCCGTGGTGTTTGGTTTTGTGCCCGGGTTTGCATCTGGCGCTGAGATTTTCGATGACTGTTGTGCCGCCGTCTTCCCAGGCGATGGTGTGGTCGATGTCGCAGTGGTCGGCGGGGACGGTGCAGCCGTAGTCGCGGCAGTGGCGGTCGCGTAGCCGGACGAGGCGTTTGAGCCATTCGGGCGGGTGGCGCAGGTCTTTGGCGACGGCGGCTGCCTTGCCATAGTCATCGCTGAGCACGATCAACCAGGACTTGGCCAGCGCGGCAAGGTCGCGGGTCATGCCCGGCGGGATCGGCCCGTAGCCGGTGAGGTCGCCGGGTTCTTCGGCGAGCCGGAGCAGGGTGTGCAGGGGCGCGGTGACGGCGACCGAGGCGGTCACATTCCCGGCACCGCAGGTACAGGGCCCCTGCCCTGCCGTCCCTCCGGCTGCCGTGTCTCGGGCGGTGTCCGCCGCAACTCCTGTGTCCGGGATTTCGGGGCAGGTTCCTTTGGTGGTGCCCGGTAGAGTCCCGGCGGCTGCGGACCCGGTTGCAGCTGCGGTTGCGGCAGCAGTTCCGGACTGGGCCGTTTCCCGCAAGTTGGCTGCGGTTTGGGTGGCCGCTGTTCCGCAGTTGTCGGTGGCCGTCTGGGTGGCGGTTGTGTCGCCGGCTGCGGTTCCGGTGTCTGTGTCTGTGGCTGTGGCGGGCTGGTAGGCGTGGCCTGGGTAGCGCAGGAGCATGTCGGTGAACACGTCGGCGCGGAGTTGGCCCAGGGTGCGGGTTTCGTCCGCGGTCTGGAGTTTGCGGGCGTGGGCCTGCATCAGGTTGTAGGCGAGCAGCGCTTTGTCCGCGCTGGTGCGGATGTAGAGTTCGGCCATCCCGTCGTCCTGGGGCTGGTATTGCACGGTGCGGCGTTCCATCGCGGCACGGTGCCGGATCTCGAGGGGTTCGGGGTGCAGCCGGTCGCGGACGGTGCGGGCCCGGGCCTGGACGGATTCCAGGGTGATGGTCCCGGCGCCGGGAACAACGCGGGCTTCGTAGCCGGCCAGGGCCTCGGGCGACAGGCCGGCGCCTTTGCGGGCGATGGCGGTGGCGCGGGGCAGGTCGAGGTCGCCGTTGTCCAGGGCGGCGAGGGTGGCGGGCAGGCAGGTGGCGATCTGGTGTGCGTCGGCCAGTTCCGCTGCCGCGCGTTGGCGGGGCAGAGCCAGGATGGGTGCCAGCTCGGCGGCGGCGTGCCGGCAGATCCCGTCCGGCGCCCCGGCGTCGGGCCCGGTTGCCGGGCGGAGCACCACCAGGCGGTGCACGGCCCGCAGCCGGCGGGACTGGGTCCAGGCCTCGTGTTTGCGCACCGCCTGAAGGTAGTCGAGGGTCGACCAATCGTCCAGGGCCGCGGGGTCGGTGCCGGCGAGCAGGCCGGCCAGTTCCGCCGGTCCCAGCTCCTGCCAGTCGTCCGCCCACCCCCGCGGGACCGGTACCGATTCGGCGGAACCATTGTCGGGCGCGGCACCATTGTCGGGCCCGGCACCATTGTCGGACGCGGCAGGGGTACCGGAGGATTCCTCCGGCTCCTGTGCCTCGTCCAACGGTTCCGCTGCCATACTTCAACGCTACGCAGCCCACGCCCCGGGTAGAACGAGTCTTCGAGGAAAGTGCATAACCTGCCCCCGACACCTTCCTGTGTAGGACAACTCAGCAGGCCAATGGCTGAACGGGGAACCCTCCTTCCCTGTGGAGGACAACTCAGCCAGCCAATGGCTGAACGGGGAACCCTCCTTCCCTGTCGGCGAATGGCTGAACGGGGAACCGTCTTTCCCAGTGGAGGACAACTCAGCCGGCGGACGACTGAACGCGAAGCCGACGGTGCGTCTGGGGGGGAACCAGCCCACCTTCAGGCGAGGAAACCGCGGCGCCGCCGCAGTTTCCCGGCCGCCCAGACTCCGAAAGTGCACGCCCGCGCACCGGAAGACCCGGTTGCTCCGGACGCCGCAGGGGCGGCCGGAACAGCCGGGCCAGGGAACCGAAGGTTCCCGTCCTAAATGGCAGCCTCGCCGCGTTCGCCCGTGCGGACGCGGACCGCTTCCTGCACATCCACCAGCCAGACCTTGCCGTCGCCCGCGCGGCCGGTGTTGGCGGTGGCCACGAGGACGTCGACGATGTCGTCGGCCAAATCGTCCCCCACCAAGACCTCGACGCGGACCTTGGGCAGCAGGTCCACCGTGTACTCGGCGCCGCGGTAGACCTCCGTGTGGCCGCGCTGCCGCCCGTACCCGCTGGCCTCACTGACGGTCAGCCCTTGGACCCCGTAGCTTTCCAAGCTGTTCCGGACTGCCTCCAGCTTTTCCGGCCGGATGATTGCGGTGACCAGTTTCATGCGTTGACCTCTTCCTTGATCGTGCTGCGGGCGCTGGGGTCGGTTGCCGGGTGCGGGATGAATGTTCCGCCGGTGCCCAGGCCGCCGAATTCGTACGCGGATTCGGCGTGCTGGGCGAGGTCCACGCCGGTGACCTCATCCTCTGCAGTCACCCGGAAGCCAAGGGTCTTGTGGATCGCCAAGCCGATGATCAGGGTCAGCACGCCAGAGAACACCATCGAGACCAGCGCCGCCACGGCCTGCGCCCCCAGTTGGGCGACGCCGCCGCCGTAGAAGAGACCACCCCCTGCACCCTCGACCGGAAGGGCGATGAAGCCCAGGGCCAGCGTTCCGACCAGGCCGGCAACCAGGTGGACGCCCACCACATCCAGCGAGTCGTCGTAGCCCAGCCTGTACTTCAACCCCACCGCCAGCGCGGCCAGCACGCCCGCCACCAGGCCCAGACCCACCGCCCCCAGGGGGGATACGTTGGCGCAGGCCGGGGTGATGGCCACCAGACCCGCGACCACACCCGAGGCCGCCCCGAGGGACGTGGGACGGCCGTCGCGGAGGCGCTCGGTCACCAGCCAGCCCACGATGGCGGCTGCCGGGGCGGCCATGGTGTTGACCCAGATCAGCCCGGCTTCCTCCGCCGTGCCCGCCGCTCCCCCGTTGAATCCAAACCAGCCGAACCACAGCATCGCTGCGCCGATCATCACCAGCGGGATGTTGTGCGGGCGCTGTGCAGGGTCCTTGCCGAAGCCTCTGCGCTTGCCCAGAATCAGGGCCAGGATCAGGCCCGCTACACCGGCATTGATGTGCACCACCGTGCCGCCGGCGAAATCGATCGCCTCCCCGGCCCAGGCGCCGATGGCTCCCTCGGCCCCCAGCAAGCCGCCGCCCCAGACCATGAAGGCCAGCGGGCAGTAAACCAGCGTGACCCAGACCGGCACGAAGACCGCCCAGGCGCTGAATTTTGCCCGGTCGGCGATGGCGCCGGAGATGAGTGCCACCGTGATGATCGCGAACGTGGCACCGTACCCGGCGCTGATCAGGTCAGGGGTGCTAAGCAGCCCTTCCAGGCCGAACGCGGCGAACGGATTGCCGAAGAGCTGGGCCACGCCCTCGCCCCCGCTCATCGAGTAACCCCACAGCACCCAGACCACCGCCACCAGCGCGACGGCGGAAAAGCTCATCATCATCATGTTCAGGGCCGATTTGGCCCGCGTCATCCCGCCGTAGAAGAATGCCAGTCCCGGCGTCATGAGCAGCACCAAGGCCGCCGAAATCATTACCCAGACGTGACCTGCCGACAGATCCATGTTTCACGTCCCCTCGTTCGTTGGCGGGTAATTTCCCACCGATGAACCAAGACTGACGACGGCGTGTTTCGGCCAGCAGGATGCTTCATTGCGGCCGCGTTACAAGAAGCCCGCGCAGGTAAAACCGGTGCAACCGGCGTGTTTCGGCAGTGTTTCGCGCGGCACCGAGAGCGGCACAGAGCGGCGGCACAGAGTGGCATAGAGGACGACGGCGGTGCGCGGCCCGGCGTGGCACCGAGCCGGCGCGCGGGTCGGGCTACGCTGGTTGGCATGCCAGTTTTCCGCCGCACGGCGCGCCCGTTCCGCCTGCCCGGCCTCCAGCGTCCGGGCAGGCCCGCACCCACTCCGATTCCGCGCGACATCAAGGTCCTCGTTGCCGCGGCGTTCGTCATCGCGCTGGGGTACGGGCTGGTGGCGCCGGTCCTGCCGCAGTTTGCGGCGAGTTTCGACGTCGGTGTCGCGGCTGCCAGCATCATCGTCAGCGTGTTTGCCCTCGCCCGGCTGGTCTTCGCGCCGGCGGGCGGCGCGCTGGTGGGCCGCTGGGGTGAGCGCCGGGTCTACCTGACCGGGCTGCTGATAGTCGCCGCTTCGACCGGCGCCTGCGCGCTGGCGCAGGACTACTGGCAGCTGCTCATCTTCCGGGGCCTGGGCGGCCTCGGCTCCACCATGTTCACGGTGTCGGCCATGGCGCTGATCCTGCGGCTGGCCCCGCCGGACGGCCGCGGCCGGGTTTCCAGCCTGTATGCCGGCACGTTCCTGATGGGCGGCATCCTCGGCCCGGTGGCCGGCGGCCTGCTGGCAGGATTCGGGCTGCGGATGCCGTTCGTGGTCTATGCCCTCGCGCTGCTCGTGGCGGCCGCCGTCGTCGCCGTCATGCTCAAGAAACCCGCCGCCCGCACGGCCAACGACGCTCCGGCTCCCGAGGCGATGGATCTGCGCGAGGCGCTCTCGGACCCGGGGTACCGGGCCGCCGTCGTGTCCGCCTTCGCCAACGGCTGGGCCACGTTCGGGGTCCGCATGGCGCTGATTCCGCTCTTCGCCGCGGCCGTGCTGGGCGCTGGCCCGGAGACCGCCGGGCTGGCGTTGGCCGTCTTCGCGGTCGGCAACGCGCTGGCGCTGACCTTCTCCGGCCGCCTCTCGGACACCGCCGGGCGCCGCCCCCTGGTGGTCGCCGGGCTGACCGTGGCCGGGGTCGCGATCGCAGCCATCGGGTTCACCGAGTCAGTTCCGGTGTTCGTCGCAGCTTCGGTCATCGCCGGTTTCGGGTCCGGACTGCTCGGACCGGCGCAGCAGGCCGCCGTCGCGGACATCATCGGCAACGACCGCAGCGGCGGCAAGGTGCTGGCCGTCTTCCAGATGGGCACCGACGCGGGCGCGATCATCGGCCCGGTCTTGGCCGGAGCGCTCGCCGACCGGCTCAACTACGCCTGGGCCTTCGGGGTCACCGGCGCGATCATGCTGGCGGCGGCGCTCCTGTGGCTGCTCTTCGGCCGCGAGACGCTGGTGAAGCCCCAGGAGGAACCTGCGGCGGGCTGATCCCTGCAGCGAACAACCCTGGAAACAGCTGTTAGCCCCACCTGGATTCCAGCGGTAGCCAGGCGCCGCGTTCGCCGCTAGTCTCTGATCCATGACCGTTGGGGGACGCGTTGTGGCGGCGGTGGCCGTCGTGTTTTGGGCCGTACTGCCCGGGTTCGGACTGACCGACTTGTCGACCATGTTCGTCGAAGATTCCTATTTCGCCGAGGTTGCGGCGCTGGAAACCAGCTGGGGCGTGCTCACCACCTTCGCCGTCGCACTGGCTTTCGGCTGGGCGGCGTTCCGGCCAAGGGACATCGCGCCGGTGCTCGCCCTGCTGTGGCTGACGACGGCGGCGCTCCTCTTGGGTGCCCTGCTCGGCGCGAGCCCCGGACCCGTGGTGATGGCCGCGGCACTCGGCATCATGTCCTGGGGCCTGTGGTGGTCGTCCCGGCGCGCCGGGACGCGCTTTTCGGCGCCGCGGATGGCGGTGGACTGGCCGCTGATGGTGCTGGCCGTGCTGGCCCTGCCGTTCTGGGCCGCCTACGCCTGGTACGCCGTCGGGGTCTCGCGTGCCGCGGGCTCGGAACCCGAGTACTGGACCATGGGCATAGACCACTGGCCGGTCCAAGGCGCCCTGGGCATCACGCTGGCCGCCGCCGGCCTGCTGCACGCGCTCTGGCCGCCCGCACGCGCATTGCTGCGCACCGTGCTGGCCTTCAGTGCCGTCTCGCTGGGCACCAGCTGGCTATTGGGGCCGGAAACAGGAGGCAGCGTCGACGTCACAGTGCTGGCCGTCGCGGCCCTTGTCTGGGGGCTGCTCATCGCGCTGCGTGTCGCGGGCCCGGAGTCGGCCGCCGGTGAAAAACCCGTCACGGCGGCCGGGGTGGTCAGCGACGGGCACACGACCGAGAGTGACGCATGACTGGCAGCGACGGGCACCGGCCGGACAGCGACCGGCGCCCGTCCGGCAGCAACGCCCGTTTGGCGGACCAGACCAGCTGGCGCTAGTTCAGCAGCGCGTCCACGAAGTCCTCGGTCTCGAACGGCGCCAGGTCGTCGGCGCCTTCGCCCAGGCCCACCAGTTTCACCGGCACGCCGAGGCTGCGCTGGATGGCGACGACGATGCCGCCCTTGGCGGTGCCGTCCAGCTTGGTCAGCACGATGCCGGTGATGTTGACGACGTCGGCGAACACCTTGGCCTGGTTCAGGCCGTTCTGGCCGGTGGTCGCGTCCAGCACCAGCAGCACCTCGTCCACCGTGGCCTGCTTCTCGATCACGCGCTTGACCTTGCCCAGTTCGTCCATCAGGCCCACCTTGTTCTGCAGGCGCCCGGCGGTATCCACCATGACCACATCGACTTCCTGCTCGATACCGGCCTTTACCGCCTCGAAGGCGACGGACGCGGGATCCGCGCCATCGACGTCGGACTTTACGGTGGGCACGCCCACGCGCGATCCCCAGGTGGCCAGCTGCTCGGCCGCGGCCGCACGGAAGGTATCCGCCGCACCGAGGATCACGTCCTTGTCCTCGGCCACCAGCACGCGGGCCAGCTTGCCCACCGTGGTGGTCTTGCCGACGCCGTTGACGCCCACCACCATCATCACCGCGGGGCGGTCGGCATGGCGCATCACGGCCAGCGATCGGTCCATGGACGGGTCCACAAGCTTGATCAGTTCCTCGCGCAGCATGGCCTTGACCTGCTCCGGGCTGCGGCTGCCCTCCACCTTCACGCGGTCCTTGAGCGCGTCCACGAGTTCCATCGTCGGCTCGGTGCCCAGGTCGGCCAGCAGGAGCGTCTCTTCGATTTCGTCCCAGACGTCGTCGTCGATCTTGTCGCTGGCGAGCAGCGCCAGGAGCCCCTTGCCCAGGGCGTTGTTGGACTTGACCAACCGGGCGCGCAGCCGGGACAGGCGGCCCTGCACCGGCGCCGGCGTCTCCACCGGGATGGTCTCCAGCGCGGCGGCGTCCTCCGGAATTTCGACGTCGGCCGGCGGCAGTTCCTCCTCGGTCGGTGCGCCGAGGGGCGGTGCGGGGGCCGTCTGTCCGCGGGGCGCTTCCAGGGTGCCGGTACCGCCCCCGGTCGGCGGCATGGCCGGGTCGTTCGCGTCCCGGGTGGTGGTGTATGTGCCGGGCGGGGTCCTGCGGCCCCGCAGCAGCAGCGTTGCCACCAAACCGATGACGACAATGGCGATAACTACGTAAATGATGATCATGGTTGCGTCCACGGTTCCTAGCCTAGCCGCTGACCGTTCCGCGTCACGGGTCGGGCGGCGCGGCCGGACATCCACGTTCCAAGGCCCGGCGCAGCGACTGTACGATCAACGCATGAAGCCGTTCCTGCTCCTGGCCACGCGCGCCGAAGACACCGCAGCCGATGAGGAGTACGCGGCCTTCGCCCGTTTTGGCGGCCTGGAACCGGGCCAGTTGCAGCGCGTGCGGCTGGAGGCCGGACCAATGCCGGCCATCGATCTGGACGATTACAGCGGGATCATCCTCGGCGGCAGCCCGTACACCTCCAGCGACGACGACGCGTTCAAGTCCGCCGCCCAGCTGCGCGTCGAGGCCGAGCTGGAGCAGCTGCTGGACACCGTCGTCGCCCACGATTTCCCGTTCCTGGGCGCCTGCTACGGCGTCGGCACCCTGGGCCGGTACGGCGGCGGCGTGGTGGACCGGCAGTACGGCGAGCCGATCGGCGAGGCGCAGATCGTGCTGACCGACGACGGCGCCGCCGATCCCCTGCTGGCCGGCCTGCCCCGCGAGTTCGGCGCCTTCGTGGGCCACAAGGAGGCATGCTCGGTGTTGCCCGCGGGCGCAGTGCGCCTGGCCGGGTCCGAGCACTGCCCCAACCAGATGTTCCGGCTGCAGGACAACCTCTACGCCACCCAGTTCCACGCCGAGTTGGACGTCGACGGCCTGCTGACCCGGATCTGGATCTACCGGGACGCCGGCTATTTCCCGCCGGACCAGGCCGATGCCGTCATGGGACGGGTGCGCGGACGCACCGTGACGATCCCGCAGCGGATACTTCGCAACTTCGTCACCCGCTACGCCACCGACCGACACAGCACCCACCGAACCCCACCGGAACGAGGAACCGAATGAGTTTGAAAGAGCAACTGCAGGCCGACGTCGTCGCCCACATGAAGGCAGGGAACAAGACGGCCCTGACCACGGTGCGCAACGTTTTGGGCGAGATAGCAACCAAGGAAAAGTCCGGCAAGACGCCGGTGGAGCTGGACGATGCCCAGACCACCGCGCTGCTGCAGAAGGAAGCCGCCAAGCGCCGCGACACTGCCCGCATCTACGCGGAAGCCGGAGAGCCGGAGCGGGCCGCCGCGGAAACCGCGGAAGCCGAGGTCATCGAGGCGTACCTGCCCCAGCCGCTCACCGAGGCCCAGGTCGCCGAGATCATCGATGAAACGATCGCTGGACTTAAGGCCGCCGGCGTGGAGCTGTCCATGCGGCAGATGGGAGCGGTGATGAAGCCGGTCACCGAGAAGGTGGCTGGCCGCTTCGACGGCAAGGCCGTCAGCGAGATGGTCCGGGGGCGGCTGGCGGGGCAGTAACCAAAGCGGTGAAAGGTCAGTCCGCCAACTCCGGCGGCCAGACGATCCGGAAGCGCTCGAACACGACTTCGTTGTCTCCGCGCCACTCGATCCCCTGCGCGGCACAGACCCGCTTCCAGTAGATCAAGTGCTGCTCCAGCCAGGTCGAGCGCTGCCGGTCGTCTTCGGCCTCATCCCAGGCGAACGCGTCGTCCACGCTGTCCGGCGGCCCCAGCCGAAGCTCGGTGGAGCGCAAAATGACCCGGGGCTTGCCCGAGCCGTCGCAGGCCACCCAGTGGTCCCCGATCCGCGGAAGCCGTTCCCCCTGCCGGTGGAATTCGGCCACCAGCGCGGCCGTGGCGCGCTTCGGGCCGGCGATGACCAGCCCCAGCAGCGCGTCCGCGAGCGCGGCACTGTCGCCGAAATGGTCGACGACGGCTTCCTCACCGGGGCTGATGGCTTCCGGCCGCGCGGCTGCGTACTCGCTCCACATCTGCAGGGCGGCATCACGGTCGGGGCTGGCGCACGGTGTAGTCACCGTCGAATCCTAGCGGGATGGCCGCCCCCGAAGGATCCTGGGCGGGTGGTTGGCGCCGGAAATCCCTAGGCGGGGTGGCCGGCGTCGAGATCCTGGACGTCGCTGAACGACAAAAGGCCGGTGATGTCGCCGCCACGGGTCTCAAGCGGGGACAGCAGGAAACCGGTGTGGTCGCCGAGATCGACTTTCTTCACGACGCGCCCGACCATGACGCGGGCGGCGTCCGCCAGCAGCGGAACATCCTCCGGTCCGGGCAGCCAGTCACAATGCGCGAACTTGTCCACGTCGTCGCCCGTCGCGGTGCCGAACAGTTCTGCGAGCGCCCGCTGGCCGCGCCCGAGCACGTGGACCGCCAGCACGCCTGCCCCCAGCGCCACGGGATGGGTGCGGTTCTGCTGCGAGATGCACACCAGGAACAGGGCCGGCTTCAGGCTGCATTGCGTGGCGAAACCGACCAGGCAGCCGGACCGCTCGCCTCCGGCCCCCGCTGCCGTGACGATGTACATCGGATAGTCGAAGCCCCGCACGAAGTCGTCCATCAGCTGCCCGGTTGTTGCCTGTTTCTGCGCCATGCCCACATCATGCCGTACTGGACGCCGATGCCGCCGCCGGACGCCCTGGGGGGACGGATGCCGCCTTGACGGCCTATCCGGTGCATGGTTGTGTCGAAGTTGTCCCCCCAACCAATCGACCAGCGCGTCCCCATGACCTTTCGCCCCTCGCACCGGCCGATGAGGTTCATCACCAAGAACGGGAGGCACTAATTTGAAGAACGTATTTATCCTCGGACTGACCGATTTCCAAGCCGGCGAATTGCAGACCGTCCGCGGCGCCGAGAACTACACCTTCCACAGCCTGCTCGACTACGACCGGCTGGTCCGCGAGAAGGACATCGACTTCACCGCCTTGCTGGACGCGGCGCGGCAGCAACTGCGCGAGTTTGACGGCAGTGTGGACGCCATCGTCTCCCACTGGGACTTCCCCACCAGCGTGATCGGGCCGATCCTGGCCAAGGAATACGGGATCGCTGCTCCCTCCCTGGAGAGCGTGCTCAAGTGCGAGCACAAGTACTGGAGCCGGCTGCAACAGCGGGAATCCATCCCCGAGTGTGTCCCGGAGTTCGCTTCCTTCAACCCGTTCAACGACGATGCGCTGCAGCAGATCGACATCCCGTTCCCCTTCTGGGTCAAGCCGGTGAAGGCGCACTCGTCCAACCTCGGGTTCCAGATCCGCAACGAGGAGGACTTCGACGAGGCCATCCGGGCGATCCGCGCGGAAATTGCGCAGGTCGGCGACGCCTTCAACGAGGTCCTGCAGATGGTGGACCTGCCGCCCGAACTGCAGGACGCCGGCGGCAACACCTGCCTGGCCGAACAGTTCGTCACCGGCACCCAGGCCGCCCCCGAGGGAACCATGTTCCGCGGAAAATACAACGCCCACGGCGTGTTCGACATGCACAAGGACGCCGCCGGCACCAGCTTCGAGCGGCTGGACTACCCCGCCAACAGCGTCCCGGAGTCCGTCCAGCAGCGCATGATCGACCTGTCCGAGCGGTACCTGCGCCATGTGGGCTTCGACAATGGCTGCTTCAATGCCGAGTTCATGTGGGACGAGGCGGAGGACCAGCTCTGGCTGATCGAGGTCAACACCCGCATCTCCCAGTCCCACAGCGACTTGTTTGCGAAGGTGGACGGCGTCTCCAACCACGAGGTCGCCATCGATATCGCGTTGGGCGTCGAGCCGTCCATGCCGCACCGCAAGGGCGAATTTGCCGTCGCTTCCCAGTGCATGGTCTTCCACGACGAGGACGCCATCGTGACACGCGTGCCGGACGAGCAGGACACGGCGCGGCTGGCAAAGCAGATCCCGCACGCCAACTTCACGCCGCAGGTGAATGTGGGCGACCGGCTCTCCGAACTGCCCAACCAGGACAGCTACCGCTACGTCATCGGCATCCTGTATCTCGGCGCCGACGACCGGGAGCAGCTGGTGCAGCGCTACGACGCCGCCTTGGAAGCGCTGCCCTTCGAGTTCGAACCCGTCGCCGCCGCCTCCCGATAAGCCTGTGCCGACCCGGGCAGACTCCCGTCATCCCGCCCGCCTCCGGCCGCCGTCACGCCGCCTGGAGCCGCCGCGGTCTGCGAGTCTCCCCGGGTCCCCGGGTCGTGGGAGCCCGTGCGGCTTGCCCCCGCGGCCGCCCTGCAGGCGATCACCAACCGCCGCCGCGGCGGCGGCAGAAAGGAGCAATGAGCACTGCATGAACATTGTTGAAAGCTTTCCGCACGACGTCCGTTCGATCGAAAATGTCTTCATTCCCATGCGCGACGGCGCCCGGCTGGCCGCGCGGATCTGGATGCCGACCGATGCCGAGGATCGGCCGGTGCCGGCCATCCTCGAGTACATCCCCTACCGCAAGCGGGACAACTCGCGCGGCCGCGACCAGCTGAACCACCCCTACATGGCCGGCCACGGCTACGTCAGCGTCCGGGTGGACATGCGGGGCAGCGGCGACTCCGACGGCGTGCTGGTGGACGAATACCGGCCGCAGGAACACGAAGACGCCGAAGACGTCATCGCCTGGCTGGCGGACCAGCCCTGGTGCGACGGCAACGTGGGCATGATGGGCATCTCCTGGGGCGGATTCAACAGCCTGCAGATGGCCGCCCGGCAGCCGCCGGCGCTGAAGGCGATCATCAGCGCCTCGGCCACCGACGACCTGTACGTGGACAACATGCACTACATGGGCGGCTGCCTGCTGGCGGACAACCTCTCCGAGGCCACCGTCATGTTCGCGTTTAACAGCCTGCCGCCGGACCCGGAAATCGTCGGCGGGAAGTGGCGCGAGATGTGGCACGAGCGGCTCTCCGGCAGCGGACTCTGGCTGGAGACCTGGCTGGAGCACCAGACCCGCGGCGACTTTTGGAAGCCGGCGTCGGTCTGCGAAGACTATTCGCAGATCAAGATCCCGGTCATGGCGGTCGGCGGCTGGGCCGACGGCTACACCAACGCCATCTTCCGGCTGATGGAGAACCTGGAGGTACCGCGCAAGGGACTGATCGGACCGTGGGGGCACAAGTACCCGCATCTGGGCGTGCCCGGCCCGGCCATCGGGTTCCTGCAGGAAACGGTGCGCTGGTGGGACCACTGGCTGAAGGGCAAGGACACCGGCCTGTTGGAGGAACCGATGGTCCGGGCCTGGATGCAGGACGCGGTCTCCCCCGAACCGTCCTATGAGGACAGGCCCGGCCACTGGGTCGCCGAACCGTCCTGGCCGTCGCCGAACATCGAGAACCAGCGGTGGCAGCTGGGCCGCTACGGGCTGTTCCCGGAGGGCTCGCCGGTGGAGCCCGGCGGCAGCGTCGACCTGCTTTCGCCGCTGAGCGTCGGCATGTTCGCCGGCAAGTGGGCGTCCTACGCGGCGCTGCCGGACCTGCCGTCCGACCAGCGCGAGGAGGACGGCGGCGCGCTCGTCTACGAGACCGACCCGCTGGAGGGCGACGTGGAGGTCTTCGGCCGCCCCGTCGCCGCCTTCGAGGTTGCCGCGGACAAGCCGGTCGCCCAGCTGGTGGTCCGGCTCTCCGACGTCGCACCGAACGGCGAGGCAACGCGGGTCACCTACGGCCTGCTCAACCTGACGCACCGCGACGGCAGCGAGCATCCGGAGCCGCTGGAACCCGGCGAGCGCTACCGGGTCGAGATACCGCTCAACGGCCTGGCCCAGTCGTTCCCGGCCGGGCACCGTCTGCGGCTCTCGGTGTCGACGTCGTACTGGCCGCTGGTCTGGCCGTCGCCGGAACCGGCGACGGTCACCGTCTTCGCCGGCGGCACCCTCGACCTTCCGGTGCGCAAGCCGCGGGCGGACGACGGCGAACTGCGTCCCTTCGCGGAGCCGGAGACCGCCCCGGAGCTGGAGACCACGCTGCTGAACCCCGGCAACCACCACTGGCGCACGATCCGCGACCTGGAGGCCGGCACATCAACGGTGGAGATCATCAACGACCAGGGCCGGTTCCGGATCGACGAAACGGGCACCGACATCCGGCGCGTCACCAATGAGTGGTACACCTCCCGCGGGAACGACGTGAACTCCGTCCGCGGCGAAACCCAGACGGTGCGCCGCTACGAACGCGGCGATTGGCGGGTCGAGGTGCAGACCAGGACGGTGCTGACGTCGACGCCGACCGACTTCGTGGTGAACGCGCAGCTGGATGCGTACGAGCTGGACGAGGTAAGCGGCAACCCCCGCGTCTACTCGCAGAACTGGCAGCGCAGCATCCCCCGGCAGCTCGTCTGACCAGGGGCCGGACATGCAGCCGGCGGCGCACCAATGAAAGGGAGGCCAGGGTCGGTCAGGACCCTGGCCTCCCTCACGGGGTTTTCCCTATTACCATTGCACCCTGGCCATGGTGGCCGACAGCTCCGGGATCTTGCTCTCGGTGACCGGCTGGATTCCGGTGACCGTGGCGAAGCCGGCGGCCAGCAGCGCGAAGTCGCTCTCCGGCGGGGCTTCCTCCTGGCTGTCCGCGATGGCCAGGCGCAGGTCCTCGTCGCCGCGTTCGGCAAGCGTGGTCTGCACGATGCCGAATTCGGCCAGCGTCGCGGACCGGTATTCGGGCAGCCGGGTGCCGTCCACGTTGGGCACGTTGAGGTTCAGCACGGTTCCGGTCTGCTGGTCCATCAGGTACGGCAGCAGCCCGGTCGCCAGCCGGGCCGCGGTGTCCCAGTTCAGCTGTTCCGGCTCCAGCCCGGTGTCCAGCGACACGGCCATCCCGCGGCCGCCGTTCACGCCCGCGGTCAGCGCGGCGCCGACCGTGCCGGAGTGCAGGATCACCCGGCCCACGTTCGCGCCGCGGTTCACGCCGGAGAGCACCACGTCCGGGCCGTCCCCGAAGGCACCGTGCGGCGCGATCATGGCAATGAAGCCCGGCGTGCCGTGCACGGCAAACGCCGGCACGGACTCCAGGCCCTTCAATGTGCGCCGCTCGATCCGGATGCGGCCCTCGTCCTCCCGGGCCGTAATGGACGCGCTGCTGCCGCTGGCTTCCGCAACCGGCGCCGCGATCGTCACGTTCAGGCCGGCCTCCAGGACTCCCGCCGCCAGGGCGTGCAGGCCCGGGGAGTCGATGCCGTCGTCGTTGGTGATCAGGACCATCTTCGGCTTGCTCATTGTTCTTGAACCTTCCGCGCCAACTCGTCGGGGCTGATTTGCCGTCCTGCTGCCTTCCCGCCGCCGTCGTAGGGCGAGACCGTCACCAGCTTGGTCAGGTTCCGGATGGCGCCCTCTTCGCCGGTGCCCAGGCCGTGGCGGGTCACGTTCAGCGCGCCGGCGGCCGTGCCCAGCACCACCGCCTCGTGGATGGTGCCGCCGTCGGCCAGGGTCGCGGCGACCCCGGCGGTCAGCGAGTCTCCCGCCCCGTGGGTGTCCACGCTCTGCATCTCGGGGACCCGGATCTCGCTCAGGGCGCCGTCGTGCAGCATCAGGGATGGAAGGTGTGCGCGGGTGACAATCACCGTGCCGGCCCCCTCGTCGTGCATGCCGCGCATCGCCTCGATGATCGCCTCGGGTTCGTCCGAGGCGGCCCGACCGCTCTCGGTCAGTTCGTCGTCGGCGATTTTGGCCACGCTTACGCCTCCGGCGAGCGCGGCGGTGAGCCGGTCGCCGGTGAGGTCGGTGATCACCCGGCAGCCGGCGGTGCGCAGGTCGGCGGCAAGCCTCCGGTAGACGTCGTGCGGTACGGCGTCTTCGCGGACCGCGCCGCTGAGGATCGCCGTGCCCGCCTCGATCCCGGCCTGCAGGGTCAGGCCGTAAAGTTCGTCGAGCTCATGCCGCGTCAGTTTTTCCCCGGGGCTCTCGGCGATGACCTCCCGGTCGCCGCCGCGCCGGTCATGGACGTACGCCGCGCTGCTGCCCTCGCCCTTTACCGGGAGGACCTTGACCCCCTCGTCGGCGATCAGATGCCGGATCACGCCGCCGGCTTCGCCCGAGAACGCGGCGCACATCGTGACGGACGCGCCGAGTGCGGTCAGCATCCGCGCCTGCCAGACGCCCTGGCCACCGGCGTGCAGGTGGATATCGGCGGTGCCCTCGACGTCCTCCACCGTCACGGTGAGCACGGGCGAGGGAGCGAAAATAACTACGGAGCCCATCGCGTGCCTCCCTCGAACGATCCAGCCATGTTGCCTCCTTTTTTGTTGCCCCGGGGCAGCCGTCACGGCTGGGCGGCTGCCCGCTCGCATCGGTAGCCGACCACACTCCCAGCCTCCTGACCCAGGGCGTGCGCACCTGCGCTTCGCCCGGCCGTTTGCCTGCAGCCCGGGAGGGGTCGATTCTGGTTTCGACACTAACGCCCAACCGGGGCACGGACAATGGGCGCTCGGGCGGTAGCGGTCCGCCCGTGGTTCCCGTTAGGGTGGCTCGGAGCCGGTCCCCGCGGCAATCTTCCGGCACCGGATAAGTCCCGGCACACCGGAGCACCGGTGTGCACGGACAGATGGCCCGGGGAGCCGACGGGCTGAAAGGAAGAGAAGAAGTGCCTGCCTCCACTCCCGCAGCATGCAAAGCCCGCGTTGCCGCCGTCGCGTTGCTCACACTGCTGGGCCTGGGACTGGCCGGCTGCAGCGCGCCGGACTATGAGGGGCCTTACGACCGCGGCTTCGTCAACACGCTGGACTCGCTCGAGGGAAAGTCGGTCACTGTGACCGGGGCGGTGGAAGAAGTGGTCGCGCCCGAAGCCTTCACCATCGCAGACCCGGCGGACCCCGCCGTTGAACCGCTGCTGATCATTTACGACACCGACCTCGACGACCTGTCGCCGGGAGAGCCAATTCGAATCACCGGGATCCTCCATACGGTCCTCAATCTTCCGTATCTGGACGACGAAACCGGCACCGGCCCGGACGACGCGGTTCTTGCCCCATGGGATCGGAAGCCGTATATCAAGGCTTCCGTCGTCACCGCTCCGCCCTCCGCTGGCGACTAGGCGCCGCAGCTTGCATCGGGCCGGTTATTCCGGCGTCGCGCCGTCCAACACCCGGTCGATGATGTCCCGGACGCGGTCCTCGGCAATGATCGTGAAGTGCCCGCTGGTCTCGAGCCGGATGTTGGTTGCGCCCTCGATCCGGCAGCCGCCGGGAATGTGCGGGTCGAAGGCGCTGTAGACGGACACAATCCGGTGGTTGACAGCCAGGTTGGCCAGCAGCCGCCGCAGGACGCGGTTGTTCGGCGCGAACGCCCGGACCATCGGCGTCACCGCGAAGGACGCGTAGCGGGAGCCGGAAAACGGCGTTCCGATCGCCACCATGCGCTTCACCCGCGCCCCGGACTCCGCGCCCGTCATCACGTATTTGCCGATCAGTCCGCCCTTGCTGTGCGCGATGATGGTCACGTTGTCCAGGTCCTGCCCGCGCAGGTAGTCGGCGACCAGCCCGGCCATCCGTTCGACGCTGCCCACGTTGAAGCCCAGCGGCTCGATCACGTGCACCGGATGCCCGCGCCCGTGGACGTGCTCGATCAGCGGGCGCATGAACTTCCAGGACTCGTAGATGCCCGGAAGTACGACGACGGGGTCCGCCGCGCGGGTTCCGGCCTCCCGGTACCGCGCCGGGCCGGTCCGGTCGAAGAGTCCGCGGACCTGCCGGCGGCCGATGTAGGCGTAGTCCAGCAGCCAGGCCCGGCCCAGCCGCAGTGCCGGGAGCAGACGGTTCATTGCCGGTCTATGACGGCAGCATCGTCGAAGCCGGCCGTGGCCAGGCACAGGCGGGCCACCGGGCCGGGTGAACGGAACATCAAGACGTGCGCCTCGCCCGGGATGCTGTCCACGATCGTGCCCGGGCAGGCAGCGGCCAGTTCGCGGCACCAGTCCAGCGGCACGATCGGGTCCCGGTCGCCGCGGACGATGCGCACCGGCACCTGCACCCCGGCGATCCGCTGCTCCAGCTTTTGGTCGAGCATGGCCGGCAGTGTCTTCAGGAACCAGCGCGGCCCGCAGCGCAGGTAGTCGGTGGCCTCGATCATGTCCACGGTCAGCGGTTCCCGGAACCCGTCCTGGAGCAGCCGGAGGCCGTGCTGCCAGGCCGTGCGCTCGCGGCGGTTCGCCGTCGGCGCCAGCAGCACCAGCGCGGCGGCGGTGTGCGGGTGGTGCAGCGCCATCTCGACGACGATCTGGCAGCCCATCGAGTGGCCCACCAGCACGGCGGGGCCGATGTCCAGCCGGCCCATGGCCGCGTCGACCAGCCCGGCGAAGTCCACCAGCGAAAGTGCCCGGTCGGGTTTGGCGGTTCCGCCGTGGCCGGGCAGATCGACCAGATGTACCGTTCCGTGCCGGGTCAGTTCAGCCGCGAGGGGTTCGAAGTAACGTCCGGAGACGCCGATGCCGTGTACCAGCACGAAGTCCGTGGGCCCGGAGCCGACGGTCCGGATACGGACCTCGCATCCGTCGATGGTCAGCAACTGGGCTGTCTCGCCCGGTATTCCCGCCAATTCGCCTGCCTTTCTGCTCAGTCGACCAGGGCCTTTGCGTGTTCCAGCCGCTGCGAGATGACGGTGGTCACGCCGTCGCCGCGCATCGTTACACCGTACAGCGCGTCGGCCACTTCCATGGTGCGCTTCTGGTGGGTGATGACGATCAGCTGGCTGGATTCGCGCAGCTCCTCGAAAATGGTGATCAGCCGGCCCAGGTTGGTGTCGTCCAGCGCCGCTTCCACCTCGTCCATCACATAGAACGGGGACGGCCGGGCCTTGAAGATCGCCACCAGCAGGGCCACCGCGGTCAGCGAGCGCTCGCCGCCGGAGAGCAGGGACAGGCGCTTGATTTTCTTGCCGGCGGGCCGGGCTTCCACGTCGATGCCCGTGGTGAGCATGTCCTCCGGGTCGGTCAGCACCAGCCGGCCCTCGCCGCCCGGGAAAAGCCGGCCGAACACGCGCTCGAACTGCACGGCGGTGTCGCGGTAGGCCTCGGTGAAGACCTGTTCCACCCGCTCGTCGACTTCCTTGATGATCTCCAGCAGGTCCTTGCGCGTGGCCTTGAGGTCCTCCAGCTGGGTGCTCAGGAACTGGTGGCGTTCCTCCAGCGCCGCGAACTCCTCGAGCGCCAGCGGGTTGACCTTGCCCAGCGCGGCCAGGTCGCGCTCCGCTTTCTTGAGCCGCTTCTGTTGCTCCTCGCGCACGAACGGGACACCCTCGGCGACGGCGTTGCCGTCCTCGTCCACCGGCGCCCGCAGGGCGGCCCACTTGTCGTTCGACGCCGCGGTGGCGACCGGCACCGGCTGGTCCGGCCCGTATTCGGCGATCAGGTGGTCGGGGGTCAGGCCCAGCTCTTCGATGGACCGGGTCTGCAGGGCCTCGATCTTCAGCCGCTGCTGGGCCCGGGCCAGCTCGTCGCGGTGCACCGTGTCCGTCAGTTCGCGCAGTTCGGCGGCGAGCGCGTCGGTCGACGAGCGGACCGTGGACAGCTCCGCCTCCCACGCCGCGCGCACCTCCTCGGCCTCGTCCCGTTCCCGTTCGGCGAGGTCCACCGAGACGTCCAGCCAGGCCAGTGCCTCACGGGCGCCCTGTGCGACGGCGGCGGCCTTGGCGGCCTGGAGCCGGCGCTTGCGGGCGCGCTCGGCGGCCTGCGCCCGGGCGTGCCGTTCCGTGGCGGCGGCCCGTTCCAGCGAGGCCGCCCGGTTGCCGATGGCCGTCAGCTGTTCCTCGCCCGAGCGCAGCGCCAGCCGCGCCTCCATTTCCACCTGGCGTGCCCGGGCGGCCGCCGCGGCGAGCGCGTCCCGCTGTTCGGTGGACGGTTCGGCGTCGGCCGGGGCATCCTCGGCGGCCTGTGCCGCGGCCAGCCGCACGGTGACGTCGGCCAGCTTCTGCTGTTCGGTGACGATGTTGGCCTCGGCGGCCTGCACCAGTTTGGCCAGCCGTTCGCTCTCCCCGGTGGCGGAGCGCAGCGCCGAGCCCAGCTGCCCCAGGCGTTCGGCGACCGCGGCCAGCCGGGCGTCGGACTCGTGCAGCTGCTCAAGGGCGGCCTCTGCCCGCAGCCTGGCCTCGTCGCGGCGCGAGGTGGCGCCGGCGATCGCGAACTTGGCCCGCTCGGCCCGGGCCGTGGCGGCTTCGAGCCTGTGCATGGTCTCGTCCACCGCTGCCTGGACCTCCAGCAGGCTGGGGCCGCCGGCGGACCCGCCGCGCGCCGAGCAGGCGGTAAAAATATCCCCGTCCCGGGTGACGGCGGTCAGCGCCGGGTCGGCCGCGATGACCCCTGCCGCCATCGGGAGGTCCGCCACGACGACGGCGGAGCCCAGCAGCGTGCGCACCGTTCCTTCGACGCCCCGCTTGGCCTGGACCAGGCCGGCCGCGGGGATCGCCCCGTCCGGGAGTTCCGCCCTGCCGCCGGCGCTTCCGCCCGCCGGCACCGGGGCGCCGGCGATGAGGAGGTCCACCTGGCCGGCGTCGTCGGCTTTCATCAGTTCCAGCGCCCGGACGGCGGCCTCGGGGTCCGCGACGGCGACGGCTTCGGCCAGCGGCCCCAAGGCTGCCGCAATCGCCGCCTCATAGCCGGGCTCCACCGTGATCAGGTCCGCCAGCGGGGCCAGCACGCCCTCGGTTCCGGAGGCCAGCAGCAGCTCACTGCCGTCCCGCCGGTTCAGCCCGACTTCCAGCGCCTCCTTGCGCGCGGCGAGGGCGTCGCGTTCGCGTTCGGCCTCGCGTTCGTCGGCCCGCAGCTGCTCCAGCTCCGCCTCGATCTCTGCCAGTTCGTCGCTGGCCTCCTCGTACGCGGCGTCCAGGCCCTCTTCGCCCTGTTCCACCCCGGCCACCTGCGACTCCAGCGCGGCGAATTCGGCCTGCGCCTGGCGCCGGCGTTCCTCGCCCTCGCCGATCGAGGCGCGGAGCCGGCCCAGCTCGGCCTCGGCGGACTCCACCCGGGACCTGGCTGCCCCCACCTGGCCGGCCAGCCTGGCCAGTCCCTCGCGCCGGTCCGCGGCGGCGCGCAGGATGCCGGTCAGCCGCTTTTCCTCGTCCTCGGCAGCCCGTTCGGCGGCGGCGCGGCCTTCGATCGCGTCGTCGAGGGCGGCCCGGCGGTCCTCGAGCTCGAACTCCAGCTCGGCCTGCTCCTCGCGGACCTCGGCCGCCTGCTGTTCCAAAACCTCCGGGTCCCGCCCGCCCTCCGGTTCCCGGTCCGCGGAGCCGAGCAGCCGCCGTCGTTCATTGGCCAGGCCGGCGAGGGCGCGGAAGCGTTCGCGGGTGGACGAGAGCTGGTACCAGCGCTCGCGCGCGGCGTTGAGCTCCGGGGTGGCTTCGGCCGCCAGCCGCTCCAGCTCGGCCAGGCGCCGGCGCCCGGACTCCAGGGTCTTCTCCACCTCGGCCTGCCGGGTCTTCAGCGCGGCCTCGTCCGCCACTTCCTGGGCCAGGGAGGTGCTCAGCTCCACCAGCTCGTCGGCGAGCAGCCGGGCCCGGGCATCGCGGACCTCGAACTGGACCTGCTGGGCCCGGCGGGCCACCTCGGCCTGCTTGCCCAGCGGCGTCAGCTGCCGGCGGATCTCGCCGGTGAGGTCGGTCAGCCGCTGCAGGTTGGCCTGCATGGACTCCAGCTTCCGCACCGTTTTTTCCTTGCGGCGCCGGTGCTTGAGAATGCCGGCGGCTTCCTCCACGAAGCCCCGGCGGTCCTCCGGCGTCGCGTGCAGCACCTTGTCCAGCTGGCCCTGGCCGACGATCACGTGCATCTCCCGGCCCAGCCCGGAGTCCGAGAGCAGTTCCTGGATGTCCAGCAGCCGGCAGCTGCTGCCGTTGATGGCGTATTCGGAGCCGCCCGTGCGGAACAGGGTGCGGGAGATGGTGACTTCGGAGTATTCGATCGGCAGGGCGCCGTCGGCATTGTCGATGGTCAGCGACACGTGCGCCCGGCCCAGCGGCGGGCGGCCCGCCGTGCCGGCGAAGATGACGTCCTCCATCTTGCCGCCGCGCAGCGTCTTGGCGCCCTGCTCCCCCATCACCCAGGCGAGGGCGTCCACCACGTTGGACTTTCCCGACCCGTTCGGACCGACCACGGCGGTGACGCCGGGCTCGAAGTCGAAGGTCGTCGCCGACGCAAAAGACTTAAAGCCCCTCACAGTCAGAGATTTAAGATGCACGTTGTGTCTCCCGCGGCGGACGTTTTCCTTGCCTCAATCTACCGTGCCCGCCGCGAATACACGGGCACGACGGGCTTGTCGCGGTGGACAAACGTGTGGAGCGGCCGGCGTGTGCAGGTGCGCGCATCCCGGCGGGCGGGGTGGCAACCTTGTGTAAGGGCCACGGAGAACTACCCTGAAGGCCAGTCCACGTCCCGGTGAGGAGTGCTTTCGCCAGTGTCAGATCCAGCCCGTCATCCAGGGCAGCGCATTGCCGCCATTGTCCCCTGCCACAACGAAGAACAGACAGTCGCCACCGTCATCCGGGATCTGGAGCTCGCCGTCCCGGGGATAACGGTCTATGTCTACGACAACAACAGTTCCGACCGGACCGCCGAGCTGGCGCGGGCCGCCGGCGCCATCGTCCGGACGGAAACGCGCAAGGGCAAGGGCAACGTCATCCGGCGGGCGTTTGCCGATATTGACGCCGATATCTACGTCACGATCGACGGCGACGACACGTACGAGGCAGCGGACCTGCCACGCCTGATCGACGCCCTGTTGGACGGACCCTACGATCATGTGCTCGGCGTTCGTGCCGACACGTCGGAAACCGGGTCGTACCGCCCGGGGCACGCCATGGGGAACCGGATGTTCAACCGGGTCGTCAGCGTCCTCTTCCGATCCCAGGTTTCGGACATGTTGTCGGGATATCGCGTCTTTTCGCGCCGCTTCGTTAAGTCATTCCCCGCCGTGTCCAAGGAATTCGAAATCGAGACCGAATTCACGGTGCACGTCACGTCACTGCGGCTGCCGCAGGCCGAGGTCGAGGTCGGATTCCGCCAACGGCCCGAGGGGAGCGAAAGCAAGCTCAATACCTATTCGGACGGCTTCAAAATCCTGTCCCTCATCTTCGAGCTCGTCCGGCATGAACGGCCGGCCCTCTTCCACGGCATCATCGCCGCGGTGCTGGCACTGGCTTCGCTGGGGTTGGGGGTGCCCGTGATCGTCGAGTTTTTCGAGACCGGCCTGGTGCCCCGCTTCCCGACGGCGATCCTGGCTGCTGCCGTGATGGGCCTGGCTGTACTGGTGGGTTGTATCGGCATCATCCTCGACGGCCTAAAGCGGGGACGGCATGAAGCAGCGCGCCTGGCATACCTGCGCCTGGAGCCGCCGCAGCACCGGCAGGATGCAGGCGGGGCGTGGGCGGACCCGGCCCACGCCCGTCTGGACGGGACGAACACGTGAGCGATTCATCGGCACGTTCCCCCCGTGCCCGGGCCGGCGGCCCGAGGGGTGTGCGCACCGCTTGGACTGCGGCGGACTACTGGTGGCTTACAGTCTTGGGCGCCTCCGCTTTCCTGGCCACGGCTTTTCTGTGGGTGGCGAACCACCCCGGGCGGATGACGAATGATTCCTCCCATCAGCTCAAGCAGGTTCTCGGCCTGATTCCGCTGGACGACTGGCACCCCGCCGTCATGACCGTCGGCTGGACAGGGTTGTACAGACTGACCGGCGACGTCGGCTCGCTGGTGCTGGTGCAGGTCGCGGTGACGTTTAGTGCCGCGCTGCTCTTGGCCGTCTATCTTCACGATCTCACCCGCAGCCGGCTCATGTCCTCGCTCGCCCTCGCGATTCCGTTGCTGCCGTTCACCATCACGTTTCTGGGCGTGTTGTGGAAGGACGTGCACATGATGATCGCGTTCTTCAGCGGCACCGTCCTCATCCTGCTCGCCGAGCGCTTCCCGAGGCTCCGGTATCCGTTGCTCGCCCTGTCGCTGTTGTTCCTGCTGTACGGAGCGATGGTCCGGAAAAACGCGTTCTTTGCGATCCTTCCCCTCGTCTTCCTCCTCTACCGGGCCTGGCGGAACGCATCCCCCAAGCGGCGCAGGCGGCTGACAGCCAGCCGGCGACGCGTGCGGGGCGGATATGTCATGGCCGCCGCGACGTTCCTGGTGTTGATACTGGGCACGGGCGGGGCGTTCAACGCCGCATTCCAGCCCAAACCCACCGGCCAGCTATCCCAAGTCTTCCTCGACGACATCATCTTCACCGTGCCCGCCGAAGAGATAAGGGCCGCGGATATTCCCCAGGAACTGGAAGACAAACTGCTTGCCGCCCGCGAAAAATGCCGGGCCGAAGAAGCTATTTGGGATGCCTATTGGAAGTGCTACGGCCGCGGGGCAACCGGCAAATCCTTTGAACCGATCGCTTATCAGTCGGAGGTCCGGGACCTGTGGATTGATGAAGTGGTGACGCATCCGGCCCGCTACCTGTACTACCGCGCCGAGACGTACGCCCGGTTCCTCTTCACCAGCAAGCTGGAATTCGTCGGTACCGGCGCGGAGGTTGTCCCCGCTGAGTACCGCGTGGAGCCGTCGAAGGCGGACAACATCCTCTACGACTACGTGGTTGAGTTCGGCCTGAAGACTTTTCCCTGGTTTTTTAAGGCCTGGTTTTGGCTCGCCGCCTCGATAGCGCTGATCGTGGCCCTCCCCAAGGCACGGCACCTGCGGCCGCAGGTCGCGGCCCTGGGCTGGTCGGCGCTCCTCTACCTGGTGGGATACTTCCCCATTGTGCCGGCAGCCGACTACCGCTACAGCTATTGGCCCGCCGTCGCCTGCACACTTGCAGGGGTGCTCTTTCTGGCGGACCGCCGCTTAAACAACAAGGGAATTCCAAAAGATTCCAGCCCGCATCCAGGTGGATCCGAACGCCCCCTCGAATCACGCTCCGGGGCCCCCGAGTAACGTCTGCAAGGCGATCCGAGGCACGGGCAAAGGCAGCCGGAGAGACAATGACCACACACGCATGCCATTCTCTGCATGTGCGGAACGCTGGTTCGGGGTGCATAGTTAAGAGTTCGGGTACCAATGGGGGATTCTCCGTGTACAGGTGAACGTCCCCGAAGACGAATAAAGGCTGGATATTGATCGGTAACGCGACGTTTCGACATGACAACACGGCGCTGCTGGCCGTCTCGAGCGTGGAGGCCCCGGTAGCCGTCACTTCCGCCGACTTCGACGACCGGCTGGCACCCAGCCTGAAGCGCCTGAAGCTCTCCCGGAAGCTGCTGGAACGTGTTGCCGGCGTGACCGAACGCCGCTGGTGGTCGCCCGGTTCATCATTCGACGACGCCGCCATCGAAGCCGGCGCCAAGGCCCTCGCCGAGGCCGGCGTGGAGCCGGGCCAGATCGGCCTGCTGATCAACACCTCCGTCACCCGCAAGAACCTTGAGCCGTCCGTCGCGGTGAAGATCCACCACGGGCTGGGGCTGCCGTCGTCGGCCATCAACTTCGACCTGGCCAACGCCTGCCTGGGCTTCGTCAACGGAATAACGCTGGCCGCCAACATGATCGATGCCGGGCAGATCAAGTACGCGCTGATCGTCGCCGGCGAGGACGCGCAGCCGACCCAGGAAACCACCTTCGAGCGGCTGAACCACCCGGATTCCACCCGCGCCGACTACCTGCGCGAATTCGCCACGCTGACCCTGGGGTCCGGGGCCGCCGCGGCCGTGATCGGCCCCGCCGACGCCCACCCCGGCTCGCACCGGATCCTCGGCGGCGTCTCCCGCGCGGGCACCGAACACCACGAGCTGTGCGTCGGCGGGCCCGCCGGCATGTTCACGGACACCAAGGGCCTGCTGGAGAACGGGCTGGAACTGGTGGTCAACGCCTGGCACGAGGCCCACCGCGACGGCTGGAACTGGACCGCCATGGACCGGTACGTCACGCACCAGGTCTCCACCTCGTATACCAACGCGATCATCAAGGCCGTCAACCTGGTCCGCGAGCGTGTGCCGATCACCTTCCCGAAGTGGGGCAACGTGGGGCCGGCCTCGCTGCCGATGACCCTCGCCCAGGAGGCCCAGACCCTGGGCACCGGCGACCGCGTGCTCTGCATGGGCGTGGGCTCCGGATTGAACACCACCATGATGGAGATTGCGTGGTAGACACCCCCCTCTGGCCCGGCGTCGACCCGGCCTGGTCCCGCCGCGTCCGCGTTCGCTCCACCGCCGCCGTAGACCAGGCCGGCAGCGCCCACACCTGGCACCTCCTGGACAACGGCCCGCAGTTGGCCGAACGCGGCATGGAACCAGCCGGCACCCTGCTGTGCGTGCACGGCAACCCCACCTGGTCCTACCTGTGGCGCAGCCTGCTGGCCGCCGCCGGTGACGCCGCGGCCCCGTGGCGCGTGGTCGCCGTCGACCAGCTGGACATGGGCTTCTCCGAACGCACCGGCAGCTTCCGCAGGCTCGAGGACCGGATCACCGACCTGGGCGACCTGACCGCAGAACTGGGCATCACCGGCCCCGTCGTCACCGTCGGACACGACTGGGGCGGCGTGATCTCGCTGGGCTGGGCCACCCGGCACCGCGACCAGCTCGCCGGCGTCGTCCTGACCAACACCGCCGTCCACCCCGCCGGGTTCGGGCTGCCCGCCCCGCTCAAACTGGCGCTGCACCCCGCCGTGCATCGCTGGGGAACGACGACGTCGGCCGCCTTCCTGCGCGTCACGCACGCCTTGGCGCATCCTCCGTTGGCGAAGGACGTCAGGGCCGCGTTCATGGCCCCGTACCGGCACCCGGCCCGCCGCACCGGGGTGGGCAACTTCGTGGCCGACATCCCGGCCGACGAGGCCGCGCCCAGCTGGGACGCGCTGAACGGGGTGGCCGAGGGCATCCGCAGCCTGGACGTTCCGGCGCTGATCCTGTGGGGCCCCAGGGATCCGGTGTTCTCCGACCGCTACCTGCGCGACCTGCTGGACCGGCTGCCGCAGGCCGACGTCCACCGCTTCGAAGGCGCCGGACACCTGCTCCCCGAAGACCGCGACATCGCCGGCCCCGTGTTCACCTGGCTCGACGCCGCCGTGGCCGGCGGCGGGCACGCGGCCGCCGCCCAAGGGCCCCGGGTTGCGGCCCCCTTCCGCTCCATGCTCGCCGAACTGGACGAACGCCGGACCGACGACTCCCCCGCCGTCGTCGACATGGCCCCGCTGGGCGCCGCGGCGGCAGGACAGCGGACGCTGTCCTGGGCCGAGCTCGCCGGCCAGGTGGACCTGCTCGCCGACGGCCTGGCCGGGATCGGCGTGAAAGCAGGCGACCGCGTCAACCTGCTGGTTCCGCCGGGCATCGAACTGACCAGCCTGATCTACGCCTGCCTGAGGCTCGGCGCCGTCGTCGTGGTGGCGGACGCCGGGCTGGGGCCCGCCGGCCTGAGCCGTGCGATCAAGGGGGCCGGCCCCCGGTTCATCATCGGCATCGAACGCGCCTTCGCGGCCGCGCGGCTGTTCGACTGGCCGGGCGAGCGGATCAGCGTGACCGAAATGGGCGGGGCCAAGCGCCGGCTCTACGGGGTCGCCCACACGGTGCCCGAACTGCTCGAATCCGCCGCCGCTGCTGCGGCTGGCCCGGGCGGCGGCCGCGCCGGGCGCACCGCCCCCAAGCCCGACGACGACGCCGCCATCCTCTTCACCTCCGGCTCCACCGGGCCGGCCAAGGGCGTCGTCTATACGCACCGCCGGCTGGCCGCCATGCGGGACACCCTCAAGGAGACCTACGGGCTGGAAGCCGGCACCTCGCTGGTGGCCGGCTTCGCGCCGTTCGCCCTGCTGGGCCCGGCGCTGGGGGCCACCTCGGTGACCCCGGACATGGACGTCACCGCGCCCAAGACGCTCACCGCCGCGGCCCTGGCCGATGCTGCCGCGGCGGTCAGCGCCACCGCCGTCTTCGCCTCGCCGGCCGCCCTCGCGAACGTGCTCGCCACCGCCGACGGCCTCACGGACGAACACCGGGTGGCCCTGGCCGACGTGAAGCTGCTGCTCTCGGCCGGCGCGCCGATCCCCGAGCCGCTGCTGGCCAAGATGCAGTCGCTGATGCCGTCCGCCCAGCTGCACACCCCCTACGGCATGACCGAAGCGCTGCCGGTGACGGACATCAGCCTGGCGGAAATCCGCGCGGCCGGTTTCGGGAACGGCGTCTGCGTCGGCACCCCGGTGGCGGGGGCCACGGTGGCCATCGCTGCGGTGGCCCCGGACGGCAGCGTGGCGGAACTGCCGACAACCGACCCCAACGTCACCGGGGAGATCCTCGTGAGCGCCCCGCACGTCAAGGACCGGTACGACCGGCTCTGGATCACGCAACGGCACAGCGCGTCCGTGCCCGGCTGGCACCGCACCGGCGATGTGGGCCATCTCGACGCCCACGGGCGCCTGTGGGTCGAGGGCCGGCTGGCGCACATCATCACGACGGCGAACGGCGTCGCCACCCCGGTGGCCGCCGAGCAGGCCGCGGAAACGCACGACGGCGTCCGGCTGGCCGCCGTCGTCGGCGTCGGTCCCGCGGGCGCCCAGGTCCCGGTCGCGGTGCTGGAGACCGTGCCGCCGTCCTCGAAGCCGGACACCGCGCCGTACGCCCTCGGCGCCGAGGTGCGCACCGCCGTCGCCCGCGCCACGGGTCTGGAGCTGGCCGCCGTCCTGGTGCTGCCCGAGCTGCCCACCGACATCCGGCACAACTCCAAGATCGACCGCGCCGGGCTGGCCGTGTGGGCCGGCAAGGCGCTGGCCGGCGGACGGATCACCGCACCGTGAGCGCCGCCGAGACCCGGACCGTCCTCGTCACGGGTGCCAGCGGGATGCTCGGCGCGGCCGTGGCCCGGCTGCTGCTGGCGGAGGGCCACGGCGTGCGCACCTTCCAGCGCCGCCCCGCCGCCGGCGTGGGCTCCGCCGTGGGGACCGTCCTCGGCTCGCTGACGGACGCCGACGCCGTCGCCCGGGCCGTCGAGGGGGTCGACGCCGTGATCCATCTGGCGGCGAAAGTTTCGTTCACCGGCCCGTGGAGCGAGTTCGTGGCCACCAACATCGACGGCACGCGGACCCTGCTGGACGCGGCGAGGTCGGCGGGCGTGCGCGACGTGGTGTTCGTGTCCTCCCCCTCGGTCGCCCATGTCGGCGAGGCCATCGCCGGCGCCGGCGCGGGGACGGCGGACCCGGAAAGGGCCCGCGGCAACTACGCCCGGTCCAAGGCCGCCGCCGAGCTGCTCGCGCTGGCCGCGGACTCCCCCGGCTTCCGGGTCGCGGCCGTGCGCCCCCACATCGTCTGGGGCCCCGGCGACACCCAGCTGGTGGAACGCGTCATTGCGCGGGCCAGGGCCGGCCGGCTGCCGCTGCTGGACAACGGCGCCGCGCTGATCGACACCACCTATATCGACAACGCCGCGGCAGCCATTGTCCGTGCGCTCGAACGGATGGACCAGGCGCACGGCCAGGCCCTGGTGGTCACCAACGGCCAGCCCCGGCCGGTCGGCGAACTGATCGCCGGCATTTGCCGGGCCGCCGGCGTGATGGCGCCCGCTTGGTCGGTTCCCGGCTGGCTGGCCCGCGGCGCCGGCTCGGTTATCGAACGGGCCTGGACGGCCGCCGGAGCCCGCGGGCTGGTCCGCGACGAACCGCCCATGACGCGCTTCCTCGCCGAGCAGCTGTCGACCGCGCACTGGTTCGACCAGCGCCGCACCCGCGAGGTGCTGGACTGGGTGCCCGAGGTCAGCATTGAAGAAGGGCTGCGACGGTTGGCAGCCCATTACGGCGGAACGACGAGGTAGGAGCAAGCATTGGAAAGCGTGAAGCTGATCGATTCCTGGCCGGTGGACAACGCGGCCACCGCCGTCGTCGCGGCCGACGGCGCCGTCGTTGCCTCCCATGGCGACCAGCAGCGGCGCTTCCCGCTGGCGTCCGTGACCAAGCTGCTCAGCGCCTATGCGGTGCTGCTGGCCGTCGAGGAAGGCGCGCTGGAACTGGACCAGGCGGCGGGCCCCGAGGGCGCCACCGTCCGCCACCTGCTGGCGCACAGCGCCGGCTACGACTTCGGCGACCGCACCGTGCGGTTCTCCCCCGGCGACCGGCGGCTCTACTCCAACGCCGGCTTCGAGGTGCTCGGCGAGACGCTTGAGGCCGCGGCGGGCATGGCCTTCGCGGACTACCTGCGCGAGGGCGTGCTCGTTCCCCTCGGCATGAAGGACACCAGCCTGGACGGCTCCCCCGCGGCCGGGGCGACCTCCACGTCCGCCGACCTGTCCCGTTTCGCAGCGGAACTGCAGCGGCCGTCGCTGCTGGCCGCCGCCACGGTCCAGGAGGCGACGCAGGTGGCCTACCCGGGGCTGGCGGGTGTGCTGCCGGGGTTCGGCCGCCAGCAGAACAACGACTGGGGCCTGGGTTTCGAGATCCGCGGCCACAAGGAGCCGCACTGGACCGGCAGCAAGAGCTCGCCGAAAACGTTCGGACACTTCGGCCAGTCCGGCACCTTCCTCTGGGTGGATCCGGAGGCCGGCGCCGCCTGCATCGCGCTCACCGACCGCGACTTCGGGCCCTGGGCCGCCGACGCGTGGCGCGATTACACGGACGCGGTGCTGGCGGAGCTGGGACGGTAGCCCGTTACCAGCGGCCGTTCCGGGGCCTCGGCTGGCAGGCCGGGCAGGTGTAGGACGACCGGTTCATGAAGGTGTCCCGGCGAATCTTCGTGGACAGACCCAGGGCGCTGCAGCGGTGGCAGGACCCGCCCTCCCGGCCGTAGGCGTTCAGCGACCGTTCGAAGTATCCGGAGGCGCCGTTGACGTTCACGTAGAGGGAATCGAAGCTGGTGCCGCCGGCCTCGAGCGCCCTGCTCATGACGTCCCGGCACGCGCTGAGCAGCCGCTCCGCTTCCTTGCGGCGCAGGGTGTCGGTCGGGCGGGCGTAGTGCAGCTTCGCGGCCCACAGGGCTTCGTCGGCATAGATGTTGCCGATGCCGGAGACCAAGGCCTGGTCCAGAATGGCGCGCTTAATGCCGGTCTTGCGGGCACGCAGGCGCTGGTAGAACGCCTCGAAGGAGAAGGCGGGGTCGAGCGGGTCGCGGGCGATGTGGGAGGCCTCGACCGGGATCAGCGGCAGGCCGGTCTCGGACATCCCGCCGGCATGGCCGTCGGGAGTGGGCATCAGGTCGGCCAGGAACATGCCGCCGAATATCCGCTGGTCCACGAACCGCAGCTCGGCCGGCATCGGCGGGCCGTCGGGTCCGCCGGCCGGACTGAGCGTCAACCGGACCTTCAGGTGCTTCTCGTCGGGCTGCCCGCTGTCTTCGACCAGCAGCTGGCCGCTCATGCCGAGGTGCGCCATCAGGGCGAGTTTGGGCTCGTCGGGCACGGCATTAACGGCGCCCGGGTGCGGCGAAGGGTCCGGCGTGGTCTCCAGCAGCGGCATCCAGAGGAATTTCCCGCGCCGGACGACGTCGGCCACGTGGGCGCCGATGAGGTTGCCGCGCAGGTCGTCGGCTCCGAGGGCGTGGCGCCGGATGGAACGCTCGTCCAGGACGTCCACTCCGGTGATCGTCCGCCCGCGGACCCACTGGGCGAGCCCGCGGCGGACAACCTCCACCTCAGGCAGTTCAGGCATCGGAGTCGGCGGTCTCCGTCACCGATACGGGCAGCGAGGCACGCAGCGCCCGCCACGTGGTGGCGGCCGCTTCCTGCTCGGCTTCCTTCTTGGAATGTCCGGTGCCGCGGCCGTATTCGGTGGTGCCGATCAGCAGCGTGGCCACGAAGGTCCGGGCGTGGTCCGGGCCCGATCCGTCCACCCGGTAGGTCACGGTGCCCATCTTCCGGGCGGCGGCCAGCTCCTGGATGCTGGTCTTCCAGTCTGTGCCCGCGCCCAGGGCGTCGGCGTCCGCCAGGAGCGGCCCGACGAGGCGCATCACCAGCTGGCGCGCCGTTTCGATGCCCTGGCACAGGTAGGCGGCGCCGAAGAGGGCCTCCATCGTGTCGGCCAGGATGGAGGACTTGTCGGCCCCGTTGGTGAGCTTTTCGCCCTGCCCGAGCAGCACATGCCGGCCGACGTCCAGGCTGCGCGCGATGCCGGCCAGCGCCCGGGTGGAGACGACGGCGGAGCGCCGCTTGGCCAGTTCGCCCTCGGGCAGGTCCGGGTTGTCCCGGTACAGCGCGTCGGTCACGGAAAAGCCCAGGATCGAGTCGCCGAGGAATTCCAGGCGCTCGTTGGTCGGCAGTCCGCCGTGCTCGTAGGCGTAGGAACGGTGGGTTAAAGCAAGACGGAGCGTCTCGGCGTCGATATCAACGCCGAGACGCTCCAAAAGCTCTTCAGTTGAAGGCATGCCGGACGTTGTTACGCGTCGGCTACCTTGCGGCCCTTGTACTCAAGGAACAGCGCGGTGCCTGCCGAGTCGGTGACAACCTTGGCCTGGTGCGGCAGGCTGTAGGTGACACGGCCGTTCTCAACGGTCTTGACCAGGTTGGGCGCAGTGGCCTTCCACTGGGACCGGCGTGCGCGCGTATTCGAGCGGGACATCTTCCGCTTGGGAACAGCCACGGCTAACTCTCTTCTCTCTCGTCTGACTCTTTACTTTCGGGCGCCTCATCGGCGGCCGTACCGGCCAACCCGGCAAGGGCTGCCCAGCGAGGATCCACGACCTCATGGTGGTGACCCGGATCCTCTTCAAGGCGCATCCCGCATTCCGGGCACAAGCCTTGGCAGTCTTCCCGGCACACCGGCTGGAACGGCAGGGCGGTCACCACTGCGTCCCGCAGCGCCGGTTCGAGATCGATCAGATCGCGCTCAACCCGCCGCTGTTCGTCCTGTTCTTCTTCCTCGAGGAGTTCAGCTTCCTCGTAGTAGAAGAGTTCCTGCACATTGACGTCGAGGTCGTACGCGATGGGATCCAGGCAACGCCCGCACTCGCCCGTGACAGCCACGGAAACGGTGCCGGAAACCAGGATTCCCTCGTGCACGGCCTCAAGCTTCAGGTCCAGCTCCATGTCGGAGCCTTCCTGAACGCCAATGAGTGCTGCCCCGAAATCCTTCGGCGCAGCGATACGTTCTTCAAGAGTCCGCATGGTGCCCGGGCTGCGCCCGAGGTCCTTGACCGCAAGGGTCAAGGCCGAACTTTGATCATGGTTCAAGACCACAGTACTGAGAACTCCTAAAGAACATACGACCGACGTATCATCTTAGCCCGGATCTCCCGCGGGCCCAAACCGGCGGCGCTGCGGGGGTGTCAGTCCCGTCCGGCGGGCTCCAACGGCCTCTCGGCCTGGATCTGTGATGCCAGGTCGACGATCCAGGAACGCAGCTCAGGTCCCAGGTCCTCGCGCTCCGTGGCCAGGGAGACGACGGCCTTGAGATAGCTGAGCTTGTCGCCGGTGTCGTAGCGGCGCCCCTTGAAGACCACGGCATAAACACCGCCGCCGGCCTCCTCGGAGCCGGCCAGCACCTGCAGCGCGTCCGTCAGCTGTATTTCTCCGCCGCGGCCCGGCGGGGTCTCCTCCAGGACGTCGAAGACCGCGGGGTGCAGGACATAACGTCCGATCACGGCCAGGTTCGACGGCGCCTCGGCGGCGTCGGGCTTCTCCACCAAGCCGTTCACCTTCACGTGCGCCGCGCCGTCGATGCGCCTGATGTCCGCGCACCCGTAGGCGCTGATCGCTTCCGGATCGACCTCCATCAGGGCAATGACGGAGCCGCCGGTCGCCTGCTGGACCGCGATCATCTCCGTGAGCAGTTCGTCGCGCTCGTCGATCAGGTCATCGCCCAGCAAGACGGCGAAGGGCTCGTTGCCCACATGCTGCCTGGCGCAGAGAACGGCGTGGCCGAGCCCCTTGGGGTCGCCCTGGCGCAGGTAGTGAATGTCGGCCAGCTGGGAAGATTCCCGGACCGCGGCCAGCTTGTCGGCGTCGCCCTTGTCCTCCAGGGTTTGCTCGATAAACGGGACCCGGTCGAAGTGGTCCTCCAGGGAACGCTTGTTGCGCCCGGTGATCATCAGCACGTCGTCCAGGCCGGCGCGCGTCGCTTCTTCGACGACATATTGGATGGCCGGCTTGTCGACGACGGGCAGCATTTCCTTCGGCATGGCCTTGGTGGCCGGCAGGAACCTGGTCCCCAGCCCGGCGGCGGGCAGAACGGCTTTTCGTACGGATTGAGCTTGAGGCATGGTCAAACGTTAGCAAACGCGGGCTCCGCCGCAACCGCCGGAAGCGATCCGGGCCGGGCTATCGGAGCTGCTCCGCGGCGCGGAAACCGGCGAGCACGGCCTTCGGCACGAACTCCGAGATATCCCCGCCCAGCGAGGCAATCTCCTTGATCAAGGTCGACGACAGGTGCGTGTAGCTGCTCTCCGCGGCGAGGAAAACCGTCTCGATGCCGGCCAGATGCCGGTTCATGTGGGCCATCGGCAGCTCGTAGTGGTAGTCCTGCGACGAGCGCAGGCCCTTGACGATGACGCCGGCGCCGTGGCTGCGGCAGTATTCGGCCAGCAGGCCTTCACCCATCGCTTCAACGCTTACGCCGCGGAGGTAGGAGAGCGTCTCGCGGGCCATGGTCAGCCGCTCGTCCAGGCTGAAGCGGTATTTCTTGGCATAGTTTGTCGAGACGGCGACGATGACCTCGTCGTACATGCTGGCGGCACGGGCAATGATTTCCACGTGGCCTTTGTGGAGCGGGTCATAGGATCCTGGGCAGACGGCACGGCGCATAGAGTCGAATCTAGTCGATCCGGGCGGGCGGTGCACCACGCTTCGGTGGTAATACTGGGAGTCATGAGCACAGCTATGCGGCAACTCGTTCACGGCCGGCGGGCCGGCGTTCCGGCGCCGTGGCAGCGGACCGCGGCCGGATCGAACCTCCTCGGCGACGACGGCGGCCTCGGCCTCACCATTTTCGAGGAAATGACGACCCTCGCCGCGCGGACCGGCGCCATCAATCTGGGGCAGGGGTTTCCCGACGAGGACGGCCCGGCGGAAATCGCCGCCGCCGCCATCGACGCCATCCGCGCCGGAGCCAACCAGTATGCTCCGGGCAAGGGAACACTCACCCTGCGCAGCGCCGTTGCCGCCCACCAGCAGCGGTTCTACGGCCTGTCACCGGACCCGGAAACCGAGATCATCGTCACGACCGGAGCGACCGAGGCGCTGGCAGCGACGTTGTTGGCCCTGAGCGGACCGGGCGACGACGTGCTGACGTTCGAGCCCTTCTATGACGCGTACGGGGCGATCATTGGCCTGGCCGGAGCCCGGCACACCACGGCCCCGCTCCTCGCCCCCGATTTCCAGCCGGACCTCGACTCACTCGAAGCGGCCTTTTCGGAGCGCACCCGCATCGTCCTGGTCAACAACCCGCACAATCCGATGGGCAGCGTTTTCTCCCGCGAGGCCCTGTTGCGCATCGTCGAGCTGGCTGAGCGCTACGACGCGCTGATCGTCACCGACGAGGTCTACGAGCATCTGACCTTCGATGCACCGCACATCCCCATCGCCACCCTGCCGGGAGCCGCCGAGCGGACGCTCACCATTTCGTCGGCCGGCAAGACGTTTTCGTTCACCGGTTGGAAGGTCGGCTGGCTCTCCGGCCCGGCGGACCTCGTAGCAGCCGTCCGCACGGTCAAGCAATTCCTCACGTACAGCTCGGGCGCACCGTTCCAGGATGCGGTGGCGGCGGGGCTGGGGCTGCCGGACTCGTTCTACGGCGGGATCGCCGCCGGCCTGAAGGCCAAGCGGGACCTGCTCAGCGACGGATTGCGGCAGGCCGGCTTCGATGTCTTCACGCCGCAGGGCACCTACTTCGTCAACGTGGACACGGCACCGCTGGGTATCACCGACGCACTCGACCTGGCCCGCCGGATGCCCGGGCTGATCGGCGTGGCCGCCATCCCGGTGCCGGTCTTCTGCCACCCCGACGGCGCCGAGCGGACCCGCTCGCTGCTGCGCTTCGCGTTCTGCAAGCGGACCGAGGTCCTGCAGGACGCCGCGCAACGCCTCGCCTCCCTGCCGGACAGGATCTGAGCCGTGGCCGAACGCTACCTGCGCGGCACCGGCCTCCACGCCGGAATCGACAAGGACGACCGGGTACCGGGATCCTACGTCCTGAGCATTGGCGGCGCCGAGCAATCGCACGTCAACCTGCGTCATCCCGGCGACGTGTTCTACGAATACCTGCGCCGGATCGCCAACGTCGTCGACCTGGCGGGCCCGGCAGGGGTCCCGCTGCGTTGCCTCCACCTGGGCGCCGGCGCCCTGACGCTGGCCCGGTACGTGCAGGCCACCCGGCCCGGTTCCCGGCAGGTCGCCGTCGAGCTGGAGCGGGAGCTGCTGGACTTCGTCCTCGAGCACCTTCCCATGCCCGACGGCACGGACCTGACGGTCCACTTCGGCGATGCCCGGCATGAACTGGCCTTCGGGGACATCGAGGGCACCTTCGATGTGATCGTGCTGGATGTTTTCGCCGGCGACGACGCCCCGGAGCACCTGACCACGGCGGACTTCTACGCGGAGATGCTGGAGGCTTTGGAACCGGACGGGGTGCTGCTGGTCAACGTCGGAGACGACCCGCCGCTGGCGTTCGCCAAGCGGCAGATCGCCGAGCTCGCGTCCGTCGCCGGTTCGGTGGCGGCGTTGGGCGAGGCCGGCATGTTCGGCAGCCGGAGGGCGGGCAACATCGTCCTGGCCGCCCGCGGCGGTTTGTGGCCGCCGGAATGGTCGGCCGCCCTGCTGGCGGCGGGCCCGCACCCGGCGGCGGTCCTCAGCGGCCCGGAGCTCGATTCATTCGCCCGCAGCTGACGGGTCCACGGCGGGTTCGGCGAACCAGAGACGCGTCTCGCCGTACTTCCGGACGGCGAACCGGACGAGGCCTTCGGGCCATTCCGGTTCGGGTGACCGCGAAGAGCGTTCGACGACGACGACGGCGCCGTCGGCGAGGAATCCGGACAAGGAGGCGAGGATGCCGGCGAGCGCGTCCTCGGCCAGCGGGTACGGCGGGTCCATCAGCACCAGGTCCCAATGGTGTCCCGGCGGAAGGTCCTTGAGGAACCGTTCCGCCTTCATCCGGTGCACCGTGGCCGTCTTCCGGCCCAGTTTGCCGTTGACCAGCTCGGCGTTGCGGCGGCAGACCCCCGCGGCTTTGTCGGCCGCTTCGACCAGGTCCACCGTGGCGGCGCCGCGGCTGGCGGTCTCGACTCCCAGAGCCCCGGAGCCGGCGAAAAGGTCGAGTACCCGGGCGCCGGCCACGACATCGTAGGACTCCAGCCGGGAAAACAACGCCTCCTTGACCCGGTCCGTCGTCGGCCGGGTGTTCTCCCCGGGCACGCTGGCCAGGGCCAGTCCCCCGGCCACGCCGGCCACGATGCGGCTCACCGGTTACCCGCGCTCAAGGAAGGCCTCCCGCTCGGGGTTCAGGTACAGCTCGATGGCGGCCGCCAGCTCGGGATACCGGGCCAGGGTAGAGTCCCGCTGCAGGATGGCCGTGGCGTCTTCCCGGGCACGGGCGATAACGGCCTCGTCCTTGATCACGCGCAGCAGCCTCAGGGTGGATTTGCCGCCGGACTGGGACGCCCCGAGGATGTCGCCTTCGCGACGCAGCTGGAGGTCTGCCTGCGAGAGTTCAAACCCGTCGGTGGTCGCGGCTACGGCCTGCAGCCGCTCGCGGCTGGGGTGCCCGGGCTCCAGCTGCGTGACCAGCAGACAGGTGCCGGGGAGCCCGCCGCGGCCCACCCGTCCGCGGAGCTGGTGGAGCTGCGAAATGCCGAAGCGGTCGGCGTCCAGGATCACCATCATGGTGGCGTTGTGCACGTCGACGCCGACCTCGATGACCGTGGTGGACACCAGGATGTCCAACGTTCCGTCGTTGAACGCCGCCATGGCAGCGGCCTTCTGCTCCGGCTCCATCCGGCCGTGCAGCATGCCGATCCGGATTCCGTCCAGGACCGGCAGCCCGCCCAGGTACTCGACCAGGGCGGCCACCGATGCCATGGGCCGCTGTTGCTCCGGCTGCCCTGACAGCTCGTCCGGCGGATCGGCCTCTTCGAGCTCGTCATCCCCGATCTTGGGGCACACGACGTAGACCTGCCGGCCGGCGGCGACCTCCTCCCGGGCCCGTTCCCAGATCCGGTCCTCCCAGGCAGGATGTTCCTGGAGGGCCACCAGGTGGGTGGTGATCGGAGCGCGGCCCGCGGGCAGCTCCGTCAGCACGGACGTTTCCAGGTCCCCGAAGACGGTCATCGCCACCGTCCGGGGAATGGGCGTGGCAGTCATGACCAGCAGGTGCGGTGGCGTGGCCGAGCGGCTCCGGAGGCGATCGCGCTGTTCCACGCCGAAGCGGTGCTGTTCGTCCACCACCACGAGGCCGAGGTCAAAAAACTGCACCGTGTCGGACAGCAGGGCATGCGTGCCGACGACGATGCCCGCCTCGCCTGCCGCCACATCGAGCAAGGCCCTGCGCTTGGCCGTTCCGGTCATCGAGCCGGTCAGCAGCACGACTTTAGTGCCGTCGGGATCGCCGCCCAACATGCCGCCCTGCGCCAACGGGCCAAGCGTCCGGGTGATCGATGCGAAATGCTGGCCCGCCAGGACCTCGGTCGGCGCGAGCAGGACGGCCTGGCCGCCCGAGTCGACCACTTGCAGCATGGCCCGCAGGGCAACCAGGGTCTTCCCCGACCCGACTTCCCCCTGCAGCAACCGGTTCATGGGTGAATCTCCGGCCAGCTCCGCCGCGATCGTCGCGCCGACCTCGCGCTGTCCCGAAGTCAGGTCGAAGGGCAGGCGGGCGTCGAACTTGTCGGCAATACCGCCCTTCCGGCCCGGGCGTGCGGTCGCCTGTTCGGCCGCGGCGATGGCCCGCTTCCGCCCGAGGGCCGCCTGCAGGACCAGCGCTTCCTGATAGCGGAAGCGGTCGCGGGCCGCGCTGGCGGCTTCCATCGTCGAGGGCCGGTGGATCTGTTCGTAGGCCTCAGCCAGTGAGAGCATTCCGTCCCGTACGGCGATGTCGGTCGGGATGGGGTCCCCCAGGCGCCCGAAGTCCACGGCATCGAGCAACAGGTCAACGGCCGCCTTGATGCGCCAGCTGCCCAGTTTTGCCGTCGCCGAATACATGGGCACCGGGCGCAGGGCCTCCTCGGCGTCGAAGTCGAAGGCGTCTTCGAGCAACTGGTAGTCGGGGTTGGTCAAGGTGAGGTTTCCGCGGTAGGACGTCACCTTGCCGGAGAACATGGCGATGGTCCCCGGCCGCAGTTCCCGTTCCGCCTGATAGCCGTTGAAGAAGGTGAGGCTGATGTCCGAGGAATTGTCGGTCACGACGACCTCGGTCAGCGAACCGCGGCGGGCCCGCATCTTGCGTGAACTGGAGCTCAGCACCCGTGCCACCAGGGTTGCGTCCTGGTCGATCGGCAGCTCGGCGATCATGGTCAGCTCTCCGCGCTTCATGTATCGCCGCGGGAAGTAGTTGAGCAGTTCCCCGGTCACCGTCATGCCCAGGTGCTTTTCGAGTGCCGAGGCCGAGCGCTTGCCCAGCCGCCGCTCCAGCGGGACGCTCAGCTCGTCGGCAGGGTCAACCGCCATGGTTCTGCTCCGGCGGGCCGGCCAGCTCCGTCATGCTGACGTTCATCGGTTCACCCAGCTCCCGGATAACCTCCAGGGCCGCGTCGCCGTCCGGCACGTGCGCGTGGACGCGCCAACGGTACCCGCCCTCGATTTCAGTCACGGCGCTCATGATGACCGAGTCGCCCAGCTCGTCCAGTTTCAGGCGCAGCGTCGCGGCGTCGAGGGGGCTGAGGTTGACGGTGCACATGACCTCGACACCTTCGTGCACGTGGTCCAGGTGCAGGTGCGGATCCTGCACGTTGTAGCCGTGCAGGCCGTCCAGCAGTTCCGGCTGCAGTTCCACGCCCAGGGCGCTGGCCCGCAGGGTGTCCATGATGAGCAGGAACCCGACGGCGCCGGCGTCGACGATGTGCGCCGATTCAAGTGCCCCGAGCTGTGTCTCGGTCCTGACGACCGCGGCCACCGCCTCTTCCACGACCGATTCCAGCGTTGCCGCCAGGCCGTGGTTGCTGTCGTCGCCGTTCTTCGCCGCATGTACCGCCGATGCCGCCCGCGAGACCGACGCGATGACGGAGAGCATGGTGCCCTCCACGGGCTCGCTCAACGCGGACCAGCACCTGATTTCGGCACGCTGGAGGGCCGCGGCCAGCAGCGGCCCCGTCAACCGGGTCGTGCCCCGCAAGGGTTCGGCCAGGGCGGCCAGGAAAACGGACAGCAGGGTGCCCGAGTTCCCGCGCGCTTCTTCCATCGCCGCCTGGCCTGCTCCGGCCAGGAGTTCGCCGATGTCCGCCGTCCGGTTTTCGGCGGCCGACTTCGCCGCCGCCCGGACGGTCAGATAGAGGTTGGTCCCCGTGTCGCCGTCGGCCACCGGGAAGATGTTGATGGCGTTCAGGCGGTCGCTGTGGTTGCCGAGGACGACCTCGGCCCTGGACAGCCAGCGGCGCAGCGCTTCGGCATTGGCAGCAATTTTCGTCTGCAAAGGGGTCCCATCTGCATGCGCCGGCGATGCCCGCCAACGATCGATCTCAGTCCTCCGGCGTTACCTGAGCCTACCGCAGCCGGCTCCGCTCACCGGCATACGGCCGCGTCGCGGCTCACTCGAGATCCGAAGTACTCAGATATTCGCCGAGGCTGTCGTTCTGCAGCGCGTCGGCTATCTCGGCGATGGCCGCCTCGTCCGGCACGACGATCGACTGGCCGTCCGCGGAAGTGCCGGTGCCCAGGGTCGGAAGGGTGAACATCTGAACGTCGCTTGACCGTACATCCCGAAGCGAGACGCCCAGGGAGCCTGCGGTCATGGCGTCGAATTCGCTGTCAACGCTCACGAACGGGGAAAATTCGTCGACTACCTCGTTAATGCGCACGGGGTTTGTCAGTGTCTCGGCCGTCAGGAACTCGGACATCAGAGCCTTGACGAAGAGCTGTTGGTTGCGCACGCGCTGATAGTCGCCGTCGCCGAAGGCCTTGCGCTCGCGCACGAAGGACAGGGCAGACTCGCCGTCCAGAGTCTGGGTGCCCGCAGGGAAGAACTCGCCGGTCGACCCGGTTGCCGAGAAGGCCGCCGGATTGTTGATCTCCACCCCGCCCAAGGCGTCGGTCAGTTCCTTGAACCCCGAGAAGTCGATGATGGCGACGTGGTCGACGCGGGTCTCAAACAGCCCTTCGATGGTTTCGACGACAAGCGGTACCCCGCCGAACGCCATGGCGGCGTTGATCTTGTGCTCGCCCTGGCCCGGTATGTCCACCCAGGTGTCGCGCATGATCGACATGACGTAGACGTTCTCCCGATTCTCCGGGATGTGCATCAGCATCATGGTGTCGGAGCGGCTGCCGTCCGAGACCTCGGTCAGATTCTGCGTACCCGTGGCGCGGCTGTCGGAGCCCATCAGAAGAATGTTGACCGTCTTGTCGTTCGGGTCCTTCTCGGCCCGATTGTCCGGGAAGGCCGATTCGATCGTTTGGGACTTGCTGTTGAAGGAGTTGGCCAAGTTGAACAAGTAGCCACCTCCGACGATTGCAGCGACGACAACGATGCCCACGAGGGTAAAGAAGATGGTGCGGATGGGATCTTTCTTCCGCTGGCGGCGCTGCCGCCGCGGGCGGTATTCGTTGTCGTGGTCAGCAGTCAATGGGGTCACTTCCTAGGGGTGAGGCTACCTAAAAGGATAAACCCCGCGGGCGACTCCTCACCGCAGGGCCGGTCTGGCGTGGCTGCGGTCACTGTCGCTCCGGCGGGCCGCGATGGTCGGGATACGCTGGCTGTATGACCCGCGCCTTCCCCCGACGCCGCCGTTTTGCCGTCCTTTTGTCGCTAGGAGCCCTGGGCAGCCTCACGGCGTGTTCGCCTGTTGTCGACGTTGACGCCGCTCCGGACGCGGCAAACCCCGGATGCGCCCCGATGATGGTCATCCTCCCCCAGTACGTCGCCGATTTCCCGCGCCGTGAAACGAGCAGCCAGGCGACCGCCGCCTGGGGGGACCCTTCCCAGGTCATCCTGCGGTGCGGTGTGCCGGTTCCCGGCCCGACGACGGACCAATGCGTCTCGGTCGACGGCGTCGACTGGGTACTGCGCGAAGGCGAGAACGGCTACTGGACGGCCACGACCTACGGGCGCACCCCGGCCACGGAACTGCTGTTCAAGCCCGATGACGTGGCAGAGAGCTCCGTGTTGATGGACATCTCGGCGGCGGCGTCGGAGATCCCGCAGGAACGCGAATGCCTGAGCATTTCCGACGTCCTGTAGGCGGCACGGCCGGCGACACCGCGCTGGCCGGCATGGTCAGCGGAGGCCGGTCTTGCGGTTGAGGGCCAGGTACAGCAGCTCGTCGATCAACTCGGTGTAAGGCAGTCCGGATTTCGCCCACATCTGCGGATACATGCTGATCGGCGTAAACCCGGGCATGGTGTTGATCTCATTGATAATGAGCTCGCCGTCCGGCGTGTAGAAGAAGTCGACCCGGGAGAGTCCCTCTCCCCCGAGCGCGTCGAACGCCTGTGCGGCGAGTTCGCGCACTCGTTCCGTGGCGTCGGCGGGCAAATCCGCCGGGCAGCTGAGGGCGGCGGCCGTACCGTCCAGGTATTTCGCTTCGAAATCGTAAAACTGATGCTCGCCGGGCTGGACGGCGATTTCCCCGGGCAGGCTGGTGCGCGTCGGTTCTGTTCCCCTGCCCTGCAGCACCGCTACTTCAATCTCGCGGCCGATGATGCCGGCTTCGACAACCACCTTGGGATCGTGTTCGCGGGCGGCCTCCACGGCGTCGCGCAGGCCGCCCGGCTCGGCCACCCGGGTGATTCCCATGGAGGAGCCCGCACGGGCCGGCTTGACGAAGACCGGGAACTGGAGCGTGCCCAGACGTTCGAGCACCGCGTCCGGGTCCTGCTGCCACTGACGGTCGGTGATGACCTGGTAGGGACCGACGTGGAGGCCGGCCGATTCGAAGACCACCTTCATATAGTGCTTGTCCATGCCGACGGCAGAGGCCAGTACGCCGGCGCCGACGTAGCGGACGTCGGCCATCTCCAGCAACCCCTGAAGCGTTCCGTCCTCGCCGAACGGCCCGTGCAGCAGCGGCAGCACCACGTCGACGTTGCCCAGGCTCTGCGGAACCTGCGCGGCCGGCGCGACCATGAGTTCCGGCGTGTCCCGCCTGCTGGCCAGCACGACGGGTTCGGCGGACGTACTGATCTCCGGCATTTTCCCCGAGGCGAGCGACCACTGGGCCGGATCATCGGCGACCTGGACCCACTGGCCGTTGCGCGCAATTCCGATGGGAACGACGTCGTACTTGTCCTTGTCGATGGCCCCGAGAACCCCGGCCGCGGTGACGCAGCTGACGGAATGTTCGCTGGACCGCCCGCCGAAAAGGACGGCAACGCGGGGTTTGCGGCCCGGCGAGGGGGCGTTCGCGGCGGGAATGGTCTCGTCGTTCACTGGAGTTCACCTTCGGATTTGAGTTCACGGGTCAACAGGCGTGGCGCCAGCGCCTCTACGGAAACCTGCCCCTCCAGGACGGCAACCACTGCCTCGGTAATCGGCATGTCGACGCCCACCTTGGTGGCCAGATCCAGCACGGCGCGGCCGGACTTGATGCCTTCGGCCGTTTGGGTCATTCGTTCCGTCACCTGGTCCAGGGTCAGGCCTTCGCCCAAGAGCCGTCCGGCTGTGTGGTTGCGCGACAGCGGCGACGCGCAGGTGGCGACCAGGTCGCCGAGCCCGGCCAGCCCGGCCATCGTCTGGACCTCTCCCCCGAGGGCAAGGGTGAGCCTGGTGGTCTCGGCCAGTCCGCGGGTGATGACCGTCGCCTTGGTGTTGTCTCCCATGCCCTTGCCGTCGCAGATTCCCACGCACAGGGCAATGATGTTCTTCACGATGCCGCCGATCTCCACCCCCGTGACGTCCGAGTTCGTGTACGGACGGAAATAGCTGGCGGTGCACAACCGCGCAATCCACTGCGCGGTGTCGTCGTCCGTGCAGGCCACCACCGAGGCGGTCGGTTCCTTGCGCGCAATCTCGAGCGCCAGGTTGGGACCGGAAATGACGGCCACGTGGGAGTCTGACAGGCCGAGCTCTTCCTTGATGACTTCGCTCATGCGCGCATCGGTCCCGCGCTCCAGCCCCTTCATGAGCGAGACGACCACTGCCTCCGGATCGAGCAGCGGCTTCCAGGACGCCAGCTGCGGCCGGAGGGTCTGGGCGGGAACAGCGAGCACCACCAGCGGCGCGCCGCGGAGGACTTCGGCGACGTCCTCCGAAGCGACGATGTTCTCCGGCAGCGCGATGTCCCGGAGGTACTTCGCATTCCGGTGCCGGGAATTGATTTCCTCCGCCACTTCGGCGCGCCGGGCCCAGAGCCTGACCTCGACCTCGGGGTGGGCGTCCGCGACGACCTTGGCAAAGGTAGTGCCCCAGCTTCCTGCTCCCAGAACGGCGATGTTGGCAGGCAGGTCGGGGCGTGCTGTCACAACTTCTCCTCGGGCGGTAGCTCTTCTGTATGCACCGGTTCGCCGGAACCAAAGTCCCGGCCCATGGCGCTTTGACCGTGAGCAGAAGGATCCCAGCGGACGGCGGGCGCTGCCTCGCCGCGTACTTCGGCCAGCAGCGCCGTGATGCTGTCCATAATCCTATTCGTTGCGGCCTCGAGAACGGTCCTGGTGATCGGCAAGCCGCTGAATTCGCTCAGGTCCACCGGCGGTCCGGCCGTGACGTGTGCCGTCTTGCGCGGAAAAAGGCTGGGCCTTTTCGCATAACGGGGCAACAGCTCGTTGGCACCCCAGTGCGCCACCGGAATAACCGGTGCGCCGGTCTGCAGCGCGAGCCTTGCCGCCCCGGTGCGCCCGCGCATCGGCCACAGGTCCGGGTCCCGGGTCAGCGTCCCCTCCGGGTAGATGATCACGGCCCCGCCTTCGTCGAGCACCTCCCGTGAGACGTCAAGGGAACGGTTTGCGCCCGAACTGCTCCGCTCCACCGGTATCTGCCGGGCCGCCGTCAACAGTTGCCCGACCACCGGGATCTTGAACAGCGAGGCCTTCGCCAGGAAGTGCGGAAGGGCGCCCTGGTTGTAGACGTAATGGCCGACCACGAGCGGATCGATTTCGGTGTTGTGATTCGGACAGACGATGAATCCCCGGTCCTTGGGGAAATTCTCCGTTCCCGTCCAGTTGCGCCGGAGGACCAGGTTCAGGACTGGCCGGACAACGCCGGCGAGGACACCAATGACCACCCGCTCTTTGGAGTCTGCTCCCATGTCCGCCTACTCGACGTCGAAGTCCGCGCCGAGGCCCTCCAGCTTTGACTGGAAGCGTTCGTAGCCACGGTTGATGAGTTCGATGCCGGTCACGCGGGAGGTTCCGGCCGCCGCCAACGCGGCGATCAGGTGGCTGAAGCCGCCGCGGAGGTCGGGGATGTCTATCTCCGCCCCGGAGAGCTGTGTGGGTCCGGAAATCACGGCGGAATGCAGGAAATTCCGCTGCCCGAAGCGGCACGGAATGCTGCCGAGGCATTCGCGGTGCACCTGGATGTTAGCACCCATCCGAATCAGCGCCTCGGTGAATCCGAACCGGTTCTCGTACACGGTCTCGTGCACGATCGAGACGCCTTCGGCTTGCGTCAGGGCGACGACGAGGGGCTGCTGCCAATCCGTCATGAAGCCCGGGTGCACGTCGGTCTCGAGCACCAGCGGCGACAGGCTGCCGCCCGGGTGGTAGAAGCGGATGCCGTCGTCGTCGATGTCGAACGCCCCGCCGATCTTGCGGTAGGTGTTCAGGAAGGCGGTGAGGTCGCCCTGATGGGCACCTTCGACGTAAATGTCTCCCCGCGTCACGAGCGCCGCGGATGCCCAGGACGCGGCCTCGTTGCGGTCGGGCAGCGCGCGATGGTTGAAGCCGGACAGTTCGGTGACGCCTTCGATACGGATCACACGGTCGGTCTGGACCGTGATGATGGCACCCATCTTCTGCAGCACGGCGATCAGGTCCATGATCTCCGGCTCGATGGCGGCGCCGCTCAATTCCGTGATGCCCTCGGCGCGGGTTGCCGTCAGGAGAACCTGCTCGGTGGCGCCCACGCTGGGATACGGCAGCGTGAGTTTCGCGCCCTTCAGTCCCCTGGGTGCGGAGATGGCTATGCCACCGGGCCGCTTGTCCACGATCGCGCCGAACTGCCGCAGCACGTCGAGATGGTAGTCAATGGGCCGGTCGCCGATCCGGCAGCCGCCCAGGTCGGGGATGAAGGCCTCGCCGATCGCGTGGATCAGGGGCCCGCAGAAAAGGATCGGAATGCGGGAATCGCCGGCGTGGGCGTCGATGTCCTTCATGTGGGCCGTCTTGACCTTGGTGGGGTCAAGCGTCAGGTCACCCGTCACCGCGTCCTTGGACACCTCGACGCCGTGCAGGCGGAGCAGGCTCGTGACGATCTCCACGTCCCTGATTTCGGGCACATTCCGCAGGACCGAGGCATTGCTGCCGAGCAAGGACGCGACCATCGCTTTGGGAACCAGGTTCTTGGCGCCGCGGACGGATACCTTCCCCGCCAACGGAACGCCACCACGAATGGTCAAAACACTTGCCATGAATACCTGTTTCCTCAAGCTAGTTTAGCGCCGAACTGCGCCAGGGCCTCAGCTAAGCATATTGGCAATCCGTGACCACTCTGAAATAAACGGGCAGCGAGTCCGGCGCTTTCCGTCCCGCCGGCCGGTGCCTTGCATGAGGCAGTCGCAGGTGCAAATCGGCGCCGCCGACGGAGCCGGAACGGCTCCCTCGACGGCGCCGATTCGCGCCAGGGCGCGTGTCCTCAGACTTTTGCCGGGAGGGTCGTCGGCTTCCAGGACGGGCGGGTGGCCTCGTAGGTGGTGATTTCCGCCTCATGCTTCAGGGTCAGCCCGATATCGTCCAGGCCTTCGAGCAGCCGCCAGCGGGTGTAGTCGTCGATCTCGAACGGCGCGGTGATGGTGCCGCAGGTGACGGTCTTCGACTCGAGGTCCACCGTGATTTCGGTGCCCGGGTGGTTCTCCAGTTCCTTCCAGATCAGCTCGATGTCATCCTGGGCGACCTCGGCGGCCAGCAGCCCCTGCTTGCCGGAGTTCCCGCGGAAGATGTCGGCGAACCGGGAGGAGAGGACGACGCGGAACCCATAGTCCTTCAAAGCCCAGACCGCGTGTTCGCGCGAGGAACCGGTCCCGAAATCCGGGCCGGCCACGAGAACGGACCCGCGGCTGAACGGCTCCTGGTTGAGGATAAAGTCCTCGTGCTTGCGCCAGGCTGCGAACAGGGCATCTTCGAAGCCTGTCCGGGTGATCCGCTTGAGGTACACCGCCGGGATGATCTGGTCGGTGTCCACGTTGGACTGCCGCAGCGGGACCCCGATGCCGGTATGGGTGGTGAACTTCTCCATGATTCTTCAGGCTCCTTAGGCGGCAGGCCGCGAGACGGCGTCGTTGTTGACCGGGTCCAGGTCCGAGGGCGAACTCAGCGTGCCCCTGACTGCAGTGGCGGCCGCCACTACCGGCGATACCAGGTGCGTCCGCCCGCCCTTGCCCTGCCGGCCCTCGAAGTTCCGGTTGGACGTGGACGCGCAGCGCTCGCCCGGGGCCAGCTGGTCCGGGTTCATGCCCAGGCACATGGAGCAGCCGGCGAACCGCCACTCGGCGCCGAACTCCTTGAACACCTTGTCCAGGCCTTCGGCCTCTGCTTCCAGGCGGACACGGGCAGACCCGGGCACCACCATCATGCGCACGTTCGGCGCCTTGGCCCGGCCGCGGATGATGTCCGCCGCGATGCGCAGGTCCTCGATCCGGCTGTTGGTGCAGGAGCCCAGGAAGACGGTGTCGACCGGGATGTCCTTCATGCGGGTGCCGGCTTCAAGACCCATGTAGGCCAGCGCACGTTCCGCGGCTGCCTTGGCGTTCTCGTCGGCGAAGTCGTCGGGCGACGGCACGGCTTCCGACAGGGAAACGCCCTGTCCGGGGTTGGTCCCCCACGTGACGAACGGCTCCAGCGTATCGGCGTCCAGGAAGACCTCGGCGTCGAACACCGCGTCGTCGTCGGTACGCAGGGTCTGCCAATTTTCGACGGCGGCGTCCCAGTCGGCGCCCTCCGGGGCGTGCGGCCGGCCCTTGAGGTAGTCGAAGGTGGTCTGGTCCGGCGCGACCATGCCGGCGCGGGCGCCCGCCTCGATGGACATGTTGCAGATGGTCATCCGGGCTTCCATGCTCAGGGCCCGGATGGCGGAGCCACGGTACTCCAGCACGTAGCCCTGGCCGCCGCCGGTGCCGATCTTGGCGATGACCGCCAGGATGATGTCCTTGGCGGTGACGCCGGGGCGCAGCGTGCCCTCGACGTTGATGGCCATCGTCTTGAACGGCTTCAGCGACAGCGTCTGGGTCGCCATGACGTGCTCAACTTCGGAGGTCCCGATGCCGAATGCCAGGGCACCGAAGGCACCGTGGGTGGAGGTATGCGAGTCGCCGCACACCACCGTCATGCCGGGCTGGGTGAGTCCCAACTGGGGACCCACCACGTGCACGATCCCCTGCTCGGCGTCCCCGAGCGAGTGCAGCCGGACCCCGAATTCACGGCAGTTGGTGCGCAGCGTCTCGATCTGGGTGCGGCTGGTCGGGTCGGCGATCGGCTTGTCGATATCCAGCGTGGGGGTGTTGTGGTCCTCGGTCGCGATGGTCAGGTCCGGGCGGCGCAGCCCGCGCCCCGCCAGGCGCAGGCCCTCGAAGGCCTGCGGCGACGTGACCTCGTGTACCAGGTGAAGGTCGATGTAGAGGAGGTCGGGCTGGCGCGCCGCGCCTTCACCGTCGCCGTGGCGCACCACGTGTGCATCCCAGACTTTTTCGGCGAGCGTCTTGCCCGCAGTGTTACCGGCCATGGCCAGATCTCCTCCATCAATACCAACGCAGGCTTTTTCTCCCGCCGGGAGGCCCGCAAAAAGTGTGTGCTTTAACTCTTCCAGCGCGGCTGCCCGCCCGCCAGTCAATCGACTTGCATCTCACATATTGAGATGCGAATATCAGCTTATGGACAATCCTAGCGGTGTCGGCGTCATCGACAAGGCGGCCATGGTGCTGGACACCCTGGAGGCCGGACCCACGTCCCTGGCCCAACTGGTGGCCGCCACCGGCCTGGCCCGGCCCACCGTCCACCGGCTCGCTTTGGCGCTGGTCCACCACCGGCTGGTCAGCCGGGACATGCAGGGCAGGTTCGTCCTGGGCAGCAGGCTGGTCGAATTAGCCGCGGCCGCCGGCGAAGACCGGCTCATAGCCGCCGCCGGCCCGGTGCTCATGAACCTCCGCGATGCCACGGGTGAGAGCGCCCAGGTCTTCCGCCGGCAGGGCGATTCGCGGGTATGCGTCGCCTCGGCCGAGCGGCCGATCGGATTGCGGGACACCATTCCGGTGGGGACACAGCTCTCGATGAAGGCCGGCTCCGCCGCCCAGGTGCTGTTGGCCTGGGAAGACCACGAGAGGCTGCTTGAAGGACTCCATGGGGCGCGTTTCACCCCGACGGTCCTCGCCGGCGTCCGCCGCCGCGGCTGGGGCCAGAGCCTGGGCGAACGCGAACCCGGCGTGGCGTCGGTTTCCGCCCCGGTCCGCGGTCCGTCCGGGCGGGTCATCGCCGCGGTTTCCATTTCCGGGCCGATCGAGCGGCTCACGCGGCAACCCGGCCGGCTGCATGCCGAGGTGGTCTGCAACGCGGCCGCCCAACTGACCGAAGCCCTGCGAAAGACCAACGACTAGCAGCGCTTCAGCCCCTGAAATGGTCCCATCCCCGAACCCGGACGGGGACGCCGTCGAGGGTCACCGTATCCTTCCCGCCGCCGACCACTCCGATGGCGGCGAACCCCGCCGGCAGGGTTTGTGCTGCTGGGAAGGTACACAGCAGGCCATGGTCTTCGCCGCCGCCGAGGACCCAGTCGCTGGGCTCCGCCCCCACCAGGGCCGCTGCCTCGTCCAAGGGTGCGGCAAAGTGCCGCAACTGCGCCGACGCAAGGTTTACCGCGACACTGCTGGCGCGGGCCAACCGCGCCGCATCACGGAGCAGGCCATCCGAGATGTCCATCATGGCGGTCGCGCCACATTCGGCCGCAGCGGGGCCGGCGCTCAGCGGAGGCACCGGCCGGGACTGGATTCCGGCGAGCTCCTGCAGCGGAGCCGGGGCCCCGTCGTCGAAAACCGGGCTTTCGAGCAGCGCCAGTCCGGCCGCCGCGCGCCCCAGCGTGCCGGCCACCGCGACGGTGTCGCCGGGACGCGCGCCGCTGCGCAGGACCGGGCTGCGGCCTTCGAGGTCCCCGGTAACGGCAGCCGTGACCACGATCGACTCGCCGCGGCCAAGATCACCGCCCACGACGGAGCACCGGCCCGCCCCCAGTTTCCGCAGGGCATCGGCCACGCCGTCGGCCAGGCTCTCGACCCATGCCACCGGCGTCGCACCGGGCAGGGTCAGGCTGATGACCAGTGACGTCGGCACGGCTCCCATGGCATTAATGTCCGAGAGGTTCTGCGCGACGGATTTCCATCCGACGTCGTAGCCCGTCGTCCGGTACCCGGAGGGCCACTCAAGCCGGAAGTCCTGGTCCTGGACCAATGTGTCGATCGAGATGACGGTGCGGGCATCGGGTGCCTCGATCACGGCAGCGTCATCGCCCGGCCCGACCGGGACGCGGGCGGGGCCGAGGCGCGGGAAAATCCTTTCCAGAAGCGAGCCTTCGTCCAGATCGTTGACAGTCAGTTCAGCGGCCAATCTTTTGCGTTCTCCTTGTATCTCGTCTGCCGGGTCCATGGCCCCGCGCCTCCCCCGGGACGTCATTCGCCGGACGCCCTCAGCACTGCCTGCCTGAATGCCCGGTGCCGGGCCACCGCTTCTTCGACCGGCCGTGCCACCCGCTCTTCCGCGACCCGCGCAACAGCGTCCCGGAGCCGCCGCCGCGCATTTGCGGCCCGGGCACGGGCCACGAACCGCGCGATCACGCCCGATGCCAGCGCCAGCACCACCCCGGCGAGGATCCCGGCGGCCAGCAACAAGGTCGGCACCGGGAAGCCTTCGACCGTTGGTGTCTCAGGGACCGCAAACTGCAGGTAGCCCAGCGCGGCGATGCCAAGGAGCCAGAGCCCTCCGGCCAAGGCGGCTGCGAGGGCGAGCCACTGGAGCAGGCCGAAAACCGGCCACCACCACGAGGCACGGTCGGAGCGCAGGTCCGTGCCCACCAGGGCCTGGTCCAAGTCGTCCGGAAGCGTTTCCTCCGCGGATCGTGCCGCCCGGCGGATGGCCGCGCGCCAGGGGGCGGCGGCGCCTTCACCGGCGCGGTCGGCGAACTGACGGATGGCCTTGTCGGCCTGCGCCCGCTGGGCGGGGCCCGGGGCCGGCATGGACGAGCGGTTCAGCAGCGGATTAACGTCCTGGCGGTCGAGGTTGAGCCGCTTGAGCGGGTCGCGGCGCAGCTTTCCGAGCCAGCGGACCGCCGGCCATCCGGTCCGGGCATGCGCCCGCCGCCGGTAGGAGGCCCCCACGGCGTCGCTGATCGCTTCCACGCCTGCCGCCTGCGCCAACTGCTCGGCCAACGTGTTCCTGGCCGCCTTGCTGACGCCTGCCGGCTCCGCCCCGGGTTCAACGGCCAGGCCCTGGGCCGCCTTCCTGACGTCGGCGAGCAGCCGCTCGGCCGCGGCCTGCCGCTTGTCGGCAAAGGCCGTGATGGCTGCCGTCAGCTCGGCAAGGCCGGTCCCCGTCGTCGCGGAGACGGGGTAGACATCCACCCGGGCGAGCCCGTCCCGCAGCAAAATCTCCCTCAGCGACCCCAGGACCGGTTGCAGCTGTCCCTCGGCCAGCCGGTCCACCTGGTTCAGCACCACCAGCGTCACGGCATCGTGCGAGGCCAACGGGCGCAAAAATCCCTGGTGCACGGCGGCATCGGCGTACTTCTGCGGATCCAGCACCCAGACCAGTACGTCGACCTGGCCGGCGAACCGTTGCACGATGGCGCGATGCTCGACGGCGGTGGAATCAAAGTCCGGCAGGTCCAGCAGGATCAGGCCGCCGTGCCCGGCGAACGATCCGTCGTCCACCACGTGCCGGTTGGCTACCTGCAGCCAGTCCAGCAGCGGTTCGCTGCCGGCCGTTCCCCAAATTCCCGCCATTGCTTCGGACGTGGTGGGGCGGCGTGCCGCCACGGTGGCGTGGCGGGTGCCGGATACGGCGTTGAAGAGGGAGGACTTTCCGCTGCCGGTCGCACCGAAAAAGCCAACCACGGTGTGCTCGGCGGACAGGGAGCGGCGGGTGCTGGCCCGTTCCAGGACTTCGGTGACGGGTGCGAGTTCCGCTTCCGGCAGCACCCCGGCGGCGAGCTCGGCGGCCGTGTTCAAGGCATCCAGCCGTGTCTGCAGCAGGGAGGTCTCGGGCTGGCCCCGGTGGCGGCTCAATCCGGGGCTCCCGTGTCCGTCTTTGCCCCCAGCGCGTGCAGCCGCCCTTCCAGTGCGCGCATGGTCCCTGCGTCCTCCACCTCAGGGATCCGCGCCAGGAAGCGCTCCGCTTCGGCGCGCATGAGCCTGCGCGTTCGCTCCTGCAGTTCGGCGCGGGCCTTGCGCGCCAGCCTGCGTACGGCGTCCTCGCCGAAGACCGCTTCCAGCAGCTTCTGGCCCACCACGGCCGTTCCGCCCGCCACGCCGATTTCCAAGCCGGTCAGCCCTCCGGTGGCCGCGAATATCACCACCATCAGCGCTACCCCGAGGCCGTTGACTCCGAAGGAGAGCATGCGCGCGGTGAAGCGCTTGCTCTCACCCTCGCTGCGGATCAGGTCCAGCAGGTCTGCCTGCCACGCCCGGATTTCGCGGGCTACCTCGTCCGCAAAGCCCGCGCTGGGAGTCGACAGATCTTCGCGTCCGAGCAGGCCCTGCCCGGCCGGGTCTGTCCGCCAGCGCGCGTCGGCCTCCTCCGCGCCGGCGGCCGCCGCCTCGACGACGACGGCCTGCAGCCCGGACTCGATGGCTTCTTCGACTTCGACGGAGGGAGCGGGTTTGCCGGAAAAGAACGCGCCGATCCGGTCCCGCAGCAGGCCTATGCCGCTCTCGATACCCCGGAAGAATTCTCCGGTGCCGACAAAGTCCTGCCAGCGCGCCAACACCTCGCCCCGGAGGAGCGTTCCGTCCTCCGTGGCCGAGAGAGCCCGCGTGGTCGCCGCCTCGTAGGCGTCTTCCACGACCTTTCGCAGCCGCTGGCCGGCGGCATGCTGGTCGTTCGCGGCATCGGCGACCGAGCCGACCGTCGCGGCCAGTGAGCGCACTGCCCCGCCGAGGGTGCGCCGGGCGATGTCTGCGCGGCCGGAGGCGTCGGCGGCGAGTTCCTGGAGCCACTCCCGGAGGGGATCGACGGCGCCGGCCGGGAGCATGCCCCGTTCGTCCAGCCGGGACTCGAGGATGACAAACAGGCGGGCCGCGGCGAGACCCTGCCGCTGCAGCAGACCGGCAAGGTCGGCGCGGACTTCACGCTCAACTTCTTCCGGCACCCGGTCCAGGACGATCGCCACTTCGATGTCCCGCTGTGCGGCGTCCAGGAGCAGCGCCCACGGCACGGCGTCGGCGTACCGGTTGGCGGTGGTAACGAAAATCCACAGGTCGGCGGCGGCCAGCAGTTGTCCCGCCAGCCGCCGGTTCTCGTCGGCAATCGAATCGATATCCGGTGCATCGAGCAGCGCTATGCCCGCGGGAATGCTGTTGTGGGCGAGCAACACCAGCGAGGTTCCGGCAGGTTCGCCGGCCGGTTCCGGATTGTGGGCCTGCCTGTCGGCGGTGGCCGGCGCCGGCGTTCCGGTGATTCGGCTGAGGCCGGGCAGGATCCGCCGATCCGAAAACCATGCCGCGTCGCCCGGATGATGCAGCAGGACGGGTTGGCGTGTGGTGGGCCGGATCGCTCCGGCACGGGTGGCCGGAAAGCCCGCCACCGCGTTCACAAGCGTCGATTTCCCGGCGCCGGTGGATCCCCCCACGACGGCCAGCAGCGGGGCTTCCAGCGTGCGGTAGCGGGGCAGAATGTAGTCGTTCAACTGGGCAATGGCGGCGGCGACGGCTCCGCGGGCTGCGGCGGCACCGGGAACGTTTAGCGGCAACTGGACCGCTTCAAGCGCGCCCCGGCTTTGTTCCAGGAGCACGACGGCGTCCGCCGCTCCCCTGTCCTGGCCCTCGGGCAACCTGCTTGTCACGGTTCCTATCATGCCAGCAGGAGCCGCCAACCCTGCCACGGCGGGCCGTAGGCCTGGTTCTTCGGGGCATACAAAAAGCCGGTCCCAGACGGGATGTCCGGGACCGGCTGTTGGTGACCCCAGCGGGATTCGAACCCGCGTTACCGCCGTGAGAGGGCGGCGTACTAGGCCGCTATACGATGGGGCCGCATAGCTTGCACAGTTGAAGGCCTGCACTGCCTTGCCCTTGCGGACCGTGACCCCAGCGGGATTCGAACCCGCGTTACCGCCGTGAGAGGGCGGCGTACTAGGCCGCTATACGATGGGGCCGTAGGTTTGCGCGGAGTTTTCGCTCCACACAATCCAGTCCCCGCCGGAGCGGAGACTGTAGCGCTGGGATACCAGGACTCGAACCTAGAATGACGGTACCAGAAACCGTTGTGTTGCCAATTACACCATATCCCACTGGCACTTTCGGAGCCGGTGGAAACGGGCTTTTACCCATTCCCTGGCGCCTCAGCACGAGTAATTACTTTACCGGATGCCTGCTCGAAAGTGCAAAACGAGCAACGCGCGGCAGCCGGGCCGCGCGTCGCCCGGGGCGCGCTCAGCCGCGGAAGGCCTTGATCCGCGCCAGGGAGGAGTCCTTGCCCAGGATCACCATGGACTCGAAAAGCGGCGGCGAAATCCGACGCCCGGAGACCGCGGTGCGCACCGGCCCGAAGGCCAGCCGCGGCTTCAGCCCCAGGCCCTCGACCAGGGCCGACCGCAGGGCCGCCTGGATGTTCTCTGCCGTCCACTCCTCGAGCGGCTCCAGCGCGGCCAGCGCGGCGTCCAGGGCTTCCGCCAGGTTCTCGGGCAGGCCCTTGCGCGCGTCGTCGGCGACCTCGATCTCGTCGTCGTTCTTGAAGAGGAACGCCACCATCTCCGGCGCCTCCCCCAGCAGGGTGATGCGCTCCTGGATCAGCGGCGCGGCGTCGGCCAGGATCATCTGCTCGCGTTCCGTCAGCGACTCCCCGACCAGGCCGGCATGCTGCAGGTAAGGGATCAGCCGGAGCTTGAAGTCGCCGGGTTCAAGCAGGCGCACATGGGTCCCGTTGATGGCCTCGGCCTTCTTCAGGTCGAAGCGCGCCGGGTTCGCCAGCACATCGTGGATGTCGAAGGCCTCCACCATCTGGTCGATGGTGAAGATGTCCTCGTCGGCGGACAGCGACCAGCCCAGCAGCGAGAGGTAGTTGAGCAGGCCCTCCCGGATGAAACCGCGCTCCCGGTGCAGGAACAGGTTGGACTCGGGATCGCGCTTGGAAAGCTTCTTGTTGCCCTGGCCCATCACGTACGGGAGATGGCCGAACAACGGCATGTAGCGGGCCACGCCGATGTCCACCAGGGCCCGGTAGAGCGCGATCTGGCGAGGAGTCGAAGACAGCAGGTCCTCGCCGCGCAGAACGTGGGTGATGCCCATCAGTGCGTCGTCCACGGGGTTAACCAAGGTGTAGAGCGGCTTGCCGTTGGCGCGGACGACGGCGAAGTCCGGCACGCTGCCGGCCTTGAAGGTGATCTCCCCGCGCACCAGGTCCGTGAAGGTGATGTCCTCGTCCGGCATCCGCACGCGCAGCACCGGTTCGCGTCCCTCGGCCTTGAACGCGGCAATCTGGTCCTGTGTCAGGTCCCGGTCAAAGTTGTCGTAGCCCAGCTTGACGTCGCGGCCGGCGGCCTTGTGCCGGGCCTCGACTTCTTCCGGGGTGGAATAGGACTCGTAGAGGTGGCCGGCCTCCTTCAGCTTCGCGATGACGTCCCGGTAGATGTCGCCGCGCTGGGACTGGCGGTACGGCTCATGCGGCCCGCCGACCTCCACGCCCTCGTCCCACGTGATGCCCAGCCACTTCAGCGCTTCCAGCAGCTGCTGATAGCTTTCCTCGCTGTCGCGGGCGGCGTCCGTGTCCTCGATCCGGAACACCATGGTGCCGCCCGTGTGCCGGGCGTAGGCCCAGTTGAACAGGGCGGTGCGGATCAGTCCGACGTGCGGCGTGCCCGTGGGAGACGGGCAGAAGCGCACACGGACGGGAGTTTCGTCGTCAACAGTGGGGATGGCAGCAGCAGTAGTCATGATGTGCTCCAGTTTAGTCTGCCAAGCCGCTGCCGCTGGCCGGGCCGGAGGCCCGGCTACTTCTTGTGCGGCTTCTTCCGGCGCGAACCGGCGGTGTATCGGTAGAGGTAATAGAGCGCCAGCAGGATGCCGACCGCCAGGAACGTCCCCGCCAGCCAGTCCGGGCCGCCCCAGTAGTGGGTGGCCCGGGCCGCCACGGAAAACGTGGCCAGCGATCCGAGCGCAAAGACTCCGAAGGAGCGGCGGCGTGCCGGCATGGGATCAGCGGCGGGCGGTGTTGGACAGGGTGCCGATGCCCTCGATCTCAACCTCGTAGCGCTGGCCGGATTCGATGGTGCCGACGCCGGAGGGGGTGCCGGTCATGATGACGTCGCCGGGGAGCAGGGTGAAGGCCTGGGAGGCGTAGGAGACCAGTTCCTTGACGCCCCAGATCATCTGCGAGGTATTGCCCTCCTGCTTCAGCTCTCCGTCGAGCCGGCCGCGGATGGCCAGGTCTTCGGTGTCCAGTTCGGTCTCGATCCACGGGCCGAGCGGGGCCGAGCCGTCGAATCCCTTGGCGCGGGCCCACTGGTTGTCGGTGCGCTGCGCGTCCCGGGCGGTCAGGTCGTTGCCGCAGGTGTAGCCGAAGATGACCTCGTCCACGCGCTCCACCGGGACGTCCTTGCAGATCCGGCCGATGATCACGCAGAGTTCGGCCTCGTAGGAGACTTCGTCGGAGAACTCAGGCAGGACCAGCGGCTCGTTCGGGCCGATCACCGAGGTGTTGGGCTTGAGGAACATCAACGGGGCGGCCGGCGTCTCGTTGCCCATTTCCTGGATGTGGTCGGCGTAGTTGCGGCCGATGCCGATCACCTTGCTGCGCGGAATGATCGGGGCGAGCAACCGCACGTCCTCGAGCTTGTGTTGGGCACCGGTGGGCTGGATGCCGTTGAAGAACGGGTCGCCGGCGATGACGGTAATCTGCTCACTCCCCTCCTCGCCTTCGACGATGCCGTACTGGGGGTCGGATTCAAGGACAAACCGGGCTATGCGCATGGGTTTAGCCTACTGGTTTCCCGCCCGCGGATTTCAAATGGGACGGGCCCGAACCTGCACCTCTCAACCGCGCAGGTATTCGAGCTGGGCGGCGACGGAGGATTCGGCGGCGAAGCGGACCGCGGGATCGACGTCGGCGTAGACATGGTCGGTCACCGCGTCGACGGTCGCGTCGGCGCCGAGGTGCTCCAGTGCGGCGCGAATCTGGTCCAGGCGGAGCCGGCGGTGGTCGGCGTACTCGCGGCAGATGGCCGACAGGTCCGGAAGCGTGCCGCCGTGCGCGGGCAAGACCTTCGCCGGACCGAGGAGTTCCAGCCGGGCCAGCGAAGCCAGGTACGGGCCGAGCCTGCCGTCCGGGTAGGCGATGATGGTGGTGCCGCGGCCCAGGATGGTGTCGCCGGTGAGCACTGAGCCGTGAGGTCCGTCGTCGGGAAGATGGAAGCTCACCGAGTCCGCCGTGTGGCCCGGTGTGGCCAGCACGCGGATGTCGACGCCGGCCGCCCGAACCACCTCGCCGTCCCGCAGCGGTTCGGCGGCGTAACAGAGTGCTTCGTCCAAGGCACGCACGGGAGCGCCGGTCAGTTCGTGGAAGCGTTCGCTCGCTTCGATGTGATCGATGTGGTGGTGGGTAATCAGGACCAGTTCCACCTTCCCCACTGCCGCCAGCTCAGCCAAGTGCTCCTCGTCCAGCGGCCCGGGATCGACAACTGCCACTCCCCCGTTCCCCGGGGCGGCGATCAGGTAGGACTGGGTGCCGTCCAGGCTCATCGGCCCCGGGTTGGGGGCCAGCCGGTACCGGGTCAGTTCACTGCTGCGGACAAGGGAGGGATTTAGTTCAGCGGTCACAGGATTCATCCTCGCACTCCCCGCCCGGCGCCGCAGGCCGGCGCCCCGGGGAGGCGGCCGTTGGTGGCCGGCGCCCCGGGAGGTTGCCACGGCCCTCATCATCCCCCGGGCCGGACGGCATCCGTCATACTTGCCGGGCCCGTACCGGTGGCTTGACCATGTTCGCTACGCTGGGCACCTGCAGTCCCGCCAACGGCGGCCGGACGAGGGCCGGGCGATGCGCGCATCTTCCCGGCCGGATGGAGGATCAGTGCTGACGGAAGTCCACTCACCGTACGACGTGCAGCTGGGCCGGGATGGCCTCCTGGTGTTGACTGTCCGGCGCGGCCTCAGCGTCGGTGCCGAGCTCGCGCAGCACGTCGTCGACCACCTCTTCGACGTCGCCGGGGACCGGCGGGTGGCGGTGCTGCTGAAAATGGCCGGCGTGCGCTGGGTGACTCCGGAGGCACGGCTGATCGCAGATACCTTCACGCCGTGCGTCGCCCTCGCGGTGCTCGGCAACGGGGCCGTCGACCGGGTGCTCGCCAGCTTCTTCGTGCGGATCTTCGCCAAGGACGACTTCCCGACGGGATATTTCGACGACGAGGCCGCGGCGCGTCAGTGGCTGGCGACGCATGCCGGACGCCTTGCCGGGGTGGAGACGGAATAAGTCCGGGCTGCGGCTGGGTTGCCCTTGATGGAACCATTTGCAGCTGCAGGATAGGAAAACCCCATGGCGGATACCCAGAACACCACGTCCCTGGCCGATTTGCTGGCCGAATATGACGTGGCCGAGCACGACCATGCGGTGGCCGAGCGCAACAGCGGGATGCAGCACATTCATAACCACGCCAACGGGGACATCGTGTGGTTCCCCACCTGGCAGAAAAACCGCGAGACGACCGACTGGGAAACCGCCGTGCAAGAGTTCTCCGCCGAGCTCGAGGCCGCCGCCGCGGGCGGCGCGGATGCCGCCGAAGCCGCAGCGGCCCTGGCGTCCTCCCGGCTGCAGGCCCTGCTGGAACAGGCTGCCGAGGCCCCGGACGCCAATGTGTTTATCCGCGAGAACCTGGCCCGCTTCCTGTCGGAGACCTGGGCCCTCGGCGACGCCTACGCGCTGAAGAGCGGGAAGAAACTCCCGGGGACGGCGGCGCCGGCCGGCATTTTCGCTTCGTTCCCGTACGAGGTCTACGCGCGGGACGGCGGCAGCTTCGCCACCGCCCTGTGGAACGACCTGGTGGATGCCCGCAAGAACCGGATCGCCGCCGAAGAGGCCGAGCGCAAAGCGCTCAAGCCCGTCTCCAAGAAGGCTCGAAAGGCCGCAGAGCGCAAGGCAGCCGCCCGGAAGGGTTAGCCGCAGCACCTTCCGGCGCTCCCCGGGGGTACGCCGGAAGGTAAGGTGGGCGGGCGTCGGAAGGTGGGCGGGCGTCGAAGGTGTGCCCCGCCGTCGTGGTCCTGCGTCAGAGGAACAACAGGAGCAGGACCGCCAGCGGCAGGAGCGACTGGGCCAGCGCACTCTGCCACAGGCGGCGTTCCGAGAACCAGAGCACGGCCCCGAGGATCACGTGGGCGATGCAGGTGAAGACGATGATGGTCTCGCCGGTGGCCGGGCTGCCGCCGGCGGCGATGATCACGCCGGCCAGGGCGCCCAGCCCCCAGGCCATGTTGTAAAAGCCCACGTTGATGGTCCACAGCCGCACCGCGCCCACGTCCTCCGGCCGGATGAGGAACAACCGGTGGAAGCGCTGGTCGCGGTAGAAGAAGGCCTCCGCCGCGCCAACGGCAATCAGCATCACTCCGAAGAGCGCCGCCAAGACGTACGCCGCCACCGTCATGGACCCAGTGTGGCCCGGCCGGGGCCCGAACGGAAGCGGCGGTCAGGCCAGGCGGCGGTCAGGCCAGGCGGGTGAGCCAGCCCCGGGAGTCCTCCACGGCGCCTGTCTGGATGCCGAGCAGCTCCTGGCGGATGGACATGGACACGTCGCCGGACCCGGCGCTCGGCGAGGCGATGCTCCAGCCGTCGGCCTTCAGCTCGCCGATCGGGGTGATCACCGCGGCGGTGCCGCAGGCGAAGGCTTCGGTGATGTCCCCCGCCGCCACGCCGTCGCGCCATTCGTCGATGGTGATCTTGCGTTCCTGCACGTCCAGGCCGCGGTCCTTGGCCAGCTCGATCACCGAGGAACGGGTGACGCCGTGCAGGATGTGGCCGTTCAGTTCCGGGGTGACCAGGCTGCCGTCCTTGAACACGAAGAACACGTTCATCCCGCCGAGTTCTTCGATGGCGTTGTCGTTGAACTTGTCCAGGAAGAGCACCTGCTGGCAGCCGTTGGCTTCGGCTTCCAGCTGCGCGGCCAGGGACGCGGCGTAGTTGCCGCCGCACTTGGCCTCCCCGGTGCCGCCCTCGCCGGCGCGGGAGTAGCGCTCGGAGAGCCAGATGGACACCGGCTTGAGCTCGCCGCCGAAGTAGTTCCCGGCCGGCGAGGCGATCACGCGGTAGGACACCTCGTGGGCGGGGCGAACGCCCAGGAACGCCTCGGTGGCGATCATGAACGGGCGCAGGTACAGGGCTTCGCCGTCGCCGGAGGGCACCCACGCCTTGTCGGTGGTGACCAGCTGGCGCAGGGACTCGATGAAGGTTTCCTCCGGCAGCTCCGGAAGGGCCAGCCGGCGCGCCGAGGTGTTCAGGCGGGCGGCGTTGGCCTCGGCCCGGAAGGTCCAGACGGACCCGTCGTCGTGCTGGTAGGCCTTCAGGCCCTCGAAGATCTCCTGGCCGTAGTGCAGCACCGCGGCGGCAGGATCCATCATGATGGGTCCGTACGGCTCGATCCGCGCATTCGACCAGCTGCCCGTGCCGTCGGCGTCGACCTTGTAGTCGACGACGGCCGTGTGGTCCGTGAAGTGCTTGCCGAAGCCCGGGTTCGCCAAGATGGCGGCGCGCTCCTCGGCGCTCTTCGGACGCTCCGAGAGCTGCTGGGTGAATTCGAGGGGTTCAGTCATGGTTCCTCCGCGGTGAGGGCACGCCCTTGTGCGTCAAATAATGATTCTGGTTAGTAACCGTTAACTACCCTACTGCCAAAGCGGCGGTGATCGCATCGCCGATTTCCGCAGTGGTGCGGGAGGCACTCCCCCGGGTTGCCACGTCGTGCTCCACCGCCTGCTGCACGCGGGCGGCCGCGTCGGCGAGGCCCAGGTGCTCCAGCAGCAGGGCCACGGACAGGATGGCCGCCGTGGGGTCGGCCTTCTGCTGGCCGGCGATGTCCGGCGCGGAGCCGTGAACCGGCTCGAACATGGACGGAGCGGTGCGGTCCATGTTGATGTTGCCGGACGCCGCCAGGCCGATGCCGCCGGTGATGGCGGCGGCCAGGTCGGTGATGATGTCGCCGAACAGGTTGTCGGTGACGATCACGTCGAAGCGGGCCGGGTCCGTGACCATGAAGATGGTGGCCGCGTCGATGTGCAGGTAGTCGACGGCAACGTCCGGGAACTCGGCGCCGACCGTCTCCACGGTGCGCCGCCACAGGTGCCCGGCGTGGACCAGCACGTTGTGCTTGTGCACCAGGGTGAGCTTCTTGCGGCGGCCGGACGCGCGGCGGAAGGCATCGCGGACCACGCGCTCCACGCCGTGGGCGGTGTTGACCGAGACCTCGGTGGCGATTTCATGCGGAGTGCCCACGCGCAGCGCGCCGCCGTTGCCCACGTAGGGCCCTTCGGTTCCTTCGCGGACGACGACGAAGTCCACCTCGCCCGGGTTTGCCAGCGGGCTGGGGACGCCGGGCAGCAGCTTCGCCGGGCGCAGGTTCACGTAGTGGTCGAGGGAGAAGCGCAGCTTGAGCAGCATCTCCCGCTCGATGACGCCGGACGGAATCCGGGTGTCGCCGGGGGCGGCGCCGACGGCGCCGAAGAGGATCGCGTCATGCTTGCGGAGCCGCTCCAGCGTCTCCTCGGGCAGGGTCTCGCCGGTGGCCAGCCAGTGCTCGGCGCCCAGCGGGTACTCGGTCAGGTCGAAGGTGGCGCCGCCGTCGGCAGTGGCCGCCGTGAGGACCTTTACCGCCTCCGCCACGACCTCCGGTCCGATGCCATCGCCGGGAATGACTGCCAGGGAGAATGCCTTTGCTGCTGCGCTCATGGCTTCAAGTTTAGGAAACCATTCCACATTCTGGGCAAACCGTCCCAAAATGTGAACACCTCAGGGTTTTGTGCAGCAAGGGTGGCGACTCAAAGGTGGAACTGCGCGATGGCAACCTTTCGGCTCCGCCCTCGGCCGCGGCAGACCGGAGGGCGCCTTTCCCATCAACTGCCATGCCAGGACAAGCACCACCGGCACATGCTGCTGCGCCCCCTCCGGGCCTTGCCAAAGATTAATAAGCATGCTTAGGTTAAATCGTTAAGGGCCGCACGGATCACGCTCAACACGGGCGTCCGTACCCTCCAAAAGACATCGATCGAGAAGGAGATACCATGCTCGCCCAAGAACAAATCAACAACCTGCTCAGCCGCGGCGGAAACGTCGTTTCGACTGACGGAGACAAAATCGGCTCCATCGGCCAGGTCTACGCCGATGATGACAGCGGCCGCCCCACGTGGGTGACGGCCAAGACGGGCCTGTTCGGCTCCTCCGAAACTTTCGTCCCGCTCGAAGCGGCACGCGTGGAGGGTGACGACATTGTGGTCCCCTACACCAAGGACCAGATCAAGGACGCCCCGCGGGTCGACGTGGACGGCTACCTTGAGCCCGCAGAGGAGGACCGGCTCTACGCGCACTATCAGCTGGGCGGCGGCGGGCGGACTTATACCGACGCCACGACCGGCCGGGACACCGACTACACCGCTGCCGGCACGGGCACCGGCACTACCGGGCAGTACGGCACCGACGATACCCGCGGCACGTACACCGAGGACGCCCCGGGCACGGTGGGCCGGGACACCTCCGGTCCCACTACCGACGACGCCATGACCCGCTCCGAGGAGCGCCTGCATGTCGGTACCGAGAAGCAGGCGACGGGCCGGGCCAGGCTGCGCAAGTACGTCACCACCGAGAATGTCACCCAGACCGTGCCGGTCCAGCGCGAGGAAGTCCGCATCGAACGCGAACCGATCACCGATGCCAACCGCGGCGACGCCATGTCCGGCCCGGACCTGAGCGACGAGGAACACGAGGTCACGCTCCACGAGGAACGGCCCGTCGTGGAGAAGGAGACCGTCCCGGTCGAACGGGTCCGGCTTGAGAAGGACACCGTCACCGACGAGGTCAGGGTCGACGAAGAAGTGCGTAAGGAACGCATCGAGACCGACGGCACAGACACCGACACCCGCCGCTAGCGGGGGCTGGCCGACGGGAAAGGCCGGGGCAGGGAGCATTCCCGCCCCGGCCTTTCGCTCGCCCCGGCATGGCGGGTGGCCAGGGCCGCCTAAAGATCGCCGTCAGCGAAGGAATCGAAGATTTTGCGCGTCTTGGCATCCATGGGCAGCATGTACTGACCGTCCGCGCTGTAGCCGAAGCCGGGCTCGGGGACTTGGTGCCCGACCTTGGCCGGCTTGGTCTTGTAGACCCAGGCGCCGAGCGTCAGCGCCTGCTCCGCGCTCAGGTTGGTCTCGACCAGCGGATCGGCGGCGGTGAGCAGGTCGACCAGCCCGGCCGGTCCGCTCATCTTGGCCATGGCGGCGAATCCGAGCAACAGCACCCCCTGGTGCGCGGAGCGGCCGAAGTCGCCGTTGCGCAGGGTTTTCCGCTCCCGGGCGTAGTCCAGCGCCGTCTCACCGTCGAGCTTGCTCTTTCCCGCCTTGACGTCCAGCACCGGGATCGGGGCGTCAATGGTGACGCCGCCGATTTCATCCACCAGGTCCTCGAACTGCCTGAAACCGGTGAGGATGTAGCCCTCCACCTTCAGGCCTGTCACGTCCGCCACGACCTTCTGCTGCGCCTTGGGTCCGCCCCGCATCATGGCCGCGTTGATCTTCGCCTGGCCGCCGCCTGGCATGTCCACCCAGAGATCCCGCGGGATGCCCAGGATGCCGCCTCCGCCCTTGCCGTCCACACCGATTACCTGGAGGGCGTCGGCGCGGGCTTCACGAACCTTCTCGCCCTTGCTCTTCTGGGCGTCCGAGCCTATGAGCAGGACGTGGCGCTTGCCGCCCAGAACCGTCTTGTTCACGTCGAGCGAGGGCCACCAGCCGCCCACCGCCGTCCACGTTCCGTCCTTGTCTACGGCAAGGGTCACGTCGTCGCCGGAGGTCAGGACGGCCATGTGCTGCCCGTTCCATTTACCGGTCGCGGCCTTGACCGTGGTTTTGGCTTCGACCGGAGTCCGGCCGGCGAGCGCTCCGGCCGCCAGCTTGTTGGCCGCCACGTCGCCGCCCTCGTAGATGGCCGTCGCCAACTCCGCCAGGGGTTCGGGCATCTCGCCGGTCTCCACCATGCTGGGGCTGGGAGTTGCCGAATGCAGCGGACGGGGCTGCTCGGCCTTCGGCGCGCAGCCGGTCAGCAGGAGAAGGGATACGAGCGGGAGCGCGGCGAGGCGGGCAAGTTTCATGGCTTTATGTTCCCGCGTACCCGGCCGCCGTGCAAAGGTTTCACCGCGCGACGTCTGTGCGCCGGCCGAGACAGCCCTTCCCGTCGGACCGATGTTCTCCTCAAGGGGGGCGTCAGCGGGTGCCCTTCCCACCGCCGCGGCTCGCCCGTGGGAGGGTACCTGCCCACTGCCATCGGGCCCCGGCCCGTGGCGGGACCAGCCCGGGCGCCCCCGTCTCCGGCATGCGCCGGCGGGCAGCTACCTGGCCCATTCGGTCTGCATTTCCGCGACGGGGTGGATGTTCACCATCCTGACGCCGTCCCCGGTGGTGGCCGTGAACTCGTGCCAGGCGTACGCCGGGATGACGATCACCGTTCCCGCGCCCGCATGGCCGGACTGGCCGTCGATCGTGAAGTCGATCTCGCCGTCGAGCAGTACGAAGATTTCCTCATAGGGATGGCGGTGGCGTTCGGCGCCCCGCGAGTTCACGAAGAAGGATGCGTGGGCGCCGTGTTCGCTGCCACGGAAGACGGCTGCTCCCGAGGCGGGACGCAGGCTGGCAAGGGACAGGGCTTTGTAGGTCATCGGAGCGGCCTTCCGGTCAGCGGGTAGCCGACACTCTACCGACTGCGCGCCGGCGGTCCCAGGGGAACGGCGATCCAGCCGTTCGCTTCCCCCGGCGGCCGCCACGGCGGAGACATCGGCAGGGCCTGATGCTACGTTGGCGGGACAGACCAGTGCAGAGCGCCGTGCGGACGGAGGAAAGGCATGAGCGGTTCCACCACAACCGAAAAACAACCGGAGCTGAAACGGGCCATAGGACCCAAACTCCTGCTCCTGTTCATTGTGGGTGACATCCTGGGCACGGGCGTCTACGCGCTGACGGGACAGGTGGCCGGCGAGGTGGGCGGCGCGGCGTGGGCCCCGCTGCTGCTCGCGTTCGTCGTGGCCACCATCACCGCGTTCTCCTACCTGGAGCTCGTCACCAAGTACCCGCAGGCCGCCGGGGCCGCGCTGTACACGCACAAGGCCTTCGGCGTGCATTTCCTCACCTTCCTGGTGACGTTCGCCGTGCTCAGTTCCGGCATCACCTCTGCCTCCACCGCCGCCAAGTTCCTGGGTGAGAACTTCATCGCCGGGTTCAACCTGGACTGGAACCAGACCGGCGTGACCTGGGTGGCGATCGTCTTCATGGCGGTCCTGGCGGGAATCAACTTCCGCGGCGTCAGCGAGTCGGTGAAGTTCAACGTGGTCCTGACGGTAGTGGAGTTCACCGGCCTGCTGATCGTGATCTTCATCGGCTTCTGGGCCATGAGCCAGGGCAATGTTGACTTCAGCCGGGTCATGGTGTTCGAGACCTCGGAGGACAAGGGCGTCTTCCTGGCCATCACAGCCGCCACCTCGCTGGCGTTCTTCTCCTTCGTGGGTTTCGAGGATTCGGTGAACATGGCCGAAGAGACCAAGGACCCGGTCACCACCTTCCCCAAGGTCATGCTCACGGGTCTGGGCATCACGGTGATCGTGTACGTGCTGGTGTCCATCACCGCGGTGGCCATCGTGCCGATCGGGCAGCTGTCGGAAAGCCCGACGCCGCTGCTGGAAGTCGTGTCGGTCGGCGCGCCGGGCTTCCCGGTGGACGTCATCTACCCGTTCCTGTCCATGTTCGCCGTGGCGAATACCGCGCTGATCAACATGCTGATGGCCAGCCGCCTGCTCTACGGCATGGCCCGCCAGGACGTGCTGCCGCGGTTCCTGGGCAAGGTCCACCCCAACCGCCGCTCCCCCTGGGCCTCCATCATCTTCACCACGCTCATTGCGTTCGTCTTGATCTTCGTGGTCACCAACCTGATGGGCACCGACACCGTCGCCGCGCTGGGCGGCACCACTGCCCTGCTGCTGCTGGGCGTCTTCACGATCGTGAACCTGGCGGTGCTGGTCCTGCGCCGCAAACCGGTCGACCGCAAACATTTCCGGACCCCCACCGTGCTGCCCTACCTCGGGATGGCCACATGCCTCTTCCTGGTGGGCCCGTGGGCGCAGGATCCGATCGAATACCAGATTGCCGGCCTGCTGATCGGCCTCGGCCTAGTGCTGTGGCTGCTCACCTGGCTCTGGAACCGCGGCGCATACGGCAGGAAGACGAGGTTCCGCAGCCCGGAGGAACTGGGCGGTTGACGGGACCGGGCGTACGGAGCGAACCGGGTGACTCATCGCACCGGCGATCGTCCGAAGCCGCCGATTGACGGAGCCCGGGCGATTGACCCGGGGCATGGGTGGGTAAGGACAGTGAAACAACGACGGCGGAGGCCGTCCGCGTGACGACGACGCCGGCGGCCTTCTGAGACCGGCCGCGGGCGTGAATCAGAGCCAGCAGGAAGGAAGGCCATGGCCGCCAAGAAACACCGGACCGGGACACTGGACCAGGAGAACCTCGCCGCCTATCTTGACTACCACCTGCTGGGTTCGGCTGCGGGCGTGCAGCTGTTCGACGCCGTCCGCCAGTCGTGGGCGGGAACACCGGAGGAGGCCGAGTTCCGGAAGCTGCGCGACGAGGTGTCCGCAGAGCGCAAGGAATTGAAGGCCCTGCACCGCAGCTTCGGTTACCGGCGCAACAAGCTCAAGCAGCTCGGCTCGATGGCCGGTGCCATTGCCAGCAAAGTGAACCCGCTCAACCCCACGCGCGCTTCGGGCGGGGTGGGCGCCCAACTGGAACTCGAATCACTGATGTCCGCCCTGCGCGGCAAGCAGTGCATGTGGCAGGTCCTGACCGTTCTGGCGCCCAGGGACCGCCGGCTGGACGCCACCCGCTTCCAGGAACTCGAGGCCCAGGCTGCGGACCAGCAGAGACGGGTGGAGCGCATCATGGCCGCGACCGCGGCCCGGCGCTTCCAGCCGGGCGGCTAGGGCCAACCAGCCGGGGTTGGCCCGCCGGCGCTTCCAGCCGGGCGGCTAGGCTACCCGGCAGCCGCTTCCGGCCGGGCGGCTGGGCTACCCGGCAGCCGCTTCCAGCCGGGCGGCTAGGGCTACCCGGCTTGCGCTTCCGGCAGCACGACGATCAGCTAGCCGGCCGGTTCTTCGTACTTCGGGAAGATCGGCGTGGGCGCCGGCAACAGGGTGCCCGGCACCAAAGCCGTGCCGATGGCAGCGAAGTCGCGGGCGCCGTCGTCGTCCTGTCCCAGCACGTCCAGCAGCTTGCCGGCCGCGGCGGGCATGACCGGCTGGACCAGGATGGAGACGATGCGCAGCACCTCGAGCGTCACGTAGAGCACGGTGTTCATCCGCTCCACATCCGTCTTGCGCAGCACCCAGGGAGCCTGTTCCGCGAAGTACGCGTTGGTGTCGCCAAGCACGGTCCAGATGGCTTCGAGCGACCCGTGGAAATCCTGGACCTCATAGGCCGCCCGGGACTTCTCGAGGAGGCGCTCGGCGCGGGCCAGCAGTTCGTGGTCCTCGGCGGCGAGCGTCGCGGGCTGCGGGACCTTGCCCTCGCAGTTCTTCGCCACCATGGACAGCGACCGCTGGGCGAGGTTGCCCAGGTTGTTGGCCAGGTCCGCGTTCATCCGGCCGACCACGGCATCGTGGTTGTAGGAGCCGTCGGCGCCGAAGGGAACTTCGCGCAGCAGGAAGAAGCGCACCTGGTCCAGGCCGTACTGCGCCACCCATTCGGCGGGAGCGACCACGTTGCCCAGCGACTTGGACATCTTCACGCCGTTGTTGTTCAGGAAGCCGTGGATCATGACGCGCTTGGGCAGTTCCAGCCCGGCCGACATCAGGAAGGCGGGCCAGTAGACGGCGTGGAAGCGGGAGATGTCCTTGCCGATCACGTGGACGTCGGCCGGCCAGAACTTCTTGAACGACTCCGACTCCGTGTCCGGGTAGCCGACGCCGGTGAGGTAGTTGGTCAGCGCGTCGACCCAGACGTACATGACGTGCTTGTCGTTGCCCGGCACGGGCACGCCCCAGTCGAAGGTGGTCCGGGAGATGGACAGGTCCTCCAGGCCGCCCTTGACGAAGCTGATGACCTCGTTGAAGCGGCTGCGCGGGGCGCCGAAATCGGGGTGCTCTTCATAGAGCTTGAGCAGCTTGTCCTGGTAGTTGGAGAGCCGGAAGAAGTAGCTCTCCTCCTCGGTCCACGTCAGTTCGGTGTCGGTCTGGACGGAGTAGCGCTTGCCGTCTTCGCGGAGCTCGGTCTCGTCCTCGGCGTAATAGGCCTCGTCGCGGACCGAGTACCAGCCCTCGTACTTGCCCAGGTAGATGTCCCCGGCCTCTTCCATCTTCTTCCAGATGGCCTGGGAAGCGGCGTAGTGATCGGCGTCGGTGGTGCGGATAAACCGGTCGTAGGAGATCTCCAGGACCTGGTGGGCCGACTTGTAAGCCGCGGTGTTCCGGTCCACCAATTCCTTCGGGGTCATGCCCTCCTTGGCGGCGGTCTGGGCGATCTTCATGCCGTGCTCGTCGGTGCCGGTCAGGAACATGACGTCGTAACCGTCCAGGCGCTTGAAGCGGGCCATCGCGTCGGTCGCAATGTACTCGTAGGCATGGCCGATATGCGGCACGCCGTTGGGGTACGTGATGGCCGTGGTGATGTAGAACGGGGGCTTGGGCTCGGATGCGGTCACCCTATGAAATTACCCTCTGCGTTCGGCGGTGTCGAAATGTGCGACGCCCGCGGTAGGTGCGTGGTAGGTCGGTAGCCGTCGGGTTTTATCCACAGATGGGCCGGCGGGATCGACGGCGGACGGGAGGTGAGGGCAGGTTGGTGCCATGCCTGCTTCTTCTCCTCCCCGGTTGGTGGATCTCCCTCCGGCCCGGTTGATGACTTTTTCCGAGTTGCGACACTCAAACTACGAGGAGAGCGAGATAGCTGCGGCGCTCCGGGCGCGCAACATCGTGAGAGTAAGGCACGGTGTTTATGCCTCGGCAGCGTACTGGCGGACGCTGAAGCCGTGGGATCGCGATGTCTGGATGATTCGCGCCCATCATCTTGCTACACGCTCCGAGCTGGTCTACACCCACGTCTCGGCTGCCCGCCTGTGGGGCATGGATGTCTGGAACGCGACCAGTGAGATCCACGTGGCCCAGGGAACGAGGCACGGCGACAATTCCGCCGGCGCGGTTCGGCACCAGTTGACGCTTGCCGACCATGAAGTGGCGTCGCTGGACGGTTTCCGCCTGACCAGCAGGGAGCGCACCGTCGTCGACTGTGCCAAGCTCCTGCCTTTCGACGTGGCGACGGTCATTGCAGATTCGGCCCTGCACGGCGGCGCCAGCCGGGACGGAATCGTTGCGATCCTCGATCAACAGGCCGGCTACGCCAATGTCCGCAAAGCCCGCCGGGTGGTGGCCGCCGCGAGGGAGTTGAGCGAATCCGCAGGCGAGACCAGGCTCCGGCTCAAGGTGATCGAATGGGGATTCCCGCCGCCGGTTTTGCAGTATGGGATCGACACAGCCAGCGGACGGTATCGGGCAGACCTGGCATGGCCGGAACTGATGCTGATCCTGGAGTTCGACGGCGACACCAAGTACGGCCGGGCGCCGACTGACTTTGTGCTGCTGGAGGAGCGGAAACGAGAAACTGCGCTGATGGAATGCGGCTGGAGCTTTGTCCGCGTCCGCTGGCCGGAGCTGGATCACGAGGCGGCTCTGAGGAACCGCATAGCCAGGGCCTACAACCGGGCCGTCTACGCAAGCGGTCGGCCCCCGGCCGCTTAGGACAACGGCTAACGGCGCGTCCCGTTGCCCGGTGCAGGGTTTACCGGTCAGTGCAGGGGGCGTGGACCCTGCACTGAAGGATTTACCCCGCACCGGAAGCACCTGCCGGGAACTCGGCGCGTACCGCGGTGGCTAATGGCCGTCGGCCCGGACCGTAGGGCCGGCAGGTCAACGTCTCCCGGCGCCTGCCCGCCCGCCGGCATGTCACGGGCGCGGGCTTGGCCTTGGAGGTGCCTCTGCCCTCGGGCGCCGGTTCGTCGCTACGTTGCGCGGGCGCTAGTTCATCCGGGTGCTGCTGTCCGCGGCCTTGATGAGTTCCTGGTCGTGGGACGCCACGAGCACGGCAATGCCGTCCTTGGTGGTGTCCTTCAGGATGTGAATGATCTTGTTGGCCTGTTCGCGGTCCAGGTTGGCGGTGGGCTCGTCCACGACCAGGACCTTGGTGCCCAGGATCAGCGCCCGGGCGATGGCCACCCGCTGGCGTTCACCGCCGGAGAGCTGGCCCGGACGGTGGCGCATGCGGCGGCCCAGCCCGACCAGGTCCAGCAGGTCCTTGGCCATCTCGGTGCGCTCTTCCACCTTGCCGTCGGGCACGGCGGGCAGCAGGACGTTCTCCAGCGCGCTCATTCCGTCGATCAGCGCGCCGCCTTGGTCCACGTAGCCGATCAGGGCCCGGCGGCGGTCGGAGATCTCGTCGTCGTCCATGGTGCTGAGGGCGTCGCCCTGCCAGAACACCTCGCCGGCCGTGGGCTGCTGCAGCCCGGCGGCCACGGTGAGGATGCTGGTCTTGCCGGAGCCGCTGCGGCCGGCCAGGCAGTGCATGGTGCCGGCTTCCAGGCCGAGGTCGAAGTCGTCGGCAATCACGAGCGGCTCGGCACCGCCGTCGTACCGGATGGTGATGCCCCGCAGCTCCACCGGCATGGCATGGTCGGCGGTGCGCTCCTTGGTGGCGGCGCGGGTCAGGGGTTCTTCGATCATTTCCGGGTCCTTGTCATCAAAACAAACCAAAGGAGCACGGCCGCGATGCCAGCGGCAGCGGCCCACACCGCGGTATGCGGTGCAATAAACAGGGCGGTCACGACGGCGCCGATGACCGCCAGCGGCAGGGCGACGGCGGCGGTGATGCCGGCCTCGCCGCGGCGGGCCTGCAGCAGCAGCGTGGGCGTCCAGCCCATGGCGCCGAGGATGGCAAACTGTTCGCGCTTGCGGCGCGCCTCGAACCGGGTGGTCATCAGCGCCAGCAACAGCGCCGTGACCACGCCGAGCAGCGCCAGCGCGATGTTCAGGCCGCTCAGCTGTGCGGCGGCCAGCGAACCGAGCGCTGTGCTGCCGGCTGCCCGCGGAATGTCCGCCAGCACCGCCATCAGGGCTCCGGCCGCGGCGCCGAGCACCGCGACGCCCAGCGCGATGGCCACGGTGTTGAACCGGTTGGTGCTCAGCTGGCGGGCGGCGAACTGCAGCGGTGTCTTCACCGACGGCACACCGGCCGCCCCCGACGGTTCGACGTCCTTCGCCGGGTGCGGCTTGAGCATGGCGGCGGAGATGAAGGCGGAGGCACCGTAGACGACCAGCGCGATCAGCGACACCCACAGGGTCACGGCGCTGCGGCTGATGGCGCTGGCCACGACGGCCACCACCAGCACGGCGACGCCGCCGACCAGCAGCTCGTTCAGGAACCAGGAGCGGATGCGCCGCCGGTTCCAGCCCATGGCCCGCAGCGTCACGGCTTCGGTCCGGCGGGAGCGGGTGAAGGCGACGGCGCTGGCGGCGGTCAACAGGGCCGCGCCGCCGACGGTCAGGGCCAGCAACGCCGCGCTGGAGGCGCTCAGGGCGCCCTGCACCTCGCCGGCCGCGCCCTGGCGGACCCAGGACTGCTGCACGGTGCCGAGGTCGCTGACCGTGCCGGAGGCGTCCTTGTAGTAGTCCGGCACGTAGATGGACACGTCTTCGCGGGCCGAGCCGGCCACCACCTGGGTCTGCAGGCCGAGGTCCTCGATCGCGGCGGCCACGGCGTTGATCTGGTCTTCGGCGTCGGCCCACGAGCCGGCGGCGTCGACGCGGACGCGGACCGCGTCGATGACCGGCTCCTCGGCGCCGGTGCCGCGGACGGCGGCCAGTCCGGCGAAGTCGGTGATGGCGCCCGCGGACTGCACGGACAGGCCGGCGCCGCTGAGGCCCGGCTTCATCACGGTGTCGTCGACGTTGTTGCCCTCGGCGTCTTTGGTGATGGTCACCGGCGTCGGGTCGTACCCGCCCAACGGCAGGTAGTTCACGTCGCCGGCGGCCTCGCGCACGGCGGAAGCGTCGAACGTGCCGTAGACGAAGGGCAGCGGAGTGGCGGATTCGCCGCCGGAATCCACGGTGCTGCGGTAGGACTGCTCTTCCACCGGTTCCCGCTGGCTCTGGTCCGGTTCCAGCTGCCACTGGAGGGTCTTCTCCGGCAGCTTGTTGACCTGGATCCAACCCTGCGGCGTGGCGGTCTGCTCCGCGCTCCCGTCGCTGGCGGCATCCCCGGCGGTGAACTCCGGGTTGGACATGAAGTCCGTGGTCCACACCGGCGGCTGGTGCAGGCCGGCGACCATCTGGACGCCGCCGGAGCCCAGCAGGTAGTTGTAGTCCTCTCCGCCGGGCCAGCGCAGCTGGAAGGGCTTGCTGGAGGCGAAGGGCAGGTAGCCCTCCCCCAGCTCCTTGCTGACGGTGCCGACCTCCGAAACGGTGTTGCCGGCGTCGTCCAGTTCTTCGATGGTGACCGAGTAGGTCAGGTCGAGGTCGGTGCCGGAGCGGACCACCATGGGGATGACCTGGGATTCCTCGTCCAGCGTGCCGGCTTCCACCGCGTTCTGGTACTGGACAAAGAACGGGCTCCAGAACTCGAACGGGTGCCCATCGATGGCGGCGCCTTCGCCGCCCTCGGAGAACATGCCCATGCCGAACTGCGAGGAGAAGTGCTGGCCCAGTTCCTGGGCGTTGCGGTCGGTCGGTTCCGGTGCCTGCTTGAGCGGGGCCAGGAAGTCGCCGGCCTCGCCGAGCAGCGCGGATTCGGCCGCCGGGTCCACGGCAACCACCGTCTCGGTGATCTGCGGGAGCATGGGCAGCGCGATGGTGGTGTCGAAATCGCCGTGCATGCTGCCGCCGGCCGGGTCCGGGAACTTGATGCCGGTTTCGCCCTTGGGGGCCACGGTGCGCAGGCTGGTGCCGCCGGGTACTTTCAGCTCCTCCAGCTTCGCCTGGCCCAGGGAACCCTCGGCGGCTGTTTCAAAGAGGACGGTGTCCGACAGGCCGTCGGAGCTGACGGCCTTGGCGGTGATGCGGTAGTTCGTCGGTTCTTCGTTGAAGACGGAATCCGGCGCCGGCCACTCTTCCTTCGGCACGGCGTCCTTGATGCCCTGGCCCTTGAGGTACTGCTCGATGTTCGGGTTGTAGCCGACGTAATCGGTGGCCTTCAGCTGCGGGAACTCGATGTCCTGGACCACCTTGGACACGAGCGAAATCGGGGCGGCGACGGAGACGCCGTCGATTCCCCGGACCTGCTCCAGATCCGACGCGGCGATGCCGCCGTTGCCGCTGAGGAAGTCCGGCTGGCGCAGTTCGTCGCCCGCGGTGCCCTCGGGCAGGACCAGGATGTCGTACACGCCGCGGGTGTTGGCGTCGACGATCCGGGTCAGCGATGCCTGTGCCCGACCCTGGACGAAAATGGAAAGGACCATTGCCGCGATCAGGACGGCGACCGTCACCACGAGCGAACGGCTGCGCATGAAGCGTGACGCAGCGTTGAACCGGATTTCCACAGAATCACTCCATACGGCAGCAAAAAGGCCAGAGGTCGAATTGACCCGGCATTAAGGTTCTCACGAGGTGAGCGCAGGCGAGGAATCGACCCGCGGGTCTGCGTAAAGCCCGCCCGGCCCCGGGGGAACAGCATGGACCGGGCGCGCTTTACCGCGCGGCGAGAGTCAGTCCTGCAGGTCGACTTCGCGGGCCACGACGGCGCCGATCTCCGCGCTGAGCCTTTCCAGCAGGTCCTGCGGCAGGGCGCTGTCCACGGTCAGCACGGCCAACGCCTGCTTGCTGGCGTCGTTGCGGGCCACCTGCATGCCGGCGATGTTGATGTCCTGCTCGCCCAGCAGCCGGCCCAGGGTGCCGATGACGCCCGGACGGTCCTCGTAGAGGAAGACGATCACGTGTTCGCTGATCGGCATCTCCACCTCGTAGCCGTTGATGGCCACGATCTTCTGGATCTGCTTGGGGCCGGTCAGCGTGCCGGAGACGGAGATCTGCGAACCGTCCGACAGGGCGCCGCGGATGGTGAGCACGTTGCGGTACTCTTCGGACTCCGTGGTGGTGATCAGGCGGGTGTTGATGCCGCGTTGCTCGGCCAGCACGGGGGCGTTGACGTAGGAGACCTGCTCGGAGACGACGTCCCGGAAGACGCCCTTGAGCGCGGCCAGTTCCAGCGCCTTCACATCCAGCTCGGCGATTTCGCCGGCCACTTCGACGTCGATCTGGGTCACCGAGTCGTGGGTCAGCGCGGTGAAGATCCGGCCGAGCTTTTCGATCAGCGGGATGCCCGGGCGGACGTCCGGGGCGATCACGCCACCGGCCACGTTCACGGCGTCGGGCACAAGTTCCCCGGCCAGCGCCAGGCGCACGGACTTGGCCACGGAGATGCCGGCCTTCTCCTGCGCTTCCTCGGTGGAGGCGCCCAGGTGCGGGGTGACCACCACGTTCTCCAGTTCGAAGAACGGCAGGTCGGTGCTCGGCTCGGTGACGAAGACGTCGATGGCGGCGCCGGCGATCTTGCCTTCCTTCAGCGCGTCGTAGAGCGCGGCTTCGTCGATCAGGCCGCCGCGGGCCACGTTGACCACGCAGGCTGTGTGCTTCATCTTTTCGAAGGCGGCGGCACCGATCATGCCCACCGTCTCCGGGGTCTTCGGCATGTGGATGGTGATGAAGTCGGACTGCTCCAGCAGCTCGTCCAGGCTAACCAGCTGCACGCCCAGCTGGGCGGCGCGGGCGCTGGTCACGTACGGGTCGTAGGCCAGGATCTGGGTCTCGAACGCCTGCATCCGCGCGGCGATCAGGGCGCCGATGCGGCCCAGGCCGATGATGCCGATCTTCTTCTCGTAGATCTCGGTGCCGGTGTACTTGGAGCGCTTCCACTCGCCGCCCTTGAGCGAGGCGTTCGCGGCGGGGATGTGGCGGGCCAGGGCCAGGATGTGGCCGACGGTCAGTTCAGCGGCGGAGACGATGTTGGAGGTCGGAGCGTTCACGACCATGACGCCGGCCTGGGTGGCGGCCTTGATGTCCACGTTGTCCAGGCCCACGCCGGCGCGGGCGATGACCTTCAGGTTCTTGGCCGCGGCAATGGCCTCGGCGTCCACCTTGGTGGCGGAGCGGACCAGGATGGCGTCGACGTCGGCAATCGCGGCCAGCAGCTGGGACCTGTCGGCTCCATCGGTCTGCCGGATCTCGAAGTCGGGCCCAAGGGCTTCGATGGTCGCCGGGGAGAGTTCCTCCGCCAGCAGGACTACTGGTTTTTCCACAGGGGTGTTCCTTCGCTGCAAGCATGGTGATGGCCGTGCGTATAGATGGGGGTGACTCCAGTCTAGAACGGCTGCGGCCCTGTCCCCCAGTTGTTACCGGTACCGGCCGGCCGGCACCGGCCCGGCGAAACGGCGGGCCATGGGAATCGTGACGACGACGGCGGGCGCCACGGAAACATGACGACGACGACGGCGCGCCTCGGGAGCCGTGACGACGACGGCGGGGCCTTCCGGAAACGCGACGGCCGGCGCCCGCAGTGGGCGCCGGCCGTCGGACTGACCTAGCGGGCTGCTACGCCCTCGGTGTAGTCGTCGTCGGACTTGATCCAGGAGAACAGCTTGCGCAGCTCGCGCCCGGTGGCCTCGATCGGGTGGTCTTCGCCCTTCTGGCGCAGCTCCAGGAACTCCTTGGCGCCGTTGGCCTGGTCGTCCATGAAGCGCTTGGCGAAGGAGCCGTTCTGGATGTCGGCCAGGACTGCCTTCATGTTCTCCTTCACCTCCGGGGTGATCACGCGGGGGCCGGAGACGTAGTCGCCGAACTCGGCGGTGTCGGAGACAGACCAGCGCTGCTTGGCGATGCCGCCTTCGACCATCAGGTCAACGATCAGCTTGAGCTCGTGCAGCACCTCGAAGTAGGCGATCTCCGGCTTGTAGCCGGCCTCGGTCAGGGTCTCGAAGCCGTACTGCACCAGCTGCGAGGCGCCGCCGCAGAGCACTGCCTGCTCGCCGAACAGGTCGGTCTCGGTCTCTTCGGTGAAGGTGGTCTCGATGACGCCGGCGCGGGTGCCGCCGATGCCCTTGGCGTAGGAGAGCGCCAGGGCCTTGGCGCTGCCGGTGAAGTCCTGCTCGATGGCGATCAGGTCCGGGACACCGCGGCCGGCCTCGAACTCGCGGCGCACGATGTGGCCCGGGCCCTTCGGGGCGACCAGGGCGACGTCGACGTTGGCCGGCGGCTGGATGAAGCCGTAGCGGATGTTGAAGCCGTGGCCGAAGAACAGGGCGTTGCCCTCTTCGAGCTTGTCGGCGATGGACTCGGCGTAGACCTTCGCCTGGACCTGGTCCGGGGTCAGGATCATGATGACGTCGGCCTCGGCGGCAGCGTCGGCGACGGAGAGGACCTTCAGGCCCTCGGCCTCGGCCTTGGCGCGGGACTTGGAGCCCTCGGCCAGGCCGACGCGGACGTCGACGCCGGAGTCGCGCAGGCTCAGGGCATGGGCATGGCCCTGGCTGCCGTAGCCAATGACAGCGACCTTGCGGCCCTGGATGATCGAAAGGTCGGCGTCGTCGTCGTAATACAGCTCAGTCACTTAGGTTTCTCCTGTTGGGATTGCGTGGAAAGGAATCAGGCGGAACGCAGCGCGCGGTCGCTCATGGAGCGGGAGCCGCGGCCAATGGCCAGCGTTCCGGATTGGACTATTTCGCGGATGCCAAACGGCTCCAGCACTGCAAGCAGGGCCTCGAGCTTATCGGCGGTGCCGGTGGCCTCCAGGACCAACGAGTCGGTGGACACGTCGACCACGGAGGCGCGGAACAAGTCTGCTGCCTGGGTTACCTGCAGCCGTGTTGCGGCATCCGCGCGGACCTTGACCAGGATGTGGTCGCGTTGCACGGAAGTTTCGGGAACCAGCTCGACAATCTTGATGACGTTGATGAGCTTGTTCAGTTGTTTGGTGACCTGCTCCAGCAGGTCGCCCTCGGCCTCGACCACCACGGTAATGCGGGAGAACCCGTCTGCTTCCGTGGGGCCGACGGCCAGAGAATGGATGTTGAACGCCCGGCGGGCGAAGAGGCTGGCGACGCGGGTCAGCACGCCCGGGACGTCCTCCACCAGCACTGAAAGGGTATGGCGGGACATTCCTAGTCCTCCTCTTCCCACTCGGGGGTCATGTCGCGGGCAATCTGGATCAGGTCGTTGCTCACGCCGGAGGGGACCATCGGCCACACCATGGCGTTGGGGCTGACCACGAAGTCGATCACCACGGGGCGGTCGTTGATCGCCAGCGCCTGCTGGATGGTGGCGTCGATGTCCTCCGGACGTTCGCAGCGCAGGCCCACGCAGTCGTAGGCGTCGGCCATCTTCACGAAGTCCGGCACCCGCACGGTGTCGTGGCCGGTGTTCAGGTCGGTGTTGGAGTACCGGCCGTCGTAGAACAGGGTCTGCCACTGGCGGACCATGCCCAGCGAGGAGTTGTTGATCACCGCGACCTTGATGGGGATGTTGTTCAGCCGGCAGGTGGCCAGTTCCTGGTTGGTCATCTGGAAGCAGCCGTCGCCGTCGATGGCCCAGACCACGCGGTCCGGGTTGCCCACCTTGGCGCCCATGGCGGCCGGCACCGAGTAGCCCATGGTGCCCAGGCCGCCGGAGTTCAGCCAGGCGTGCGGGCGCTCGTACTTGATGAACTGCGCGCTCCACATCTGGTGCTGGCCCACCCCGGCGACGTAGACGCCTTCCGGCCCGGTCAGCTCGCCGATCCGCTGGATCACCTGCTGCGGGGCCATCAGGCCGTCGTCGGGCTCGGCGAAGCCCAGCGGGTAGGTCTCGCGCAGCCGCTCCAGCGTGGCCCACCAGGCGGAGAGGTCCGGGGTTCCCTCGGCGGCGAACCGCTCGCGGCAGGCCTCGGCCAGTTCCGGAATGATCTCCTTGACCGAACCGACGATCGGCACGTCGGCGGTGCGGTTCTTGGAGATCTCCGCCGGGTCGATGTCCGCGTGGATCACCTTGGCACCCGGGGCGAAGCTGCTCAGCACGCCGGTGACGCGGTCGTCGAAGCGGGCGCCGAGCGTGATCAGCAGGTCGGCCTGCTGCAGCGCAGTCACCGCCGAGACGGAGCCGTGCATGCCCGGCATCCCCACGTGCTGCGGGTGCGAGTCCGGGAACACGCCGCGGGCCATCAGCGTGGTGGCCACCGGGGCGCCCACCAGCTCGGCCAGCTCGCGCAGCTCCTGCGACGCGTGGGCCTTGATCACGCCGCCGCCCACGTAGAAGGCCGGGCGCTCCGCCGCGGCGATCAGCTTGGCGGCCTCGCGGACCTGCTTGGAGTGCCCGCGGACCACGGTGCGGTAGCCGGGGATGTCGATCTTCGGCGGCCACGAAAAGCTCATCGTGGACTGCTGGGCGTCCTTGGTGATGTCCACCAGCACCGGGCCGGGGCGGCCGGTGGTGGCGATATGGAACGCCTCGGCCAGGGCGCGGGGAATGTCCTGCGCCTTGGTGACCAGGTAGGAGTGCTTGGTGATCGGCATGGTGATGCCGACGATGTCCGCTTCCTGGAACGCGTCCGAGCCGATCACGGCCGAGGAGACCTGCCCGGTGATCGCCACCATCGGCACCGAGTCCATGTGCGCGTCGGCAATGGCGGTGACCAGGTTGGTGGCCCCCGGGCCGGAGGTGACAATGCAGACACCGGGGCGGCCGGTGACCATGGCATAACCCTGTGCGGCGTGGCCTGCACCCTGTTCATGACGGACCAAGACGTGGTTGATCTTGGCCGAATCCATGAGCGGGTCGTAGGTGGGGAGGATGGCCCCGCCCGGCAACCCGAAGACGTCATCGACGCCCAGTTCTTCCAGCGAACGGACAACGGCTTGTGAGCCGGTCATTTCCGTGGGCGGCACGATGTTGTTCGGCCCGACTACCGGGCTGAGGCCGTCCACGACGGAAGAGACAGAGGCAGCTACATCTTTGGTTTTGACAGCGTCGGGCGAGGCCGGCGCCTTATTGGCCATCAGCGAGGGGCTGATTGGCGATCCCTTAGTCATCGGATTTCCTTTGCGGATCTTGATGTTCTCTGATGTGCTTGCCGTCCTCCGCGAGCGGGGAACGGCCCTGTTCTCTTCTGCAAATAAAAAAACCCCGTCGAGCCGGTTGGCTCCGATGGGGTTTCGCGCGTGACGTGGTCGTGCCAGACGGGCGTTTACGCCACGCGCTTGGTAAGGACGACCACGGATACGCTTTGCATGGCTTCAGTCTCGTGCCACGCGGATATCAGTGTCAACCTGAGACGTCGCCGTCTCATTATTTGGGCACTTGAGTCCAAAGAATGGACTCCCGGCGCCCGGGAGGGTCACGACGGCGGGCGCCCGCCTCGCGGAGGGGAGGCGCCCGCCGTCGTGGTTCAGCTGCAGTACGCGCCGGTGGAGGCGGAGTTCACGAGCTTGACGTACTTGGCCAGCACGCCGGTGGTGAACTTCGGCGCCAGCGGTTCCCAGCCCACCCGGCGCGCTTCCAGTTCGGCCTCGTCGACCAGCAGGTCGAAGCTGCGGGCGGCGATGTCCACGCGGATCAGATCGCCGTCGCGCACGAACGCGATGGGGCCGCCGTCGACCGCTTCCGGCGCCACGTGCCCGATGCACAGGCCGGTGGTGCCGCCGGAGAACCGGCCGTCGGTGAGCAGCAGCACGTCCTTGCCGAGGCCGGCGCCCTTGATGGCGCCCGTGATGGCCAGCATCTCGCGCATGCCCGGGCCGCCCTTGGGGCCCTCGTAGCGGATGACCACCACGTCGCCGGCCTTGATCTGCCCGTTGTCCAGCGCGTCCAGGGCGCCCTGCTCGCGTTCGAACACGCGGGCGGTGCCCTCGAAGACGTCGGCGTCGAAGCCCGCGGACTTGACCACGGCGCCCTCGGGAGCCAGCGAACCGTGCAGGATGGTCACGCCGCCGGTCTTGTGGATGGGGTTGTCCAAGGCGCGCAGGATCTTGCCGTCCGGGTCCGGCGGGTTGATGGCCGCCAGGTTCTCGGCCACGGTCTTGCCGGTCACGGTCAGGCAGTCGCCGTGCAGCAGGCCCGCATCCAGCAGCGCCTTCATGACCACCGGGACGCCGCCGATCTTGTCCAGGTCGAACATCACGTGGCGGCCGAAGGGCTTCATGTCGGCCAGGTGCGGGACCTTGTCGCCGATCCGGTTGAAGTCGTCCAGCGTCAGGTCCACCTCCGCCTCGCGGGCGATCGCCAGCAGGTGCAGCACGGCGTTGGTGGAGCCGCCGAAGGCCATGGTCACCGCGATGGCGTTCTCGAAGGCCTTCTTGGTCATGATGTCGCGGGCGCGGATGCCCTTGCGCAGCAGGTTCACCACGGCCTCGCCGGACTTGTGCGCGAAGTTGTCGCGGCGGCGGTCCGCCGAGGGCGGCGCGGCCGAGCCCGGCAGGGACATTCCCATGGCCTCGCCGATGGAGGCCATGGTGTTGGCCGTGTACATGCCGCCGCAGGCGCCTTCGCCCGGGCAGATGGCGCGTTCGATCGAGTCCAAGTCCTTGCGGCTCATCTTGCCGGCGGCGCAGGCACCCACGGCCTCGAAGGCGTCGATCAGCGTGACTTCCTTCTCCGAACCGTCCTCCATCTTCGCGAAGCCCGGCATGATCGTGCCGGCGTAGAGGAACACCGAGGAGAGGTTCAGGCGGGCGGCGGCCATCAGCATGCCCGGCAGCGACTTGTCGCAGCCGGCCAGCAGCACGGAACCGTCGAGGCGCTCGGCCATCATGACCGTTTCCACCGAGTCGGCGATGACCTCGCGGGAGACCAGCGAGAAGTGCATGCCCTCGTGCCCCATGGAAATGCCGTCGGAGACGGAGATGGTGCCGAACTGCATCGGGAAACCGCCGCCGGCGTGGACGCCTTCCTTGGCGCCCTGGGCCAGCCGGTTCAGCGACAGGTTGCAGGGGGTGATTTCGTTCCAGGAGCTCGCGATGCCAATCTGCGGCTTGGCGAAGTCCTCGTCGCCCATCCCTACGGCTCGGAGCATGCCGCGCGCCGGAGCGGCGTGGATGCCATCGGTTACTACCCGGCTACGGGGCTTGATGTCTGGGGTTGCGTCCGCACTCATGGCATCGATTCTATGACCCGCGCCGCCATGGCAGGGCCATATTACGACGGCGGTGCCTCGGCTGGCCCGGCGCCCCCCGGCCCGGGCCGCCGCCGGGCTGCCCGGATCCGGCCGCCCTGCCGCGCGCCGGGGCTGCCCGGATCCGGCCGCCCTCAGCCCTGCTGGCTGGCGATCGCCGCCGCCTCCTGCTGCAGCATTCCGATCACGCGGTGCACGCTGCTGCGCTCGGCCACGTCGCTGCGGGCCAGCACCACGATGGTCCGGCGGGCGCGGATCCCCTCCAGCGGGCGCATCACGAAGCCGCGGGTGGACTGCGCCTTCCGGGAGGTAAAGCGCGGGACCACGGCGAGCCCGTGCCCGGCGGCCACCATGGCCTCCATCACGCGCAGGTCGGCGTAGCGTGTGGTGCGCTTGGCGAGCCTGCCGGTGCGCGCTTCGATCTGGCGCAGCACCTGCTCGAAGGGAAAGCCCTGCGGGACGCCGATCCACGGGTGGTCCACCACGTCCTCGGGCCGGAGGACGTCCAGTGCCGCCAGCGGATGGCCGGCGGGCATGGCCACGTCCAGTGGTTCGTCCAGCAACGGCAGCACGGTGATGCCGTTGCGGGCGAAGGCCTCAACGCCCTGCTGGCTGTGGGCCAGCACCAGGTCGTAGTCGGCCGCCAGCGGCAGGAACCCCTCGACGGACGGGTCTTCCAGGCAGGGGTCGAAGTGCAGCCCCTCGATGTCCTGCAGCCGGTACATCAGGCCCGGCAGGAACATTTCCGCCGCACTGGGAAAGAACGCGGCACGGATTTGGTTTTGCCAGCCGCTGCGGTAGCCGTCCACGGTGGCCTGCGCCCGCTCCATCGCCGCGGAGACGTCCGCGGCGGCTGCTGCCATGGCCAGCCCGGCCTCGGTCAGCCGCACTCCCCTGCCGGCTTTCTCCACCAGCGTGACGCCCACCTCCCGCTGCAGCGCCTTCAGCTGCTGGGAGACGGCCGAGGCTGTGATCTTCATCGCAGCGGCGGTGGCGACGACTGACCCGCGGTCGCCCAGTTCCCGCAGAATCTGCAGCCGCCTCATGTCCATAAAGAGATACTACATAGTGAGGTAAGTAACGTTAGCTTGAACTTGACGGTTGCCCCGGTTGACAATAGCGGCATGACAGTCTCAGTTGCCCTGACCGCAGTAGGGATGGCCGCCGTCTTGGCGCGCCTCGCCGTCGTTGTCCGCCGCGACCATGGCCCGGTTCCCCGCAGCCACACGTGGGAGACCGACCATTCGGCCATGCCGGTGAAAGCGGTCGACGCCGTCTGACTTCCACCTTTACAATCAAGCGCCGGGCACCACATGGGCCAGGCGCTTTTTTGTGGGTCCGGTTCCTTAGGCTGACGGCAGCGCCCCGCGCTTCCGGCGCCGCAGGCGCCCAGCACTCCCGCCCGATTACGCACCTTCCGAAGGCCACATGCCCACCAGCGACGAACTCAAGGACGCGCTTAGCGCCATCTTTGACTCCCAGATTCCCAACTACGGCGACTACAACCTCGTCTTCGCCAGCGGCCGCCAGGACGATGCGCACCGGACGCAGGGCGGGACCGAAGACTTTTACGTGATCGGTTACCGCTGGCGGCCGCAGGAACTGGTCATCGCGCCGTTCGACGGCTCCGCGCTGACGGCCGGCGGCACCCCCGTCGCGATCAACATGACCAACATGTCCCACGCAGTCCAGCTCGGCGGCGGGGAATACGAAGTGGGCACCAGCACCGGCAGGACGTTCCGGTTCGGCGTCCAGGCCGAAGGCAGGCTGCCCGCCGAGGGCCACACGATCGACCAGTCCGAAGACCAGCCCGACTTCCACAGCTTCATGGCGGAGCTGATCTTCCGGGCCTAGCGGCCCGCCCCGGGCCTGCAAAGCATCGCCTCAACCTGCCGGTCCACCTCACGTTTTCGGAGACGGAACCGGCCACGGGAGGCTATAGACACTGCCGTGTCCCGCACGTAACGTCGGGACCGGATGCAGCACAACCATCAACCGAAGGTGAAGGCCATGGACCGGAGATGGGGAATCAGGACCGCCGTCGCAGCCACCCTCGCGACCGCCCTGCTGTGCCGGTTGTTCAGCCGCAAGTCCCGCTCCACGAAGGCCGGATCCCTGGCCGCCTCCGCGCCGGCGAATCCGGCGCACGCCCCCTCCGGACCCGCCCCCACGCCGTCGAACCTGGCGCACGCGCCCTCCGAGACCGCCCCCACGCCGTCGAACCTGATGCACGCCCCCTCCGAGGCCGCCCCCACGCCGTCGAACCTGATGCACGCCCCCTCCGGCACTGCCAGCGGGAACCCAACGACCGGCCGCACGCCGCGGGCATTCGACGAGGACCTGATGGTGGAGGAGACCATGCCGGAGTCCCCGGGCGACACCGGCACGTCGGCTGCCGGCGGCTTCGGCGCGGACGAGCCGGTGCCGGCCGATGTCGAGGACGCGGCAGCGGAGCAGGCGGCGGTCACGGAGAAACCGCTCTACGATGAGACCGAATGGCTCGGTTACGCGGGCGAGGCGGTCATCGAACCGTCCGTGGAGGCCGAGGATGGGAACGGAGCGGACCGGAAACGAGGCTGACGGATGGACGACCAAGCGGATCGGCGCATCCTGCCGCTTCGGTTTGCCCCCTTGGCCCTGGCCGTAGCGCTGGCGGCCGTCCTGGCCGGTTGCAGCGTCGGCGGCAGCGGCCGGCCGGACACTAGCGGCGGCGCCGCTACCAGCCCGGACGTGGAAGCGGCAGCCTCGGGCCTGGCCGAACCGTGGTCCATAGCCGTACTGCCCGACGGCAGTGCCCTCATTTCCGAGAACGACACCGGCCTGATCAAACACGTGGTCGACGGCGAAACGGTTGCCGCCGTGCCCGTGGACTCCGCGCTGGAAACCACCGGCGAGGCCGGCCTGCTGGGGCTGGAGCCCAGCCCCGATTTCGACGCCGACGCCCGGCTCTACGTCTACCTCACCTCGCCGGAGGACAACAGGGTTCTCAGCTACCGCTGGGACGACGGCCGGCTCAGCGACGGGCAGGAAATCGTCACGGGCATTCCCAAAGCCGGGATCCACAACGGCGGGCGGCTCAAGTTCGGCCCGGACGGCTACTTGTACATCGCCACCGGCGACGCCGCCGATTCCTCCCGCTCCCAGGATCTCTCCTCTCTGGGCGGCAAGATCCTACGGGTCACGCCCGACGGCGACCCTGCCCCCGGCAACCCCTTCGGCGACAGCCCGGTCTACAGCTTCGGCCACCGCAATGTGCAGGGGCTGGCGTGGGACGCCGACGGCAGGCTCTGGATTACGGAGTTCGGCCCCGACCGGGACGACGAGCTGAACCTGATCGAGCCCGGCGGCAACTACGGCTGGCCGGACGTTACCGGAGCCCCCGGCGACGAGCGGTTCATCGACGCCAAGGTGGTCTGGCCGTCCACGGCCGAGGCCTCCCCCAGCGGCATGGCCCTGGTGGACGGGACGGCGTGGATCGCCGCGCTGCGCGGCCAGCGGCTCTGGCGGGTGGAGCTCGACGGCACCGAGGCCGGAGAGCCCGAGGCCTTTTACGAAGGAGAATACGGCCGGCTGCGCGACGTGGCCGCTGCCCCGGACGGCCGGCTCTGGGTACTCACCAACGGCACCGACGAGGACCGGATGCTGGCGGTTTCTGTGAAGTAGGCGACAAAGGCCGCCTCAATTTCACATTCGCGGAAAAGTCCTGCTAGAGTTACATGTCGTTGCGAGGGAGAAAGCGCCCGGGAAACCGGCGCCGGCCCCTCACCGACAGCTGCACCTCTAGCTCAACTGGCAGAGCAATTGACTCTTAATCAATGGGTTCCGGGTTCGAGTCCCGGGGGGTGCACAGACAAACCCCGTCTGATTGGCGAAAGCCCGGTCAGGCGGGGTTTTCCGTTCTTTGACGGCGGGACAAGGTCTTCGGAAGCGACACGCCCGCAGCATCCCTAGCCGGGCTTCGCCAACTGATGGATTCGTTCGATCACCCGGACGACCTCCAAAGCCTCCCGGGGATTAACCGGGATGGGCCCGCTTCCCCGGACCGCCAGAGCCGCAGCCCGGTAAAACCCAAGGTAGTCGCCTCGTTCGGTCGGCACCGCAATGGGGGCGGGATGGCCCGGCGCCCGGATGCCGAGCGTGCCCCACGTGCTTTCGGGCTCGGCGCCGAACCCTGGATCAGTTGGGACTGCCCCCGCCGCCAAGGCCGGTTCCTGGCCGTCCAGGCCATAGCTGACATAGGCGCTTTCGGTCCCCAGAACGCGGAAGCGGGGTCCGGCTTGCGCCGCCACCCGGCTCATCCAGAGCCGCGAATGCACGCCGTTCGAGTGGAATAGCTCAATGAGGCTGACGTCGTCGTTGCCGCCGCCATCACGAACGGTGCGCACGTCGGCACGGACCTCTTCAACCGGACCGAACAGCACCAAGGCCTGGTCTATGAGGTGGCTGCCCAGATCAAACGTGATCCCGCCGGCCAGGTGCGGAGGCGTCGTATCCTGCCAGCGGTCAACGACTTTGGGCGCCCAGTGCTCAAAGTTCGATTCAAACTGATAGACCCGTCCCAGGTGCCCCTCGGCCAGCATCTTCCGCACCGTTCGGAAGTCCCCGTCCCACCTCCGGTTCTGGAACACGATCAGGGGTTTCCCGACGCGTTCTGCCCGTTCTATCAGTTGCTCGCCGTCGCCGACCGTTGGCACGAAGGGCTTGTCCACGATCACCGCCAAGCCCGCGTCCAGTGCTGCCAGCGCTTGATCCACATGGGTGTGGGGAGGGCCGGCTAGCACCACCAATTCCAGATCCAGGCCCCCCGCCAGCATTTCGTTGGCGTCTGCAACAATCTCTGCAGCGGGATGGTCCTTGGCGGCCTGCAGCCTCCGTTCCGGGTGGGCCGTCGCGATGACGTCCAGGGAGAACTCCGGCAGGGCGCCGAGGAAGGGCCCATGAAAGACTTTTCCGGCCAGCCCGTAGCCCACCAAGCCGGTGCGGACAGGCCGCGGAGGGCCTTGGGCGTTCAACATACCGGAAGATTACTCTTGTGCCATAATTTGTTCAAGGAATTAACAATTGGGAGCAATGGGGATGGAGTAGCCTGCGGTTGAACGATAAGTTACGCAGTTGTTTCTTGTCCAGAATCCAGGGAGGCTTGGTTGAATTCATCAGACGCGCAGGTTGGCACCAGCCACGGGCGGCCGCTGCCGGCCCCGCGGGCTGGGAACAACCTCGACAGCATTCGCCGGCATAACCTCTCAACCATTCTTCAGTTCGTGCATCATGCCGGCCCCGTTCCCCGCTCCGAGCTGACCCGGAAAACAGGGCTGAACAGGTCGACAATCGGTGCCTTGGTCGGCGAGCTTGCCGAGCTCGGACTGGTCTTGGAAACGAGCCCCGACTCAAGTAACGGTGTCGGGCGGCCGAGTGCCGTGGTGCGCCCCAACCCGGCGACAGTGGCGATCGCGGTCAATCCCGAGATCGACGCGGTGACCGTCGGTGCCGTCTGCCTGGGCGGCGTTGTCCAGAAACGGGTCCGCTATGAAACGGACAGGGCCCCCAGCGTCCGGGAAGCGGTCAACATCAGTGCGGCGATCATCGAAGGAATGAAGACTGACGGGACCCGGATCGCAGGGATCGGCGTCGCTGTCCCGGGTTTGGTGAGGACACGGGACGGGCTCGTGCGGCTGGCCCCGCACCTGGAGTGGACCGATGAACCGATTGCCGAGATGCTGGCCGCTGCCACCGGGTATCCCGTGAAAGCCGCCAACGATGCGAGCCTTGGTGCTCTCGCCGAAAGGACCTTTGGGTCCGCCCGACGGGTCAGCGACATGATTTACCTCAACGGCGGGGCCAGCGGCATCGGTGGCGGCATCATCAGCGGAGGCCACGCCGTGACAGGCGTCGCCGGTCATGCCGGGGAGCTGGGCCACACCCGGATCAGAAGCGGCGGAGGGCTTGACACCGCGCACGCCCGAGGCACCTTGGAATCCGAAGTTACCCGCGATGCCCTGCTTGCCGCCCTCGGATTGGCATCCGCGGACGTGGACGAACTGGAGGAGGCGCTGCTTTCATCCACTTCTGCCGAGGTTCGGGCTGTTGTGGACCGGCAGCAGGAATACCTCGCCATTGCCCTGGGCAACGCAATCAACATCCTGAATCCGGAGTTGATCATTCTGGGCGGCTTTCTGGGTTCCTTGCATGCAGCCGATCCGGAGCGGCTGGAGCACCTCGTCTCCCGGGAATCGCTGCCGGTTTCACGCCAAAGTGTTCACATTTCCCGACCTCAGCTGGGCGCCAATCTTCTCATGGTCGGCGCGGCTGAACTGGTATTTGCAGACCTCCTGGCCGACCCCGCTGCCTACTCCTTCGTCGCCTGACAGGGGCGTCGCGTATCCCGACGAGGGGCCGCTTCTGCTTGATCGGCTCACGCTGTCGAGAAACGGTATCGGCTGAGATGCCGGTACTCCGTTCCGGCCGGAAGGACCACGGACGGAAAGTCGGGGAAACGGCTGGTATCGGTGATCTTTTGGGGTTCGAGGCATATGCCGCTGCCGGGCCCGTACAAGGTTCCCCCGCGGCCGACCAGCGGAGGCAGCCGGTTCGCTGTATAGACCTGAAGACAGAACTCCGTGGTGTAGAGCTCCATGAGACGTCCGGTTTCCGGAGAATAAAGTACTGCCGCGGGCTTGGTGTTGTCCCTGCCCGGATTGAACAGGAACGTGTTGTCGATGCCCGGCCACGGCTCGGTGCCCGACTTCGGCAGGAAGGCTCCGATCCGCCTTAGCTTGCGGAAGTCGAAGGGCGACCCGGCGACAGGCAGGTGGCTGCCTGTCGGAATGCGTTCCCAGTCCGTCGCCAGGATGTAATCCGCGTCAACCATCAGCTGCTGATCGGTGACAGGCCTCGCCCCGTCTCCGTCCATATTCCAGTAAGCGTGATTGGTCATATTGACCGGGGTGTCCGCGTCGGCCCTGGCCGTGAAGAGAATCGACAGCTCGTTGGCTTCGGAGAGTGAGTAGCTAACCCGCGCGGAGAGGTTTCCGGGATAGCCTTCTTCGCCTTCGGGGCTGCGGTAGTCCAGACTGACAAAGTCGTCCTGCGCCCGTTCCGGGGACGCATCCGAACGGGACCACAGGACGCGGTCGAAACTTCGGCTGGGTCCTCCATGAAGGTGGTTCCGTCCCTCGTTCGCGGCAACGGGAAAGGTGACCCCTGCCGAGGAAAACCGGCCGCCCGGGATGCGGCCCGCTGTCCGGCCGATCGTGGCCCCTAAGTAGCAGTCCGCGTGGCGGCGATAGTCATCCACAGAGTCGAACCCAAGCACCACGTTTTCGAGCTTGCCGCCCCTGTCCGGCAGGAGCAGTTCAACGATCCTGGCACCGTAGCAGTCGAGTGTCAGGCGCGTGCTGCGCGCATTGGCGAGGACCGGTCCCGTCTCCTGGCTGCCGGCGCCTGCCTGCTTCTTCACGCCGCGCCTTCGTTGTGACGGCGGAACCACGCCTCCTGCGCTTCGGCATGGCTGCGATACTGGTCCCGGATAAGAGGCCGCGGATCGGGTCGCAGCTCCGCATCGAAGTGCGGCGGCCAGTCAGGGCGTACTCCGCCCAGGACCCAGGCGGCCTGCACCGCGGCCCCCTCGGCCACGTACTCGCCGGGTACCGGAACCGAGACCGGCATATCGAAGACCTGCGCGGCAATCGACCGCACGGCCCGGTTCTGCGCGCCCCCGCCGATCAGAAGGACCCGCTCGGGAAGGGCACCGGCCTTCCGCAGCGCGTCAAGCCCGCCGGCGAGACTGCACAGCATTCCTTCAATGGCAGCGCGCGCAAGGTTGGGCCTTGTCATTGCGGTCAGCGACAGCCCGTGAAGACTGCCCGTCGCGTTGGGCAGGTTTGGGGTGCGTTCCCCTTCGAACCAAGGGACCAGGACGGCTCCCCCGGCCGCGGCGGGAGCTTCCAGGGCGAGACGCGAGAGCTCGTCGTTGTCGACGCCGAGCACCTCGGCGACCGACGTCAGGATGCGGGCTGCATTGAGCGTGGTGGCAATCGGGAGGAAGGCGCCGGCAGCGTCCGCGAACCCGGCGACGGAACCTGTCCTGTCCCGGCGCAGTTCGGCGGATGAGGCGAACACGGTTCCGCTGGTGCCGATCGAAACGAGGGCCTCCCGGCCGGAAGCGTTGAGGCCCAGGGCCGCAGCGGCATTGTCTCCGGCTCCCGCGCCCAGAAGGACTCCCCCGGGCGTCTTTCCCGCCGGCTCATGGGGGCGAAGGACACGGGGCACGATGGCAGCATGTCCGAGGGCCAAGGCGAACAGATCCATGTCGTACCGGTTCGCCTCCGGATCCCAATAGCCGGTACCGCTGGCATCCGACCGGTCTGTCGTGAGTTCTTCAAGGACCGGCCCCAGCGGGCTGGAAGCGGCCGGCCCATACCCGCGCAACCGCCAGGTGAGCCAGTCGTGGGGAAGAGCGACCGCGGCTACCTTTGCTGCATTGGCGGGCTCGGCGTCACGCAACCAGCGGAGCTTGCTAGCGGTGAAAGACGCCACCGGAATCGATCCCGTCCGTTGCACGTATTCATCGGCGCCCACTTCGCCCACCAGTGCAGCCGCAGCGCCCGCGCTGCGGGTGTCGTTCCAGAGCAAGGCCGGCCGGATCACCCGGCCCTCCTGATCGAGGGCCACCATGCCGTGCTGCTGTGCCGCTACGGAAAGGCAGCTGACCGAGCCGAGACCTCCCGCCTCTGCGAGCGCCGCCTGCAGCGCTCTCCACCAGGCCTCCGGGTCAACTTCGGTGCCCGCCGGATGGGTGGCCCGTCCCGCAGAAACCACCCGACCGGAGCGGGCATCCCGGAAGACCACTTTGCAGCTTTGCGTCGAAGAATCAACACCCGCGACTAGTGTCATGATGCCTCCAGATACGTCGGCCGAGCCTGGACCTCGCCGGTTCCGCAGCTCAGAACCTTAACGGTTCCGAGCCTCAACGGTTCCGCAGCTCAGCGCGCGTTCAGCAGATGTTCCATAGCCAACTGCTGAAGCCTGACGAACCCGAACCCGGAGCCGTCAAAGTACCCCTCCGGGGCAAAATCCTCGTACGAGGAACGGTCTTGGAGCAGCTCGGCGTAGGACTCTCCATCGGCAAGGGTCGGCTGCTCCAGTTCGGTGACGCGGGAGGCGCGCATCGCTTCCTGGACCTCCGGGTCCGAGCGGAAGGCGGCGGCCCGCTCTTTCAGCAACAGGTACATCCGCATGTTCGCCGCAGCCGAATCCCACACTCCCCCGGCGTCCTCGGTCCGCGACGGCTTGTAGTCGAAGTGGCGCGGACCGTCGTAAGCCCGGCCACCGTTCGGGCCGCCGTTTTCCAACAGGTCCACGAGAGAGAAAGCGTTTTGCAGGTCGCCATGGCCGAAGACCAGATCCTGGTCGTACTTAACCCCCCGCTGGCCGTTGAGGTCAACATGGAACAGCTTGCCGTGGTACAGCGCCTGGGCAACGCCGGCGGTGAAATTCAGGCCCGCCATCTGTTCATGTCCGACCTCGGGGTTGACACCGAAAAGTTCGGACCGCTCCAGGGTTTCGATGAACGCCAGCGCGTGGCCCACCGTCGGCAGCAAGATGTCGCCGCGGGGCTCGTTCGGCTTGGGCTCAATGGCGAACTGCAGGTCGTACCCCTGATCGGTCACGTAGGCCGCCAAAACGTCCAGTGCCTCGCGGTACCGTTCAAGGGCTGTCCGGACGTCCTTGGCAGCGTCGTACTCAGCGCCCTCGCGGCCTCCCCACATGACGAAAGTCCGGGCCCCGAGCTCTGCGGCCAACTCAATGTTCCGCAGGACCTTTCGAAGGGCGAACCGCCGGACGGCCCTGTCGTTGGAGGTAAACCCACCGTCCTTGAAAACCGGGGGGCTGAAAAGGTTCGTCGTGACCATCGGAACCTGAAGGCCCGTGTCCTCGAGTGCACCTTTCAGGCGGTCGATCTGCTTCTGCCGCTCCCCCTCGCTGCTGCCGAAGGCGAAGAGGTCATCATCGTGGAACGTCAATCCGTAGGCGCCGAGACCCGTCAGCCGTTCCACCACTTCTACGACATCCACGTGCGACCGGGTAGGGCCGCCGAAGGGGTCGGCCCCCGTGTACCCCACCGTCCATAGGCCGAAGGAAAACTTGTCTTCGCGGCTCGGTTGCCTCATTGCCTTCTCCCATCAGGAAGCAATAGTAGTGAGCAACAACATATTAGCCGCGGCGGCCCAAGTCAACGACCAGCGCCCATCCAAGGCCGCACACACCCTGCCGAGTCGCTGACACCTTGCGGCCACACACCCACGGCGGTGCCTGCACTGGCCTGCGGACTGAAGCCGTGCCCCGCCCCTCAAGCGAAAAAGGCTATTGCATTTGTTGTGACTGATTACTATATTGAGTTTTCACATGATGTTGCTCACACACCGAGCGTCACCTGCCGCCAAACCTCCAAGAACAGGAGCGATCCCATGGCGCATCCCACCGAACCTGGCGGCCATTCGCCGCTGCTCAAAGTTGAGGGCGTGGTGAAGCAGTACCAAGGCGTGACCGCCCTGCGCGGGGTGAGCCTGGACATCCGCCCCGACGAGATCCATGCCCTGCTGGGAGGCAACGGGGCCGGCAAATCCACGCTGATCAATGTGCTGTCCGGCGTGGTCTCGCCGGACGCGGGCACAGTTACCCTGGCCGGGGAAGAAGTGCAGTTCCGCCATCCCAGCGACGCCCTCAACGCAGGCATCACGACCATCCATCAGGAGCTGTCGCTCGTTCCGGCGCTCACGGCACTCGACAACATCTTCCTGGGCCGCGAGGTCAATGCCCGATTCCTCGGCCTGAAGGTCCGGCTTGACCGCAAGGGGATGGAAGAGCGCGTTTTGCAACTCGCCGCCGACTTCGGGCTCACCCCTGAGGACTTGAAGCTTCCCGTTGGGGAGTTCGGTGCTTTGAAAAAGCGTGTGGTGGAGATCGTCAAGGCACTGGCCTTCGACCCCCGCGTCCTGATTTTGGACGAGCCGACGTCCGGGCTCGAAGAAGAAGAAAAGCGGCACCTATTCGAACACATGCGCAAGCTCAGGGCGCGGGGCGTGCCACTGCTGTGGGTAACCCACCACCTGGAGGAACTGTTCGGTCTGGCGGACACCGCCACCGTCTTCCGCGACGGGGCCAACGCCGGGACTGCCGCCATCGCAGAGACGGACGTCGATGAACTGCTTGGCATGATGTTTGGAATCGCAGCCGGCGAATTCGGTGCGGCCAGCGGCACGCCGCCGCACGCCGCGGCCGACACCGGCGAGGAAGTGCTGCGACTGGAGAATGTGCACCGCAGCCACGTCTTGAAGGACATTTCGCTGTCCGTTCGTAAGGGCGAGATCCTGGGCATAGCGGGCCTGGCCGGTGCCGGGCGGACCGAGTTGGCCAGGGTCATCATGGGCTTGGACAAGATGAGCAGCGGAACAATGCACCTCAACGGGCAACCCCTGCGCCTCCGCGATTCGAGCTCGGCATACCGTCACGGGTTGGCCATGCTGCCGGAAGACCGCAAGCAGCTGGGCATTCTGCCGGAGTTTTCCGTTGCCGAAAACATCTCCATCTCCAGCTTGGGTGGCGTCACGCAGCTTGGTTTTTTGGTCAAAAACCGCGATGAAATGGACCAGGCCGAGAGCTACCGGCAGCGCTTGGCAATCCGTGCCCCAAGCGTCAGGGAAAAGATTCGAAACCTGAGCGGCGGAAATCAGCAGAAGGCCATCGTGGCCCGCTGCCTGAACACCAAGCCCTCACTGCTGATCTTCGACGAACCGACCCAGGGTATCGACGTCTCGGCCAAGGTGGAGGTTCACAACCTCATCCGCGATTTCGTCGCCGCTGGCGGGGCCGCCATCGTGATTGCCTCGGAAATCGCCGAACTGCTGGAACTCAGCCACCGTGTCCTGATCCTGAAAAAAGGCCGGCTGGTGGGTTCGGTGACCTCGCTGCAACAGGAACTGGCCGCCGGAAACTTTGAGGGCGTGAAGAACAGAATTCTGGCGCTATCCGCCGGCAGGAGCGAATGATGAAATTTCAACGGGCCGTATCCCGCACACTTTCGACCAGCGGCGTTCCGATCGCGGTCGCCCTGATCGTCCTGGTCATCGTGTTCCAACTGATGTCGCCGGTCTTCCTGCAACCGGAAAGCCTCACCGATTACATTAACAACGCCATCCCCGTCTTGCTGATTACCGTCGGGGTGGCAATCGTCATCGTGGCCGGAGGCATCGACCTGTCCGTCGGCACGGTAGCCGGGCTGAGTGCCGGAACGACCATGTGGGCTTTGCTCAGCGGGGCGCCGACGCTGGTGGGCGTCCTCGTGGGCGTCGCCACCGGCACGGCATTCGGCCTGTTCAACGGATGGCTCATTACAAAGTTCGGTATCAACGACTTCATCGTCACGCTGGCCACGCTGAACATCGCCAGCGGGCTGCTCATCGTCCTGACAGAACAGGTACCTCTCCAAGGCGTGACGACGCCGGGCTTTTCGGATATCGTCTACGGCAGTTTCCTGGGCATCCCGAGCGCCTTTTGGATCGCCGCAATCCTGCTGGTCATCATGCAGCTTTTCCTGGCCAAGACGGTATTCGGCCGGCGCATATATGCCATCGGCATCGGCGCCGACGCGGCGAACGTCGCCGGCGTCAACGTCCTCCGCGTCAGGATGGGCACCTTCATCGTCTCCGGCATGCTCGCCGGAGCAGCCGGCGTCCTCATTGCCTCCCGCCTCGGCGCCGTACAGGCCTTCCTGGGCGGCGGCTACGAATTCATTGCCATCGCCGGCGCCGTTCTGGGAGGCGTGAGCCTTGCCGGCGGCCGCGGTTCGGTCTGGGCCGCTGTCGTCGGCGGCCTTTTGCTGGCAACCCTGCAGCAGGGCCTGCGCCTCAACGGCGTCGACCCCGTCTACTTCAGCATCGTTACCGGCCTTTGCATCGTCGCCGGGGTGGTCTTCGACCGCCGCGTCCAGCAATACGCACTCAATATGGGCAAACGCTCCCGTCTTGACGCGCCCCCCAGGCACGACACTCCGCACGACACTCCCCCGGCCCCGGCCCAGCAGCAGGCACAGAAGCCGGCCGCGGGTTCCCGTCCGTTCGTGACCGAACAGCAGGACTGACCATGAGCACTTCAACCCCCAAACGCAACACCGGCCTGGTCGGCCGCATCGTCGACCGGATCCTGCTGGACCCCACCCTCGGCGTCCTGGCCATGCTGGTACTGGCCTGTTTGATTGCGGCGTTCACGTTGCCGGTGTTCCTGGCTCCGTCAAACCTGTTCAACATCCTCAACAGCAGCATCACGGTCATGATCCTGGCCATGGGCATGACCGTCGTCCTGATCGCGGGAGGCATCGACCTCTCGATCGGCGCAGCCATGGCACTCTGCGCGGGGGTGGCAGCCGAGACGATGAAATCCGGAATGCCGCTGTTCGCCGCGATCCTCGCAGCGCTGCTTGCCGGGGCCTTGATCGGGATCGGCAACGGCCTGCTTGTCACCCGGGTCGGGCTGCCCGACTTCATTGCCACGCTCGCAATGCTCGGCTTCGCCGGCGGCATCCTCTACATCTGGACCCAGGGCGTTCCCATCATCGGCTACATGGTCCCCGAGTTCTATGTCATCGGCGGCCTGAGCCCGCTGGCCGGAGCCCTCACCCTGCCCATGGTGATATCCCTCATCGTGGCGCTGCTCCTTGGCGGGATTTTGGGATCCTCCCGCCTGGGGACACACCTCTTCGCGGTCGGAAGCAGCCGGACCGGCGCCGTACAGTCCGGCGTGCGGGTGGACCGGGTCCGTATCATCGCCTACGTCATCAGCGGGCTAAGCGCCGCGATCGCCGGCGTCATCCTGGCGGGCCGTAATACCAACGTCCCGGCCGACCTCGGTGTCGGTTACGAGATCCAGGCCATCGCTGCCGCCGTCATCGGCGGTGCGGCGCTCAGTGGCGGCAGGGGCCGCATCCTGGGAGCCGTGCTCGGCGCCATCACGCTGGCCGCAACCATCAACATCATCAACCTCGCGGGCGTTCCGTCCAGCTATCAAAAGATCGTCATTGGCTCGATTCTAATCATCGCCGTCCTCGCGAACCGGATCAGCGCCATCATCAACGCCCGGGTCCGGCAACGGCGGGCCGTTGTGCTCGACGTCGCCCCCGTGTAGCCGAAACCAGCTTCCCCGGTCTCCCCGTTGCTGCGGGGACCATCAAAAATGAAAGGCAAGACAATGTCCACAACTGACACCACCGGGCCCGCAGGCCGCCGTCGGTACGCCCGGACCCGCAGCGCCCTCGCCTCCGGAGCAGTCGCGGCAGCCCTCATCCTGACCGGCTGCACCACGGTCGAGACGCCGACCGGCACCGGTGGAGGCGGGGGCGGAGGCGCCGGTGCCGCGGTCAACCCGGACTCGGCCGCCGATGCCGCCATCCGCGAAATAGTGGACGGCCGTGAAATCAAAGTCGGCTTTGCTCCCCCGATCCTCTCCGAGTTCTACACCCAGGTCGAAAAAGCGGCCTTCAACAAGATGAAGGAATACGAGGACCGGTTCGGTGTGAAATGGACCTGGGAGCGGCAGGGCGCCCTCAACGACGCCCATTCAGGCACGGAAACCCTTGGCATTGTCCAGGGGTATATCGCCCGGGACTTCGATGCGGTCTTCGTCTGCTCTGCCGCCAACGCCGCGACCATGCAGGAACTGTACGGCCGCGGACAGGAAGAGGGCGTCGACTTCTACCAGTTCAACTCCACTGAAGAACTGGCCAATCCTTCCCAAGCCGAGGACCCCACCGGAGGTCTTAACACCGTCTCGAACATCGGTTATGACGACCGCTGGCAGTCCGGCTACATCGCCGGGCAATACATCGGCGACCAACTCAAGGGCAAAGGCAAGGTCATCCAGATCATGGGGCCCTCCGGATCGGACTGGACCAAGCTGCGCCAGCAGGGCTTCAAGAAAGCCATCTCGGAGTACCCCGGCATCGAGATCGTCGGACAGGCCGACGGCGGCTACGTACGGGACAAAGGTCTCCGGGCCGCACAGGACCTGCTGACCAAAAACCCCGATGTCAACGCGATCTACGGTGAAAACGAAGACATGGCGCTCGGCGCGTCCCAGGCCATCGACGCACGCGGTCTCAAGCATTGGGACGGGCAGGAAGGCATCATCACCATCGGTGCTGACGGCCTGATTTCGGGGATGGACTCCATCAAAGCCGGCAAACTCACCGCCACCGTCGATGTGAACAGCGTCGAAATGGGCCACAGCATGATCGAAACCCTTTTCGCGCATGAGCTTCTGGGCATGGAAGTAAACCAGTTCGTCCGCATCCCGACCGATGTCGTCGACAAGACGAACGTCGAGTGGCACCAAGCCGTCCTGCAGGAAAGCCAGCAGGGCGAGGGAAGTTACTAGGCCTTCCCCAACAACGACCGAACTGAGAGGTTCTACTGTGAGCAGCAATCGAAAAATGGACCCGGTGGACGTCGTCGTCGTCGGACTGGGAGCGGGGGGCGGGCCCGCCGTCAAGGTTCTCAGCGAAGCCGGCTACAAAGTTGTTGGATTCGACAAGGGCCCGTGGCTGCGCCCGGAGGAACACTACTCCGGCGACGAACTGAAGTTCCAGAACCGCAGCTACCTGTGGCCGGACGTGAAGCTGATGCCCAGGACGGTGCGCCGGGACGAAAACTCGGAAGCCCGGATCTTCAATTTCTCCCCCGTGCCCTCAAACGTCGGCGGCGGAACGAGCCACATGGCCGGCTGGATGCCCCGGCCGAGGGAATCGGACTTCATTTTCCACTCCCTCCACGGGGATCTGGAAGGCGCGAGCCTGGCCGACTGGCCCTACCGCTACGAGGACCTGGAACCATACCTCACCAAGGTTGAATGGAGCTACGGCATCTCGGGCCTTACCGGTGCCGACCGGGGGGAAGGCTTCCGCAGCAAGCCGTACCCCAGCGGGCCGTTGCCTCCGACCCGGTTCGGCAAGAAATTCTATGAGGGCTCCAACAAGCTGGGCATCAATTCCTTCCCGCTGCCGATGTCCCACCTGACCGAAGGCAACGCCCTGGGCAGGGCGGCGGTGAACCGGACCAGTTTCTGGAACCAGTACGGTGACCCCACCCAAACCCGGTCCAGCGTGGCGACGACGTACATCCCCGAAGCCCTCGCCACCGGCAACCTGGAAGTACGGGCCGACAGTTACGTCAGGGAAGTCAAACTGGGCAAGGACGGCCGGGCCACCGGCGTCGTCTACATCGACCCCGAGGGCCGTGAGGTGGAACAGGACGCCGCCGTAGTTGTCTTGGCGCTCGGCGCCATCGAGTCGGCGCGGCTCATGCTGCTGTCCACGTCGAACCGGTTCCCCGAAGGTCTCGCGAACGATTCCGGCCTTGTCGGCAAGAACGCCACCTTCCACGAATACATTTTCGCGGTCGGACTGTTCGACAAGGACATCGAGGAACCGCTGCGCGGCTGGACGGGAAACTACCAAAGCGGCGGCTCCACGCATTTTTACGAGACGGACGAAAGCAGGGGCCACATCGGCGGCGGCATCATCGCCACCACGCAGATCGGACAGGCCATCAACGCGATCATGCCCGGCCGCCCGACCTGGGGCCAAGCCATGAAGGACGCCGACCGAAATTACTTCGACTACTCCATGAAGATTGGGTTCATCCTCCAGGACATGCCCCAGGAGACCAACCGGGTCGACCTCGACCCCAACATCAAGGATGCCTGGGGCCTGCCCGTAGCGCGGATCACGAACAAGCCCCACGCCAACGACATCGCCATGAGCAAATGGCAGATCGACAAAAACGTGGAAATCCTCCAGGCGGCCGGGGCAACGAAAACCACCCCCGTTTACCTGGGAGACGAATTCACCGGCAACGCCTGCCACCAGCAGGGCACGGTCCGAATGGGAACCGACCCCGGCAAGTCGGTGCTGAACGGATGGGGCCAGGCTCACTCGGTGGACAACGTCTTCGTGCTTGACGGCGCGGGCTTCCCCACCGCCATGGGCGTCAACCCCACGCTCACGATCATGGCCCACTCCTGGCGCTGCGCAGACTACATCGCCGGCACCTACCTCAAGGGCCGCAGCTAGCGGCTGTAACTGCCGCGCGTTAGAGAATCGCAGAAAGGAAGACACGATGGTTTCGAAAGCCGACTGGGAAATCGTCCCGATCCACATCGACCCCGACTCGGACGAAAAACTGTTCTTCACCGACCACGAGTGGGAAACCATAGAAGCCGCCGGCGCACGCGTCATGCCCACCGACCATGATCCAGGGGCACGCGAGGCGAGGGTGATCGTCTTCATCGACCGCTACCTCTCAGGCATCGACTACCTCTATGCGGCGGCTGACGGGACCGGCTTCCTGGCCCTGGCCGGTCCGGAAGCACGATCCGCCCGGGCACGCATCGCCGACCTGCAGCGGCTCTACCGCGAAGGGGTCCATGAACTCGACCGCCGGTCGCGCGAGTTGCGGGCGGAGTCCTTCAAGGACGCGACCGAAGAAGTCCAAGACCAGGTGCTGGAACAGGTCAGCGGCGCTCCCAAACCGGTGCCGGTCTCGCTGACCTCGATGGAGGTGTACTACTCGCGGCTTCAGGGAAACACCGATGAAGACAAAAGTTTCTTTGACACCCTGTGCCTGCATGTCCGCCAAGGTTTCTATGCCGACCCGGTTTACGGCGGAAACAAGGACCAGATGGGTTGGAAAATGGTCGGTTTCGACGGGCCAAAAAACCTGCGCGACACCATGGACGGCACCTACAGCACGGCCGAGTACTTCATCCAGGAATACGACTGGGAGGAACTGGTCCCGGGCTTCAAGCACGGCCCGGAACAAGACGTGACTGACGGTGGCGAAGACCCTGCCGGTAGCCAAGCCGCCGAGGCGGCTTCAGCTTCATCGGACCGTACCGAGGAATCCAGTAAGTAAAGGAAAGACAATGACCGCCTACGAAGACAAGCTCAACAAATACGTCGACCGTTCCTACACCTTCATCCCCGAGACCATAGATCTAAGCAAGACCGTGGTCCATGCGCTCGACATCCAAAATCTCTGCCTCGATCCGGAGGGGGCAGACTACATTCAGAGCGTCGGTGGAGCGCCCTCCGGGCAGGAATCCCTCGGGCCGGCCAAGAGAATGATCGAACTCGCACGCGAAAAGGGAATCAAGGTCGTCTGGTCCATGTGGGGCATGCACCCCGAAGGCTACGACATCGGCATCTGGGGGCTGAAGTACCCGTCCTGGAGAGAGTCCGATTCGCCCTTCAACCACGGGACGTGGAACGGCGCACTCTGCAAAGGTTTCGAACCGCAAAAGGGCGAACCGGTCTTCCAAAAGCACCGCAACAGCAGCTTCTACGGAACGGCCTTCAACGAGTACCTCCAGCAGGACGGCGCCGAGTACCTCGTGATCGTGGGCTCCTCGACCGCCAACTGCGTACCGACCACGGCACGCGACGGTTTCGACAGGGGATACAAAGTGATCGTCGTGGCCGATACCGGCACGGCCATTCCCCTCAACACCCACGGCCGCAACCCCGAGTTCGACCACGAAACACCCGAAGGATACGGGCAGTACTGGGAATCCCTGCGCAACATCCAGGCTCAGTACGCGGACGTGATGTCCAGCGACGAGTTCGCGGCCCTCGTCGAACGCTCATCCCAGGCGGCGGGACAGGAAGCCTCAGTAAGTGCAGACGCCTCAGCCCGCTAAACCGCGGTACAGGGGAGGTGGGACCGTTATGAAATGGGCCGCCGAAGGAACCGGTGAAGGTTCCCCACGGCCAACGACGCGGCACCACCTCCCCGGGCACCCAGCACGTTGATCCACCTTGAGGAAGACACCCATGGCACCGTACGCTCCCACGCAACGGCGCAGGTTCGGGCGGCTCGACTGGTCTTGCACACTTGCCGGATTCGGTTCAGTGGCTCTTGGAAACATGCGCACCCCCATACCTACAGAGGATGCCCGGGCACTGGTACGTCATGCCTGGGACGCGGGCGTCCGGTTCTTCGATACTGCACCCATGTACGGCCATGGCCTTGCCGAATACCGGCTGGCCGATGTCCTCGCCGATGAGGACAGAGAAACGTTCGTCTTGGCCACAAAAGTCGGGCGAACCCTAAAACCCGCAAGCCCGGGGACCTTCAGTACCGCCCCCTGGTGCAACACCCCGCCGTTCCGCATCGAATACGACTACTCCTACGACGGTGTGATGCGCCAGGTCGAAGACAGCATGCAGCGGATGGGGACGGATTACTTCGACGTGCTCCTGGTTCACGACACGGACCGTTGGACTCACGGCGCCGACCAACCCCGCCGATTTCAGGAAGCCCTAAACGGCGCGTTCAAAGCCTTGTTATCCCTGCGGGACCAAAAGGTAGTGCGGGCCGTGGGCATAGGCGTCAACGAGGTCGATGTCTGCATGGCAGCGGCAGAATCAGCCGACATTGACTGCATTCTGATCGCCGGTACTTACAACCTACTGAACACCGAGGCGCAGGACGAGCTTCTCCCACTCTGCCTGCGACGCGGGATCGCCGTCATCAACGGCAGAATCTTTGGATCGGGCATCTTAGCCACCGGCCCTAAACCCGGAGCCCGCATGGACTACGCTCCGGCAACGCGTGAAACCCTCAGCGAGATCCGTCCTTACCATGAGGTAGCCGACCGCCACGGAGTGCCTCTGGGCGCGGTGGCATTGCAATTTGGCGCCGCCCACCCCGCCGTCACCAACGTCTGCCTCGGCGCCCGCACCATCATGCAACAAGAGCAGAACTACCATTGGCTGAGTCAGCGGATCCCCGTCGAGGTGTGGCAGGAACTGAAGCACCGGCAACTCATCAGCTCCGCCTCCCCCACACCCGGAACCTCCCCATGAGGACGACTAAGGATCAGCAAATCCAGGAAGGCCCCCATGATGCTGCAGGAAGTCATCAAGATCGCCGCCATCGCCGAAGAAGCAGCCGAACAACTGGCAATCCGCATCGTCGTCAGTGTCGTTGACATCCACGGCAACCCGGTGCTTCTCCATCGCATGGACGGCGCACCCCTCCACTCTTTGGACATGGCCTTCCGCAAGGCCTACACAGCCGCCTCGTTCAACGTGGAAACAGAAGAACTCACGTCGCAAGTACAACCAGGGCAGCCCCTTTACGGCCTGGCCGTGAACTCGGGCAGCAAACTCATCGCCTTCGGCGGTGGGGCACCTGTACAGCTCCAACGAGGCGAAAGAGTCGGTGTCGGGATCTCGGGAGGAACGACTGAACAAGACATTCATATCCTCAAGACCGCTCTTACTGCACCCCGCACCATTCCCTAAACCCGCTGCGACTCTCCTCTGCCGAAGGGGGCAGCGTTTTCCATGGCCCTACGCTGCCGCGTCCGGTTGGCAGCAAGGGAGCGCCTGGTGCAGCGCCGGCTACGCCTTGAGGATGCCGGGTTCCGGCCGACCGGGACGCCGGCGGGTCAGTCGCCGTCCTCGTAGCCGTCGATCTCGGCGATGTCGATGGTTTCCACCGCGCCGATACCGAAGCGGCTGTTGCCCAGCCTGCGGATGATCACCGTCAGCCGCTCCTTGAGCTCATCCATCTGGTCGCCGCTGCCGCTGCTGAGCAGCCGCTCCAGTTCGGCGGCATGCTTGAGGGCCCGCTTGCCCTCGTCGGTTATCTGCACGATCTGCCGCCGGCGGTCCACATCGCTGCGGGCACGGATGATGTGCCCGTGGACCTCCAGCCTGCCCAGGGTCTTGCCCATGGTCTGTGCCTGCACCCGGACGCGGGTCGCCAGCTGCGCCTGCGTCATTTCCCCTTCGGCGGCCAGCACCTCAAGGGCAATGACGCCGGCGTGGGTCAGGCCAAGGCCGGCCAGTTTGTCGTTCCATTCGTGCTCGACGAGCCGGGCGGCGGTGGAGAGCAACCGTGGCATCGGCCAATTCTTCAAATCCGGCATGCACTCAAGTATACGTACGTAGTCGGAACGGCCGGAGGACTGTCTTGGCTATGCTGGTGTGAAACCCCGGATCCCTAAGGAGCTGCCCCATGGCCGAACGACTGTCGACCGGCGACACCGCGCCGGATTTCACGCTGCAGGACTCGGCGGGCAACACCGTCTCGCTGGCCGATTATCGTGGCCAAAACGTTGTGGTTTACTTCTATCCCGCAGCTTCGACACCGGGCTGCACCAAGCAGGCCTGCGACTTCCGCGACAGCCTCGACTCGTTGAAGGGCGCCGGATACGCGGTGCTGGGAGTCTCCCCCGATCCGCTGCCGAAGCTGGTGAAGTTCGCGGAGACGGAAGAACTGAACTTTCCGTTGCTCTCAGACGAAGACCATGCCGTAGCCGAGGCGTACGCGGCCTGGGGCGAAAAGAAGAACTACGGCAAGGTCTACGAGGGTTTGATCCGTTCCACGGTCGTGGTGGATCCCGAGGGCAAGGTGGCGCTGGCCCAGTACAACGTCCGGGCCACCGGCCACGTGGCCAAGCTGCGCCGCGACCTCGGCCTGGACAATTAGGTGTCTGCGCGAGGCACAAGTCCCCGCCAGACGAGTGCCGCCGTGCCGGTAGACTGATTCCTGTTCCGGCATGCCCGGAATGCATGCGCGAGTGGCGGAATTGGTAGACGCGCTGGATTTAGGTTCCAGTGTCCTCGGACGTGCGGGTTCAAGTCCCGCCTTGCGCACCATCACCAGGAGCCCCGCCACGTACGTTGCGGGGCTCCTGGCGTTCCACGGCCCGCTCCGGGCCCAGGGGCCCGGAGGCCTCCACCTCCGTCGTCGCGCCATCAGGCACGGGACTCGTCACCAAATTGTGATGGTTTTGGCCCAACCGCCGAACCTGAAACCGATGCTTTCAATCAGACATGTGACTAAGCTCTCATCAAGCGGACGCGCCACCGCGCCTCCGCCGGCTGCCGTACACAAAGTCGGCGTCACACCTCACGTCCCCGAGGAGCAGTCCATGTCATTTACTGACATCTTTTCCGGAGGCCAGCGAAGCGGCCGGCGCGCCGGAGCGGTCATTGCCGGCTTGGCCGCCGGCGCACTCGTCCTGTCCGGCTGTGCCGAGAGCGAGCGCGGCGGCGGAGCACAGGGCGAGACGGAGGGAGTCAATCCGACCTTCGTGTTCGCCGCGTCGTCGGATCCCAAGTCGCTGGATCCGGCCTTCGCCAGCGACGGCGAGTCCTTCCGCGTCAGCCGCCAGATCTTCGAGGGCTTGGTCGGCGTCAAAGAAGGAACGCCGGACCCTGAACCCTTGCTGGCTGAATCCTGGGAGATGTCCGACGACGGGCTCTCCTACACCTTCCAGCTCAAGGAGGGCGTGAAGTTCCACGACGACACCGACTTCAATGCCGATGCCGTCTGCTTCAACTTCGACCGCTGGTACAACTTCGAGGGGATCCAGCAGTCCCAGTCGGTGAGTTACTACTACGGCTCGCTGTTCCGCGGCTACTCGGACTCCCCCGAGACCGCAGTCTACGACTCCTGCGAGGCGGTCAGTGACACCGAGGTGACGGTGAACCTGGCCCAGCCCTTCGCCGGTTTCATTCCGGCGTTGTCGCTGCCGGCTTTCGCGATGCAGAGCCCCACCGCCCTGGAGAAGTTCAAAGCCGACGACGTCGGGGGTTCGGAGGAGGCGCCGGAGCTGAGCGAATATGCCATGGGCCACCCGGTGGGGACCGGCCCGTTCAAGTTCGACAGCTGGTCGGTCGGCGAGTCCCTGCAGCTGTCCGCCTTCGACGGCTACTGGGGCGAACAGGGCCAGGTCCAGGAGATCATCTTCCGCATTATCGAAGACCCCAATGCCCGCCGGCAGGCGCTGGAGGCCGGGGACATCGACGGCTACGACCTGGTGGCGCCGGCCGACACGCAGTCGCTGGCCGACGCCGGATTCAACGTCATTGCACGCGATCCCTTCACCATTCTGTACCTGGGCATGAACCAGGAGCAGGAGGCGCTGAAGGACCTCAAGGTCCGGCAGGCGATCGCCCACGCGATCGACAAGGACGCGCTGGTCCGCCAGACGCTGCCCGAGGGCACCAAGGTCGCCACGCAATTCGTTCCGGACACGGTCAACGGTTACAACGACGACGTCACCACCTACGAGTACGACCCGGAGAAGGCGCGGGCGCTGCTCAAAGAGGCCGGCTACGGCGACGGCCTGGAGCTGATGTTCAACTACCCGACCGGGGTGTCCCGGCCGTACATGCCGACGCCGGAACAGGTGTTCACCAACCTGAGCGCCCAGCTCGAGGAGGTCGGCATCACCATCGAGGCCCAGCCGGACAAGTGGTCCCCGGACTACCTGGACCGCATCCAGGCCAGCGCCGACCACGACATCCACTTGCTCGGCTGGACCGGCGACTACAACGACACCGACAACTTTGTCGGGGTTTTCTTCGGCCAGGAGAAGCCGGAGTTCGGCTTCAACAACAAGGAGCTCTTCGGCAAGCTGTCCAAGGCACGTGAGACCAGCAGCATCGAAGAGGCGACGCCGCTGTACGAGGAGATCAACGAGGACATCGCGCAGTACCTCCCGGCGATCCCGCTGGCACACCCGGCGCCGTCGCTCGCGTTCGCCCCGCGGGTTACCTCCTACCCGGCCAGCCCGGTGAACGACGAGGTGTTCAACGCCATCGAGCTCAGCGAGTAACCCCGTCCTGCCGGGGTCCGCATACCGCGGATCCCGGCAGGCAGGCCCCCGGCCCAAACTACGAGCGGGCGGCGCCGGGCCTGCCGCCGAAGAGGCAATTTCCACCGCATCCGGCGCAACGCCGGGACCGGGATCCGGAAGGACGCTGTGCTCAGAGTCATTATCAAGCGCATCGCGCTGCTCATCCCGACGCTCTTCGGGCTTTCCCTGCTGCTGTTCCTGTGGGTCCGCAGCCTGCCCGGCGGGCCCGCCACGGCGCTGCTCGGCGACCGTGCCACACCCGAGGCGGTGGCACGGATCAACGAACTCTACGGCTTCGACCGGCCCCTGATCGAGCAGTACTTCGTCTACATGGGCAAGCTGCTCCAGGGCGATTTCGGCACCTCGATCCTCACCGGCCGGCCCGTGCTGACGGAGTTCGCCACCCGTTTCCCGGCGACGGTGGAGCTGACGATCGTCGCCCTCATCATCGCCGTCGGCATCGGCATTCCGCTGGGCTACCAGGCCGCGAGGTACTACGGCAAGTGGCCCGACCACTCCTCCGTCGTGCTGTCGCTGGTGGGGATCACCGTCCCGGTCTTCTTCCTGGCCTTCATCCTCAAGTGGTTGTTCGCCATCCAGCTGCCGTGGTTCCCTACCGACGGCCGGCAGAACCCCAGGATCAACGCCACGCACGTCACCGACTTCTATGTGCTCGACGGTTTGCTCACCCGCGAATGGGATGCCGCCTGGGATGCGCTGCTGCACCTGGCGCTGCCCGGGATCGCGCTGGGCACCATCCCGCTGGCCATCATCGTGCGCATCACCCGGGCGTCTGTCCTCGAGGTGCAGAATGCTGACTACGTGCGCACCGCCCGCGCCAAGGGCCTGCTGCAGAAGACCATCCGCAACCGGTTCATCCTGCGCAACGCGATGCTGCCGGTCACCACCACCATCGGCCTGCAGCTGGGGCTGCTGATTTCCGGGGCCGTGCTGACCGAGACGGTCTTCGCCTTCAACGGCATCGGGCGGTTCCTGCGCGACGCCATTTTCAACCTGGACTACCCCGTCCTGCAGGGGTTCATCATCTTCATCGCCGTGCTGTATTCGCTGATCAACCTGGTCGTGGACGTTTCCTACAGCATCATCGACCCGAGGGTGCGTGTTTAAATGAGCACAACGCTTCCGCCGCAGTCAGGCGGCGACATCCGCACCACCCCGGAGCCACCGGGTGCACCCGGCGCTCCCGCCGGCACCGGGCCCGGCGGCACCAGCCTGTGGAAGGACGCGTTCCGGCGGCTCCGTCGGAATCCGCAGGCCATCACCGGCGCCGTCATCGTGGGCCTGTTCGTGCTGACCGCCGTGCTGGCGCCGGTGCTGGCACCCTATGGCGGCCAGGATCTGCCCGGCCGCACGTACATCACACCCACGCACATTCCCGGCTTCGGCGAGGTGGAAGGATTTCCGCTGGGGCTGGACCGTTTCGGCGGGGACCTGTTCAGCAAACTCATCTGGGGCGCGCAGGCCTCGCTGTTGATCGGCGTCGTCTCAACCGCGATGGGGCTGGCCGGGGGCATGCTGCTGGGCATCCTCGCCGGCGGCTTCGGCGGCTGGATCGACAGCGTGATCATGCGCGGCGTCGACATCCTGCTCTCCGTGCCGAACCTGCTGCTGGCGGTATCCATCGCGGCCATCCTGGGGCAGGGGGCGTACGCGGTGATGATCGCCATCGGCGTGGCCCAGCTGCCGATCTTCGCGCGGCTGCTGCGGTCGTCGATGATCTCGCAACGCAGTGCGGACTACATGCTGGCGGCGCAGACGCTGGGCCTGAGCCGGGGCACCATCATCATGAGCCACCAGCTGCCCAACAGTGTGGGTCCGGTCATCGTGCAGGCCACGCTGACGCTGGCCACCGCCGTCATCGACGCCGCGGCGCTTTCCTTCCTCGGCCTGGGCGGCGGGCGCCCGCAGACCGCCGAGTGGGGCCGCATGCTCACCTACGCCCAGGCAGAACTGGGCATCGCGCCGCAGCTGGCGTTCCTGCCCGGCCTGTGCATCGCCGTCACCGCGTTGGGCTTCACGCTGCTGGGCGAGTCCCTGCGGGAAGCGCTGGATCCCAAGACGCGGGCCAAGTAGCGGCAGCTGCCGATCAGCCGGCCAGGGTGGCCGGCGGGGCTCCGCCGTCCTGGCGCCGTCGCTGGCGGGCCATGTGCATCATGGCGGCGAAGCCGGCGATGAACAGCACTTCCAGCGCCGCCAGCCACCAGAGGGCGCCCCACCTGCCCTCGCCGATGAAGATGACGGCCCCGACCGCCAGCAGCACCGTGCCGATCACCAGCACGAAGACCGCGAAGCCGATGGCCACCGCGGCGCTGCGCACCCCGGTCCGGAAGCCGAAGCCTTCCGGCCGGTGGTCGTCGGGCTCCGGGACGGCCCCGGGCCCGGTATCCTCAGGACGCAATCTCCGGATCCTCCGCCTGGATGTCCAGTTCGTTGCCCGGTATGGACGCCAGCAGGCGCCGCGTGTAGGGGTGCCGCGGGTTGGTGAACACTTCCTCCGAGCTGGCCGCCTCCACCAGTTCGCCGTCCTTCATCACGCAGACGTAGTCCGAGATCAGCCGCACCACGGCCAGGTCATGGGAGATGAAGAGGTAGCTCAGGCCCAGCTCCGCCTGCAGGTCGCCCAGCAGCTTCAGGATCTGCGCCTGCACCAGCACATCCAGCGCGGAGACGGGCTCGTCGCAGATGATCAGCTCGGGCTTCAGGGCCAGGGCGCGGGCAATCGCCACGCGTTGGCGCTGGCCGCCGGAGAGTTCGGACGGGTAGCGCCGCAGCATGTTCTGCGGCAGCGCCACCTCGTCCATCAGCTCGCGCACGCGGACCGAGCGTTCCCTCGCGCTGCCGCGGTTGTAGGTGGACAGCGGCTCCTCGACAATCCGCTCGATGGTGAACATCGGGTTCAGGGACGAATACGGATCCTGGAACACTGGCTGCACCCGCTGGCGGAAGTCCCGCAGCTGCGCCTTGGTCAGGTTGGCCACATCCATTCCGTCGAAGGTCATGGTGCCGCTGGTCGGTTCGATCAGCTTCAGCAGCATCCGGGCGGTAGTGGTCTTGCCGGAGCCCGATTCCCCGACGATAGCGACCGTGTGTCCGCGCGGGATGTCGAGCGTCACGTTCTTCGCCGCGTAAAAGTCCTCGGCCTGCCCGCGGATCTTGTACACCTTGGTCAGGTCGCGCAGTTCCACGATGTTGTCCGTCTTCTGCGCCTCGGCGGCCGCGGGAGCCTCGGTGACGTGTTCCTGGAAGACCTGCTCCGCCCGTTCGGCCCGCACCGCCGCGTTGCCGGTGAACGCCCCCGGCATCAGGCGCACGGCGGCGACGCTGGGCGCCGCCTTCACCAGCGCCCGGGTGTAGGGGTGCTGCGGATCCTCCAGCAGCTGCCGTGCCGGCCCGGTCTCCACCACCTTGCCGCGGTGCATCACCACCAGTTCCGACGCCCGTTCGGCCGCCAGCCCCAGGTCGTGGGTAATGAGCAGCACCGCCGTCCCCAATTCATGGGTCATCGACTCGATCTGGTCCAGGATGGTGCGCTGCACCGTCACATCCAGCGCCGACGTCGGCTCGTCGGCGATCAGCAGCCGCGGCTGGCAGGCCAGGCCGATGGCGATCAGGGCGCGCTGGCGCATCCCGCCGGAAAACTCATGCGGGTACTGCTTGGCGCGTTCCCTGGCGTTAGGCAGTCCGGCAGCCTCCAGGACCTCCACAACCTTCCGGTCCACGTCCCGCCTGGTCGCCATGCCGTGAACCAGCAGGGTCTCCGCCACCTGCGAGCCGATCCTGGTGACCGGATTCAGGTTGGACATCGGGTCCTGCGGGACCAGGCCAATCTGGCGGCCCCGGATCGTGCGCATCCGATGCTCCGGCATCCCCACGAGCTCCTGGCCGTCGAAGCGGATGCTCCCGGCGGTCACCCGTCCGTTATCCGGCAGCAACCCGATCACGGCCATCGCCGTGGTGGACTTCCCGGATCCGGATTCACCCACGATCGCCAGGGTCTTGCCCGGTTCCAGGCGCAGCGAGGCGCCCTCCACCGCAGAGACTTGCCCGTAGGTGGTGCGGAAAGCAACGGCCAGGTCCCGTACCTCGAGCAGGGCCGCGTCGTCGGCATGTTCGGTCATGGTCCCATCCTGCCCCAAAGACGCGCGGATGTGGCCTATCTCTCATCGGGAATTCGCCGCGCGGGGTCGAGGACGGGAGTCGATTAGACTTGAGGATCATCCCCGCCTGCCCCGAGGAGCCTGAAGCGTGACACCACCCACCGCGCGCCGCACCGTGCTGAAGGCAGGCGCAGCGGCAGCGGCTGTGTTGCTCACCGGCTGCACCCCCGAACCGGGCAGGCCCGCCCCGTCAACCGCCCCGGCCAGCGAGCCGCCGACGGCCTCGCCCGCGGACACCACCTTCACCATGGGCATTGCCGCCGCCCCGGTGACCCTTGATCCGGCGCTGGCACTGGATACCGAGTCCTACCGGGTGACCCGGCAGATCCTCGAAACACTCGTCGGGGTGGACCCGGCGACGGGCGTTCCGGCGCCGCGGCTGGCCTCCGAATGGAGCGAAGCGGACGACGGCCGTTCCTACCGCTTCCGGCTGCGCCCGGGTGTCACCTTCCATGACGGAACGGCGTTCGATGCCGAAGCGGTCCGCGCCAATTTCGAACGCTGGTACCGGCTCCCCGGCGACGCCCGGCCGGTGGAAGGCGGGCTGGCCTTCCGGTCGGTCTTCGGCGCGTTCGCCGAGGACGAGGACGAATCGCTCTACCACAGCTGCGAGGTGCTGGGCCCGCTGGAAGTGCAGCTGAACCTGACCCGCCGGTTCACCGGCCTGGTCGCATCGCTGGCCATGCCGGCCTTTGCCATCTCCTCTCCGGCGGCGCTGAAGGCCGGGGCGGCCGACCGGCTGACGGAGGACCGCGGCGGCCACAAGGTATCCCGCTACGGCTTGGCCCCGGTGGGGACCGGCCCGTTCACGTTCGCCAACTGGGAACGGGACCGCGTGGTGCTCTCCGCCTACCCGGGCTACTGGGGTGCCGCCGGCGACGTGCGCACCGTGGTGTTCAAGGCGCTCCCGCATCCGATGACGCGGTTGCGCGCCTTGGAAGCCGGGGACATCGACGGCTACGACCTGGTCACCCCGGCCACGTACGCGGATCTGGCGCGGGCCGGCATGCAGGTGTTGCAGCGTGACCCGTTCTCCGTGGTCTACCTCGGCATGAACCAGGCGGCCGACGGGCTGGACGACATCACCATGCGCCAGGCCATCGCCCACGCGATCGACCGGCAGGCGCTGATCGACAGCTTCTTCCTGCAGGGCACCAAGGAGGCCATGCAGTTCATCCCGCGCAGCCTGGGCGTGACGAATGAGACCATCCCCTACTACGCATACAATCCGGAGCGTTCGCGCGAACTGCTGGCCGACGCCCGGTACGACGGCGCCGAACTCACCTTCTACTATCCGCTGGGCGTCACGCGGGCCTACCTGCCGACCCCCGAAAAGGTGTACGCGGAGCTGAGCCGCCAGCTCACCGCCGTCGGAATCAATATCAAGCCGGTGCCCATTCCCTGGGACGAGGGCTACCTCGACACGATCCAGGGCTCCACCGATCATGCCCTCCACCTGTCCGGCATGAGCGGCAGCTACCGCGACCCGGACAACTTCGTGGGCCCGCTCTTCGGCAGCAAGTCGATGGAGTTCGGCTACGACAGCGCGCAGATCCGCAGCAAGATAGCCCGTGCCAAGACCCTCCCCGAGGGCGAAGACCGCGTGCAGGCCTACTACAGCATCAACGAGCAGCTGGCGCGGGCGGTCCCCGCGGTGCCGCTCGCGTTCCCCATCTCCGCCCTGGCCATGGGGCCCCGGGTCGTGAGCTACCCGGCCAGCCCGATGCTCGACGAGGTCTACAACAAGATCGAGCTGGGGCAGGATTGACGCCGGCTGCGGCGCCCGGTGCGTAGGTGACGGGCCGCCTCGGGCGGAAAATTGTAACGTTGGAGATCCCGCCGCGTCTGTCTACTGGGTCACATCGAAGACGGCAGATTTTAGTCTCGCTGGCGCAGGGCGCTAGGCTTCTAATTGCTGGCACAGCTGCTATTGGAGATTGAAGTTGACTGCAAACATTCCCTCGGGATCATCCAAGAACGTCGACGTCGCGCTGATTGGCGGCGGCATCATGAGCACCACCCTCGGCTCCTTCATCAAGCAGTTGCAGCCGGACTGGAGCATTAGCCTGTTCGAGAACCTGGACGAGGTCGGTCTGGAAGCCTCGGACCCGTGGAACAATGCCGGCACCGGACACGCCGCGCTCTGCGAGCTGAACTACACGCCCGCCTCGGCGGACGGTTCCGTTCCCACCGCCAAGGCCGTGGGCATCAACGAGAAGTTCAACGTCTCGCGCCAGTTCTGGTCGCACATGATCCGCGAGGGCCACATCTCGTCGCCCCGGGAATTCGTCAACCCGCTGCCGCACATGAGCTTTGTCTGGGGCGATGACCATGCTGACTACCTCAAGCGCCGCCACGAAGCGCTGAAGCAGGAACCGCTGTTCGAGCAGATCGAGTTCTCCGAAGACCACGCCGTCATCAACGAGTGGGCGCCGCTGATCATGCGGGGCCGCGATCCGCAGCAGCGCGTGGCCGCATCCCGCGTCGCCGGCGGCACTGACGTGGACTTCGGCTCCCTGACCCGGAAGCTCGCGGGCTACCTGACCGCCCATGGCGTGGAACTGAACTACGGCCACCGGGTGCTGGACGTCTCCCGCAACACCGACGGCCGCTGGACCCTGGAGATCAGGAACAACGCCACCGGCGAAAAAACCAAGGTCAACGCCCGCTTCGTGTTCATCGGAGCCGGCGGCGGCGCCCTGCACCTGCTGCAGCGCTCGGGCATCCCCGAGTCCAAGGGCTACGGCGGTTTCCCGGTGTCCGGACAGTTCCTCCGCTGCACGGACGAGACCGTCATCAACGCCCACAACGCCAAGGTCTACGGCCAGGCCTCCGTGGGCGCCCCGCCCATGTCGGTGCCCCACCTGGACACCCGCTTCGTCAACGGCAAGCGCTCCCTGCTCTTCGGCCCGTACGGCGGCTTCTCGCCGAAGTTCCTCAAGACCGGCTCGCTGCTGGACCTGCCCACGTCCGTGCGCCCGGGCAACCTGGTGCCCATGCTGGCCGTGGCCAAGGACAACTTCGGCCTCGTCAAATACCTGGTCACCGAGGTGCTCAAGACCCGCGAAGGCAAGAACGAGGCCCTGCGCGCCTTCCACCCGGAGGTCGCCGGCGACCAGTGGGAGCTGATCACCGCCGGCCAGCGTGTCCAGGTGATCAAGAAGGACCCGAAGCGGGGCGGCGCCCTGCAGTTCGGCACCGAGGTCATCGCGTCCGCCGACGGCAGCATCTCCGCCCTGCTCGGCGCCTCCCCCGGGGCATCCACCGCAGCGCCGATCATGATCAGCCTGCTGGAACGCTGCTTCCCGCTGGAGTTCAAGAGCTGGGAACCCAAGCTGAAGGACATGCTCCCCGGCTACGGCGTGAACCTGAACGAGAACCCCTCGCTGTTGGCCGAAATCACCGCCGACACCGACCGGGTACTCGAACTGGCATGATCCCTGTCCGCCCCGTACGACCGCTGAACTAAGCTTCAAGCCATGCACAAGCTGGCAACGCTGTCCCTGGCGAATCGTGCGTTGATCGCGCTGATTACGGTCTTCGTGGCCGTCTTCGGCGTGATCACCATGGGCTCGCTGAAGCAGGAACTCATCCCCTCGCTCGAGTTCCCGCGGATCACCGTTGTCAGTTCCATGCCCGGCGCGTCGCCGGAGGTAGTGGACAAGCAGGTCAGCGAACCGCTCGAACGCGCGCTCACCGCCGTCGAGGGCCTCGAGTCCTCCTCGGCGGTGTCGCGCAACGGGTTCTCCAACGTCAACCTGACGTTCGTCTACGGCACCAACCTGGACCGGGCACGCAGCCAGGTGGACCGTGCCATCTCCAACGTCCGCCAGCAACTGCCCGACGACGTCTCGCCACTGTCGCTGGCCGGCAGCATCGATGACTTCCCCATCGTCTTCATGGCGGTGTCCTCCGACCTGACCCTGAGCGAGCTGAGCACCGAGCTGAACCGCCTCACGGTGCCCCGGCTGCAGAACATCCCCGGAGTGCGCGGGGCCGAGGTCTCCGGCGGCCCCGGCCGGCACATCGCCATAGTGCCGGACGACGATGCCATGGCGGAGGCCGGCGTCGGCGTTTCCGCCATTGTGGACAGCCTGGCCAACAGCGGCGGCCTGGTCCCCGCCGGCGCCGTGCAACAGGACGGCCAGAGCCTCTCCGTGCAGATCGGCAGCCCGCTGGACAGCTTGGCGGCCATCGAAAACCTGCCGCTCTCCCCCGCTGAAACGACGACGGCGGAGCAGCCCTCCGCGCCCTCCGCACCGGAGGCGGGACGGGCACCCGGGCAGTTCCCCGGCCAAGGCCAGCCCGCCCCGCCGGGCAGCGGGACAGAGCAGGGCCAGGTACCCGTGCCCGACACCGTGCCCGCCCCGGACCAGCCCGGCCAGGCACCGGACCCTGCGCCGGCCGACCCTGCCACCATCGGCGAGGTGGCCGACGTCGACATCGCCGACGACGAGCAGACCTCGATCACCCGGACCAACGGCGAGCTGACGCTTGCCCTGGCCGTCACCAAGACGCCGGAGGGCGACACGGTGGCCATCTCCCACGCCATCGGCGAGTTGCTGCCTGAACTGGAGGCCGAACTGGGCGACGGCGCGCAGATCACCACGGTGTTCGACCAGGCCCCGTTCATCGAGACGTCCATCAAGGACCTGACCACCGAGGGCCTGCTGGGGCTGGGCTTCGCGGTGCTGATCATCCTGGTCTTCCTGCTCTCCGTACGCTCCACGCTGATCACGGCGATCTCCATCCCGCTGTCGCTCCTGGCCACGTTCATCGGCCTCAATGCGCTGGGCTACTCGCTCAACATCCTCACCCTCGGCGCGCTGACCATCGCCATCGGGCGCGTTGTGGACGACTCGATCGTGGTGGTCGAGAACATCAAACGGCACCTGAACTACGGCGAACCCAAGGGCGACGCCATCCTGGCGGCGGTCCGCGAGGTCGCCGGGGCCATCACCGCGTCCACCCTGACGACCGTTGCGGTGTTCCTGCCGATCGCGTTCGTCGGGAATCTGGCCGGCGAACTGTTCCGGCCGTTCGCCATCACCACCGCGCTGGCCCTGCTCGCGTCCCTGGCGGTGTCGCTGACCATCGTGCCGGTGCTGGCCTACTGGTTCGTCAAATCCCCCGCGGCGGAGCGACACCCCGACACGTCCGCAGTGCGTGCGGCGGCCTCCGAGAAGGAACGCCGCTCGCTGCTGCAGCGCGGCTACCTGCCGGTGCTCGCCGGCACCCAGCGGCACCCGGTGATCACGACCGTGGCCGCCCTGCTGGTGCTGGCCGGCACCGCCGCCATGGTGCCGCTGCTGCAGACCAACCTGCTCGGCGACAGCGGACAGAACAGCTTCAGCCTGCGCCAGCAGATGCCGGCCGGGACCAGCCTGGCGACCACCGACGGGGCGGCCGCCCCGGTCGAGGAGCTGCTGGCCGGGATGGACGGGATCGAGGCGGTCCAGGTCACCATGGGAAACGCCGGCGGCGGCCTGGGGACGTTCCTCTCCGCTGGTGCCTCGGTGGCCCAGTACACCGTCATCACCGAGGAAGGCATTGACCAGGCGGCGCTGCGCGACCGGGTCCGCTCCGCCGTCGAAAAGCTGCCCGGCGAGGCGACGTTCACGCTGGGCACTCAGGGCGGGGGCTTCGGCACCTCCAGCACCGTGGACGTGGAGATCTCCGCGAACGGCCCGGAGGAGCTGAGGGACGCCTCCGACCGGCTGGTGGAGCTGCTGCGGGAGGTGCCGGGGGCCGCAGAGGTGTCCAGCAACCTCTCGGCGGCCGAGCCCGTGGTCCAGGTGTCCGTGGACCGGGCCAAGGCCGTGGCCGCCGGGCTGGACGAGGAGCAGGTCGCGGGCCTGCTGGCGTCTTCAATCAGCCCGCTGCCCGGCGGCACCGTGCGGATCGGCACCACCGACTTCCCGGTGCTGATCGGGGAAGGCAGCGACTTCTCCAGCGTCGAGGAACTGCGCGGCGTCGAGGTGCCCACGGCGGCCGGGCCGGTGCCGCTGACGGACCTGGCCACGGTCGAGGAAACCGACGTGCCGACGTCGATCAGCGCCAGCGGCGGCGAACGCACGGCCGTCGTCTCCGTGACCCCGGAGGGAGAGAACCTGGGTGCCCTCAGCAGCGAGGTGGCGGCCGCACTGGACGGCACCGACCTGCCGGCCGGGGTCACGGCGGAATTGGGCGGCGCGGCCACCCAGCAGGCCGAGTCCTTTGAACAGCTGGGCTGGGCGCTGCTGGCCGCCGTCGCCATTGTCTACGTGATCATGGTGGCCGCGTTCAAGTCCTTGGTGCAGCCGCTGATCCTGCTCGTCTCCATTCCGTTTGCGGCCACGGGGGCCATCGGGCTGCTGGTCATCACGCGGATCCCGCTGGGGCTGCCGTCGCTGATCGGCATGCTGATGCTGGTGGGCATCGTGGTGACGAATGCGATCGTGCTGATCGACCTCATCAACCAGTACCGGCGCCCCCACGACGGCCGGCCCGGCATGAACGTGGCGGACGCGATCACGCACGGCGCACGGCGCCGGCTGCGGCCCATCTTGATGACGGCGCTCGCCACGGTCTTTGCGCTCACGCCGATGGCGTTGGGACTGACCGGTGAGGGCGGTTTCATCTCGCAGCCGCTGGCAGTAGTGGTGATCGGCGGCCTGGTGTCCTCCACCGCGCTGACGCTGGTGCTGGTGCCGGTGCTGTACCGGCTGGTCGAAGGCCGGCGCGAGCGTCGGGCATACCAGCGCAATACACTCGAGGCAGAACTGGTTCCGGCCGGACGCTGATCCGGCTAACCCGGAACCGTGGAGGTGCTGAACATGCCAGAACCGGAAACCATGCCCGCCGGGCCGGGCCGCCTGGACCGGCTCACCGACCGGCTCCCCGCCCCGCTGCGCAAGTATGGCCAGCAGATGGGCGGGTGGCGCCGGGTCCAGCTGGCGTTCAAGACCGCGTTGGCGTGCGCCATCGCCTGGTTCATCGCCCTGCGGCTGCCCGGCGAGGTGGACCAGTACCCCTATTACGCGCCGCTGGGCGCGCTGATCAGCATGTATTCCACCGTCGCCGACTCCGTCAAGACCTCCGCGGAGACGCTGGCCGGGCTGCTGCTGGGCATCGGCCTGGCCATGCTCCTGCTCCTGACGGTCGGCCCGCATTTCGTCACCGTGGGCCTGCTGGTGTTCCTGGGCGTGCTGGTTGCGGGGCTGCCGCGGCTCGGGGCGGGCCGGGAATGGGTTCCCATGGCCGCGCTGTTCGTCCTGCTGGTGGGCGGGTCCAATGCCGGCGACTACTCGCTCGGCTATGCGGTGCAGATGGCGGTGGGGGTGGCCGTCGGCATCGCTGTGAACTTCCTGCTGTTCCCGCCGTTGAATTTCAACGCGGTGGGACGCAGCCTGCAGCAGCTGCAGTCCGACCTCGCCCGGCAGCTGGAGGACATGGCCGAGGCGCTCCGGGAGAACTGGCCGCCGGAACACAAGGACTGGGCGACGAACGGCGAGAGCATCACCCGCTTGGGCAACCAGGTGCGGCAGGCCGTGCAGGCCGCCGACCGCAGCCGCAAGGCCAATCCGCGGCGCAAGTTCCACGACCGGGACCTGGACACCGATTGGCGGAATCTACGCACGCTGGAGCGTGCCGCCTTCCATACCCAGGACATGACCGAGGTGCTCGCCGCCGTGATTTGGGACGAGACACTGCATCTTCCCGACCCCGTGCTGGCACCGATGGCCAACGCCCTGGACGCCACGGCCGAGGCCATCAGGAGCATGACCGCCGAGGACCTGCCGGACAAGCTGGAGGCCGCGCGCGATGCACAGCACCGCCTCACCGGAGTCGTCGCGGGCTCAGTGTCCGCGGAGTCCCCCGCCACGGCGGCAGGATCCGTGGCTGTCAGCCTGGAACGCATACTGGCCGCGCTTGGCCGGCACGTGAAGGACCGCTCCGGCGGCCAGGCCCCGTAGCGGCGCGGGTACCTCCCCTCTCAAGCCGGAGGGTGCCGGCCCGCCGAGACGCCCCTGGCGGCGCGGGTACTTCCCCTCTCTCTACCCCGAGGGTATCGGCCCGCCCGGCCCGCCAATCCCATTTCGATGAAACGTTGAACCGGCTGCAAGGGGTTCCTCTTGCCGGAAAATTCGAGTTTTATGTACCTACTCGTGTCGAGCAGCTGGCACTAAGATCCTCCGGACCGGGAGAATGATGTGTCGGATCTGGGCGAGAGCCTCCCTTCCGTGCCTGGCCGCGTTGCCGCTGTTCCCTTTGTCGGCGCATTTGAGAGTACGTACCTGCCGGTACACCGCCGGGACGTGGCGGAGCTGACCGGAAGCTACGCCCACTGGGGCCGCCACCTGGACCACATGCGCACAGCAGGCGTAGGCAGCGTGCGGTTTCCGATTCGCTGGCACCGCGTGGAAACAGAGCCAGGCGAGTTCGATTGGTCCGAGACCGACCGGCAGCTCCAGTTCCTGCGGGTCCGCGGGATGGAGCCAATCGTCGACCTGGTGCACCACACGAGCTACCCGCAGTGGCTCGACGACGGTTTCAGGGACCGGAGGTTTGCGCCCGCTTTCCTGCGGTATGCAGAGGCCGTGGCCCGGCGCTATCCCTGGCTGACGTCCTACACGCTGTTCAATGAGCCCTTCGCCACCCTTTTCCTCTGCGGCCATGAGGCCTTGTGGCCGCCCTACGACAGGGGAATCGACGGTTTTGTGCGCCTCGTTCGCAACGTCCTGCCGGCCATCGCGGAGGCGGCCAGGTGCTGGTCGGAGCTGCTGCCCGAAGCCCGCCACGTCTGGGTGGATACCTGCGAACACCATGACGGAACTACGGGTGGCCCGGCGGAGTACGCGGCTCTCGCCAACGACCGGCGCCACGTGCTGCTGGATCTGGTGCTCGGACACGATCTGACCGAGGGCCGCCCCTTCCTGAGGGAGATCGTCAAGCACGGCGGCGAAGACTTGCTTCACCTGGACCCCGTTCGGGTGGACGTTCTCGGCCTCGACTATTATTGCCACTCCGAGTGGTGGTATGAGGAGTCCCGCGCCCACGCGCCATCGCCCCACCCGCTGGGTTTTGCGGCCGTGGCCGAGCACTACGGCTCCCGCTACGGGCTGCCGATGCTCCTGAGCGAGACCAACATCCGGGGAACGGCCTCCGACCGCGCGTCCTGGTTGCGATACACCCTTGAACAGTACGAACTGGCTCTCTCCCGCGGGATCCGGCTCGAGGGGTACTGCTGGTTTCCCTTCGTAGACTCCTGCGACTGGGACTCCATGCTCGCCCGCGCCGCCCGCCGCCCGGACCCGGTCGGCGTCGTCGGCGCCGCCGCGTGGGGAAGCCGGACGGCCACCACCTGCTTCACGGACGCCTGGATGGCTGCGGCATCCGGAACCCCCAGCCGCGACCTGCCCGCGTACCGATTTCAACCGCCGTGCGACAGCCAGCTCCGGGGGCTGCTGCCCCAGATGAGCCACTGGCCCTGGCGCGATCCTCCCGAAGAGGAGATCGTCCCGCCCGCCCGCAACGCCGACGAAGAGGAACACAGGATGAACCCCTTGGAAGACCCTGACTTGGTCGTGCTGTCCCACCTGAGGTGGACCTGGGTCTGGCAGCGCCCGCAACATCTTGTCTCCCGGTTTGCCGCCGCCCGCACCCGGACCGGTGCCCGCACATGGTTTCTGGAGGAACCACTGCCGGCCAAGGTCGAACAACCGGTCCTGCGGCACCAGGACGTGGACGGCATCACCAGGGTATGGCTTGAAATTCCCTCGGTTGACGGGCAATTGGCCGCCCCGGGATTCGACGCACCCGGCGCGGAAGAATACGGCGCATTGTTCCGCCACTTGCTGGCGACCCACGCACGGCCGGCCTCGCCCGACGTCTTGATCTATACGCCGATGGCGCTGGAGATAGCGCGCGCGCTCGAGCCCGGGGCCCTCTGCTATGACGTCATGGATGATTTGGCGTCGTTTCGCCATGCCCCCAAAGCCATGCAGACCCGGCAACGCCAGGCGCTGGCGGAATCCGATGTGGTCTTTGCGGGAGGCGCCTCCTTGCACCGCAGCGTCAGCCGCTACGTGGGCGATTCCTGCCATCTCTTTCCCAGCGGCGTGGACGCCGCGCACTATGAAACCTCCCGGCTGCTCCGCGAGGAGCGGGCGCCCGGCCTCCGGAAGGTGGCGGGCTACGTGGGCGTCATCGACGAGCGGCTCGATCTTGGCCTGCTGGAGGAGCTCGCCGCGATGCTTCCCGACTGGTTGTTTCGGATCGTGGGACCGGTCGCCAAGATCGATCCGTCCACGCTGCCGCAGGCTCCAAACATCGAGTACACCGGAATGGCGGAATACGCCGAGTTGCCCGCCGTCATGGCCGAATTCGACGTTGCCTTGATGCCCTTCGCCATGAACGAGGCGACACGGTCGATCAGCCCGACGAAGACCCTCGAGTATCTGGCCGCCGGCCTTCCCGTGGTGTCGACGCCCGTTCCGGATGTGGTCGCCGGGTACCGGGGGCTCGTCCACATCCAGGAGGACGCCGCAGGCTTCGCCGATGCCATCCAGACCGCGCCGGGTGATTCCCCGGCCGAACGGGACCGGCGAATGCGGCCCTTGCAGAGACTCCTCGGCTGGGATGCGATTGCCGGACAAATGCACCGTTTGATCTCTCAGGGAGCCGTGGCCGGAGAACTGGCGGAAGAAGAAACGGCATGAGCTCGGGGGCCGAGCGCCAACGCTCCGACGTGGAGGATTTGGAACGCGCCCACGAACGCGGAGTCGGCGCGGCAATAGCCGGCCTGCAGGACGCCGCGCTGGGCAGGAGACGCCTGACCGGCCCTGCCGTTCCGGCGCTCGCCGAGGCAGCCGTTAGTTCGGCCACGCCGTACCTTCGGGCACCGTTGCTGGCGAGGATTTCCGCCGGCCTCATGCTTCATCCGCCGGCCGGCGACGAACAGGGAGAATGCGCAACCTGCGGCACCCCGGCCCCGTGCCTGACCGCCGAGGCGCTGAAATGGTAGCGGCCGGAGACCACGGTCCCAACCTCATTGTCGTCGGCGCAGGCCTCTTCGGACTGACCGTTGCCGAAACCGCCGCACGTGAGTACGGGGCCCGCGTGCTGATACTTGAACGCCGTTCCCACCCGGGCGGCAACGCCTGGTCCGAGGAGGAACCGGAGACCGGGATCGAAGTCCACCGGTACGGGGCGCACCTGTTCCACACGTCGAATGAACGGGTCTGGAACTACGTCAACCGGTTCACTTCGTTCACCGGCTACCAGCACCGCGTGTTTACGGTCTTCAAGGGCAATGTGTATCCGATGCCCATCAACCTGGGCACGATCTGCGCCTATTTCGGCCGCCACCTCTCGCCGGACCAGGCCAGGGAGTTGATCCGCCACCAGGCGCAGGAAGTAGCGGCCTCGGCGGCCGGCAACCTGGAAGAGAAGGCCGTCTCGTTGATCGGCCGACCGCTGTACGAGGCCCTGGTGCGCGGCTACACGGCCAAGCAATGGCAGACCGACCCGCGGGACCTGAGCCCCGACATCATCACGCGGCTGCCCGTGCGCTACACCTTCGACAACCGCTACTTCACCGACACCTACGAGGGCCTGCCGACGGAGGGCTACGGCACCTTCCTTGGCGGCTTTCTCCGGTCGCCCTTGATCGACCTGCAACTGAACACCGATTTTTTCCACGTCCGTCCGCACCTCCCGCCCGACGTGCCCGTCGTGTACACGGGGCCGCTGGACCGCTACTTCGGATACTCGGCCGGGGCCTTGTCCTGGCGCACCTTGGACTTCGAGCAGGAAGTCCTGCCGATCGCGGATTTTCAGGGCACGCCCGTGATGAATTACGCCGACGAAGACGTCCCGTGGACCCGCATCCACGAATTCCGCCATTTCCATCCCGAACGGCAGTACCCCGATGACCGCACCGTGATCGTCCGCGAATACTCCCGGACGGCGGGCGCGAACGACGAACCGTACTACCCGATCAACACCAGCCAGGACCGGGACAAGCTCAGGACGTACCGTCGCCTCGCGGGGCAGGAACCGAACGTGTTCTTCGGGGGCCGCCTCGGCACCTACAAGTACCTGGACATGCACATGGCCATAGCGTCGGCGCTGGGTTTGGTCGACAACTCGATCGGCCCCCTGCTCGGTCGCTCGTCGACGTAACCCCGGCCCCGCTCCTTGCCGCATCAAGCCGGCGGTGCGCATGCCGGGAAAGCCATTCCGGGACCACCCGCGGCACGGTGACCGGTCCGACAACCTGTCCCGGAATTTTTCCGCGTGCCTGCCGTTAACCACAGTGAATGCAAATGCATGTAAACTGATGCGTAGCAAGCACCACGAAAGGTACATCATGGAACTCGGCGTATTCAGCGTCAGCGACGTCACCCTGGACCCGACCACCAACCGCATGCCCACCGAGCGCGAGCGGATCAAGGCGTCGGTCGCCATTGCCAAGAAGGTCGAAGACATCGGCATGGATGTCTACGCCATCGGTGAGCACCACAACCCGCCGTTCTTCTCCAGCTCCCCCACCACGCTGCTGGCCTACATCGCCGCGCAGACCGAGCGGATCACGCTGTCCACCGCCACCACGCTGATCACCACCAACGATCCCGTGAAGATCGCCGAGGACTTCGCCATGCTCCAGCAGCTGGCCGACGGCCGCGTGGACCTGGTGCTGGGCCGCGGCAACACCGCCCCGGTCTATCCCTGGTTCGGCAAGAACATCCAGGACTCGCTGGAGCTGACGGTGGAGAACTACGCCCTGCTGCGCAAGCTCTGGGACGAAGAGGTCGTCAACTGGCAGGGCAAGCACCGCACCCCGCTGCACAACTACACCTCCACGCCCCAGCCACTGGACGGCGTTGCACCCTTCGTCTGGCACGGCTCGATCCGCACGCCCCAGATCGCGGAGCTGGCAGCCTACTACGGCGACGGCTTCTTCGCCAACAACATCTTCTGGCCGAAGGAGCACTACATGCAGCTCATCGGCCTGTACCGCGAGCGCTACGAGCACTACGGCCACGGCACCGCCGACCAGGCCATCGTGGGCCTGGGCGGACAGTTCTTCATGCGCAAGAACTCGCAGGACGCGGTCAACGAATTCCGCCCCTACTTCGACAAAGCACCCGTCTACGGCCACGGACCGTCGCTGGAGGACTTCACCGCGCAGACCCCGCTCACCGTCGGCAGCCCGCAGCAGGTGATCGAGAAGACCCTGGCCTTCGCGGACTACTTCGGCGACTACCAGCGCCAGTTGTTCTTGATCGACCACGCGGGGCTGCCCCTGAAGACCGTGCTGGAACAGCTGGACCTGTTCGGCGAAGAGGTGCTCCCGGTGCTGAAGAAGGAGTTCGCCGCCCGCAAGCCGGCGCATGTTCCGGAAGCCCCGACCCACGCCAGCCGCAAGGCCGCCCGCGACGCCAAGGAAGCGCCCGCCGAGTCGGTGTCCCATGGCTGATTCATCCGGTCCTGAGATCAGGACGACGGCGGCTGCTTGGGAATCGCTGTTCCGCACCCAGGTGGCGGTAATGCGCCGGATGCAGCAGCTGCCCGAGTTCAGGAAACTCGCCATGCGCGAGTACGACGTCCTGTTCAACCTGAGCCGGTGCCCGGGCGGCTGGAGCCGGCTGAACGAGCTGAACGAGGCACTGTTGATCAGCCAGCCGAGCCTCAGCCGGATGGTCGACCGCTTGGAGAAGAAGGGCCTGGTCCTCCGGCGCACGGCCCGCAACGACCAGCGGGGCATCGAGATCTCGCTGACAGACGAGGGCCGCGCGTTGCAGAAGGAGATCGGCCGGCAGCACGTCAAGCACCTGCATTCGATGCTCGCCCCGCTGCTGTCCGAGGAGGAATTCGGACAGCTCCAGGAGCTGACCGACAAGCTGCGGGCCGGCCTGGCGAACGATTGAAGTTATCCGGCGGGGTGCCGGCGGCTCAGGCGGGCGGATCGTCAGCGACCTGCAGGGTCATGATGACCTGCCGCAGCGTCTTGAAGTGCTTGCCGGAGACGTAGCTCTCCGCCTCCGCGATGAGGCCGTAGGCATCCAGCAGCCCGGTCTCGTCGCCGGGCGCCGGAGTGCCGTGGCGGACGGCCGTGCCGAAGGAGTAGGTGCCGACCGGGTCCGGACCGTTGACGGTGTTTTCCACCAGGCAGGCCTGGAAGCCGTCGCCGGCCGTTTTGTCGGTCAGCCCCATCGACCCGAAGTACCGGTGGCCCAGCAGCGTCCGGTAGACGAACAGCGGCTCGACCGTGTCGTCGGACGGCACGGCGGGCACCTTCGCCGGCTCGCTGACCAGCACGCGCAGTTCGGTGACGGCGCCCTCGCAGGCGGCCTTGGGCAGCTTGAGCCGGGTGTGCAGTTCGGCGGCCAGCTTGCCGGAAGAGTCCCGGATGTCCAGGTGCAGCCCGTCGTCCGAGGGCTGGGTGGGCTTGACCTGCCGCTGCACCACCCACTCGCCCGGAACCTCGAAACTGATCACTCGGTCCGGATCGGTGTAGACCTTCCAGCCGTCGATCGTCGCTTTCCGCACGGGCTCCTTGCCGGGCGGCGCCGCGGGTTGTCCGGCTGCGTCCCCGCCGGCCGCACCCGACGGCGACGCACTCGCTCCGGCCGACGCGCCGCCGTCGTCGGGCAGCAGGCCGCAGCCGGACACGAGCGCCACGCACAGCGCCGCGGCGGCACCCCGGCCCGGCATCCTTCGCCTGATCATGCTGCGCTCCCCTCCGGTCCGAGGACTCCACCGTACCCAGCGGGAGGACCGGTCCGGTATAGGACCGCGCCGTGTCCCGGGGCGTCGTCGGGAACCTTAGCGCCGCAGCGCCTGGACCTCTTGGACGGCGGCGACGACGGAGCGGGCCGCCAGGGCGATCTCGGCTTCCTTCACGCCGGCCGTGAAGGTCAGCCGCACCGCGGTCTGCGCCACGGACGGTTCGATTCCCATGGCCAGCAGCACCGCGGACGGCTCGTCGGAGCCGGCGGCGCAGGCCGACCCGCTGGAGCAGACCACCCCGCGGCGTTCCAGTTCCAGCAGCACCGCCTCGCCGGAGGTTCCCGGGAAGCAGAAGGAGGCGCTGGCGGGCAGCCGTTCGGTGCGATGACCGGTCAACATGGTGCCGGGCAGTTCCCGCAGGACGGTGTCAATGAGGTAGTCGCGGTAGCGCGTGAGCCGGTCGGCGTCGGCCGCCCGCTCGCCCCCGGCCAGCGACAGCGCGGTGGCGACGGCGACCGCACCGGCGACGTTCTCGGTGCCGGACCGCCTGCCGCGCTCCTGCCCGCCGCCGTGCAGCACCGGCTCCAGCGGGACCCGGCCGGAGACATACAGCAGCCCGCAGCCCTTGGGCGCGCCCAGCTTGTGGCCGGACACGCTGAGCGCGTCCGCCCCGAGCTCTGCGACGTCCAGGTCCAGCCAGCCGGCCGCCTGCACGGCATCCGTGTGAAACGGGACCCCGGCGGCCCGGCAAAGCCTGCCGATGCGACCGACCGGCTGGATGGTGCCCACCTCGTTGTTCGCGTACATCACCGTGCACAGCGTGGTGTCGTCGCGCAGCGCGGCTTCCAGTTCGTCCACGCGGACCATGCCCGCGGCATCGACCGGCACCCGGGTGACCTCGAAGCCATGGAACCTGGCCAGGTAGTCGACCGCCTCCAGCACCGAGGGGTGTTCCACGGCGCTGGTGATGACGTGCCTGCCCCGAGGGGAAGCGAGCGCAATGCCCTTGACCGCCAGGTTGTTGGACTCGGTCCCGCCGGACGTGAAGATGATCTCGCCGGGGCGGCAGCCCAGCACCCCGGCGGCCGTGCCCCGGGCATAATCGAGTGCCCGCAGCGCCGCCTCTCCCACGGTGTGGTGGCTCGAGGGATTGCCGAAGTCCTGCGTCAGTGCCGGCCACATGGCCTCCAGCACCTCGCGGCGCACCGGGGCGGTCGCCGCAGCGTCCAGATAAATCACGACGACGACGCCCCTTCGGCCGCCTGCCCCGCGGCAATGCGGATGTCCAGGCCCAGGTCCAGCGACCGCACGCTGTGGGTGAGCGCGCCGGACGAGATGACGTCAACCCCGGTCCGGGCAATCCGGCCGACGGTCTCCAACCGCACGTTGCCGCTGGCCTCGACGATCGCACGTCCGGCCACCCGGGCAACGCCTGCGCGGAGTTCGTCCACGCTGAAGTTGTCCAGCATGATGGTGTCCACGCCCGCGGCCAGCACCGGCTCGATCTGCTCGGCCCTGTCCACCTCCACCTCGAAGTGGACGGTGTGCGGGAGCCTGGCCTTCGCCTCCAGCAGCGCCTCGGTCAGGTCCCGGCTGCCGTCGGCGGTGAGCACGGCCAGGTGGTTGTCCTTGGCCATCACTGCGTCGGAGAGCGAATAGCGGTGGTTGTGTCCGCCGCCGCAGCGCACGGCATAGCGCTCCAGCGCCCGCAGGCCGGGGGTGGTCTTGCGGGTATCCACCACCCGGGCCGCCGTGCCGGCCACTTCCCGGACGAAGGCCGCGGTCTGCGTGGCGATGCCGCTCATCCGCTGCAGCAGGTTCAAAGCCACCCGTTCACCCAGCAGGATGGAGCGGGCGTTTCCGGTCAGGACGGCCAGCACCTCGCCGGCGCCGAAGGCGGCGCCGTCGCCGGTTTTCAGCTCCACCCGCACGTCGGGATCCACCTGGCGGAAGACCTCGGCCAGCACCGGACCGCCGGAGAACACGCCGGGCTCGCGGGCCGCCAGCTCCGCCGTGGCGGTGGCGTCGGTCGGAATCAGCGTAGCCGAGGTGACGTCGCCCCACGGCGCGTCCTCGGCGAGCGCCCCGGCGACGATTCGCTCCATGGCGGTCCGGTCGATCGGCTGGATATGGTTCATGGCTGCTCCTGCAGGACTGGCTGGGACGTGGGGGAAGACATTGGGGAAAAGGTGGCGGGGGCGGGGACCGCGGCGGCGTTCACATAGGCCAGGTGCCGGCGGTGCGCCGGGGCCCGGGTGTGATCGCTGCGGTAGTGGGCGCCGATGCTGTCGCGCCGCGCGGCGGCGGCCGCAACCACCAGCCGTGCCACCGTCAGCAGTGCGGCGTCCTCGGCCGAGGCGGCGTCGGTGACGGGCACATGCCACCGCGCCAGCTGGCGGGCGGCTTCCCGCAGCGTGGGCCCATCGCGGACCACGCCGGCGGCGGCCGCCATCACGGCCTGGATCTGTTGCCGGGTGCACGCAGTGGTGTGGGCCGGCGCGTCCTGTCGGCCGGGGCGGGCCCCTGCACGCAACGGGCGGCCCGGCGGGGCCCCGACGTCCAGCGGGACGGCACCGAACACCGGCACGGCCTCCGGCCGGTCCAGCGCGCGCACGGCACGGCGGGCGAAAACCAGGCCTTCCAGCAGTGAGTTCGAGGCCAGCCGGTTGGCCCCGTGCACTCCGGTGCGGGCGACCTCGCCCACGGCCAGCAGCCCGGGCACCGAGGTCCGGCCGTCGTGGTCGGTCCGCACGCCGCCCATCCAGTAGTGCGAGGCCGGACGCACCGGCAGCGGTTGCCGCGTCCAGTCGAAGCCCAGGGAACGGACGGTGGCGTCGATCATCGGGAACCTCGCCGCCAGGAAACCGGCGCCCTTCTCCCGCTCGAGTCCGGTGGCGTCAAGGAAGACCTGCGGCAGCAGCCCGTTGTCCTCCTGCAGCCGGAGCTGGTTGTGGATGCAGCGCGAGACCACGTCACGGGGCGCCAGCTCGGCGTCCGGATGCAGCGCCGGCATGAACCGCTCCCCCGCCGCATCCACCAGCACGGCGCCTTCGCCGCGTACCGCCTCCGAAATCATGAAGGCCCTGCCGCCGGTCGCCGCCGGGTCCAGCAGGGTGGGGTGAAACTGGATGAACTCAAGGTCAGCCAGGACCGCACCGGCTTCCCAGGCCAGCGCCACGCCGTCGCCGGTAGCGGCGGCGGGGTTGGTGGTGGCGGGGTACAGCTGCCCGGCGCCGCCGGTCGCGAGGATCACGACGTCGGTGTCCAGGTAGTCGGGCACCGCGCCTGCTCCCATGGGCATCAGCTCCACGCCCGCCACGCGCGCGCCGGCCGTGAGCAGCCGCCGCACCATCGTGTGCTCAAGGATCTCCAGCCGGCCCGCCTCCGCCAGGCCGCGGACCACGCGGATCAGCACTTCGGCGATGCCTGCCCCGGTGCGGTCACCGCCGGCATGCAGGATCCGCGGCGCCGAGTGGGCCCCTTCCAACCCGAGCGACAATTCACCGCCGTGCCGGTCGAAGTCCACGCCCCACTCTTCCAGGGTGGCGATTTCCGCCGCCGCACCTGCGCACAGCAGGCGCACGGCGCCGTCGTCGTTCATGAAGGCGCCGGCGGCGAGGGTGTCGGCGATGTGCGCCGCGACGGAATCGCCGGCCGCGGTTCCCTGCGCGGTGACCGCGGTGATTCCGCCCTGGGCGTGCCAGGTGTTGGACTCGGCCAGCCCGCCCTTGGTGATCAGGGTGACGGCCGTGTCCGGGCGTTCCGCGGCGAGCGCGGCGGCGTAGAGCCCGGCGATGCCGGACCCCACCACCGCCACGCGCCGGGCCGGTTCGAGGTTCACGGCCTGGCTGCCAGCATCCGTTCCAGCGCCACGCGGGCGGGAACGGCCACCGAATCGGGCACGGTGATCCGGTTGAGGACTTCACCGCCGGGCAGCTGGCCGGTTCCGGCGTAGGCTTCCAGCACCCAGGCCAGATAGCCCGGGTGAATCCGGTACATCGTGGAGCATGGACAGATCACCGGGTCGAGGCAGAAGATGGTGTGCTGCGGGTACTCGGCGGCCAGCCGGTTGACCATGTTGATCTCGGTGCCGATCGCGAAGACGGTCGGCTCGGTGGCGGCGGCCACGGCCTTGCGGATGTAGTCGGTGGAACCGGACTCATCCGCGGCGTCCACCACCGGCATGGGGCATTCGGGGTGCACGATCACCCGGACGCCCGGGTAGTCGGCGCGTGCCTTCTCGATCTGGTCCACGGTGAAGCGCTTGTGCACGGAGCAGAAGCCGTGCCAGAGGATCACGCGCGACTCCTGCAGCGCCGCCTCGTCGTTGCCGCCCAGGGGCTGGCGCGGATTCCACATGGGCATCTGCTCCAGCGGCACGCCCATGGCCTTGGCCGTGTTGCGGCCCAGGTGCTGGTCGGGGAAGAAGAGGACCCGGTGGGCGCGCTCGAAGGCCCACTCCAGCACTGTCTCGGCGTTCGAGGACGTGCAGACGATCCCGCCGTTCTCTCCGCAGAAGCCCTTGAGCGCGGCCGACGAGTTCATGTAGGTGACCGGGATGACTGGGACCTTGCCGTCGGCGTCCGGACCGCTGCCAAGCACGCCGGCGAGCTGGTCCCAGCAGGCCTGCACCGAGTCGATGTCCGCCATGTCCGCCATGGAGCAGCCGGCGGCCAGGTTCGGCAGGATCACGGCCTGGTCTTCGCCGGAGAGCATGTCGGCAGTTTCCGCCATGAAGTGCACGCCGCAGAACACGATGACTTCGGCCTCCGGCTTTTCCTTGGCGGCCCGCGCCAGCTGGAACGAGTCGCCCACGAAATCTGCGTACTTGACCACTTCGTCGCGCTGGTAGAAGTGGCCGAGGATGACCAGCTTGTCGCCCAGCTTTGCCTTGGCTGCCAGGATCCGCTCCTCGAGCTCCTCGTCGCCGGCGAGCCGGTATTCTGCCGGTATTTCGCCCTGCCGCGGGGTGGCGGCCGGCGCCGGATCGGCCATCGACGCGCCCGGCCCGTAGGAGGGCGCCCAGGCACCACTGCCCGCGGCGGTGTCGAAGGCCCACGGGCCCTTGGCCAGATCAGGCGTGCAGGTGGAGGCGGCGGGCGCGCGGGAGCCGGCAAGCGCTTCCTCGCGGGTGATCAGCTGGATGGTGCTGTTGACCGATGACATGGTGTTCTCCGTTGTTGGGCAGGGGGTCAGGTCGGGGAAATCCGTGGCGGACTGCGGGTATGGGTGGCGGGTGCGGGGGCCTTGCCGGCCTGCGGGGCGGTTGCCGCGGGACTGTTGCCACGGGTGCGCTGGGGAGCGGGTTAGGCGGGCGGGCTGCCCCTGAGCTGCGCGGCGCTGCCGGTGTAGCGGTAGAGCCGGGGCGGCCGGTGCCGGCCGCCCTGCAGGTACTCGTCGGTCGGTTCGATGTCCGGGGTCGCCCGCAGCTGGCGTCGGAAGTTGGCGGGATCCAACTGCTTGCCCAGCACGGCCTCGTACACTTCGCGGACCTGGGCCAGTGTGAAAGTGGATCCCAGGAAGGCATACGCGATGGAGCTGTATTCCACCTTGTTCCGCAGCCGCCACAGCGCGTAGTCCACGATCTGGTTGTGGTCAAACGCCAGTTGGCCAAGTTCATCGGCGCGGACCCAGCGCACGTTCTCGGTTTCGCGGGCCAGTGCCGCCTCGTCCGGCTTCACCAGCGCCCAATAGACGATGGAGACCACCCGCTGCGCCGGTGAGCGGTCCAGGCCGCCGAACGCATACAACTGCTCCAGGTAGCTCGGCTGCAGGCCGGTGGTCTCCTCAAGGTTCCGGGCCGCGGCGTCCTGGAGGGATTCGGCCGCACTCAACGGACCGCCGGGCAGCGCCCACAGGTCCCGGAAGGGCTGGCGGGTACGGCGGACCAACGGCAGCCACAAGGTGGGGCGACCCGCCTCCTGGTCCGGACGGAGGGCGAAGATGACCGTGGAGATGGCCAGTTCAGGGGGCTGCTGCGCCCGCTCCGACACATTGGCCGCGTGAATCGGCATGGCCGCCTCCTCCCCGGTTTCGAGTAAAAGTCACAGTGACTAGAACTCATTCTAGCCGGTTATGGTCATGTTGACCCAATCACACCCCAACGCGAGCGATTTGTGACGGCGCCGGGATTATGGCGGACCGGGGCAGGCCTCCCGCCCTCCTCTCGCCGCAAGCCGGAACCGACCTCCGACTGACACGAGGGAATGGACGCACAGCGGCATTCCGGCGTGGCCGCCCGCGTGGCGCCGGACTCCCCGGGCTAGGCTTCAGCCATGCACCCACGGGGACGGCGGCGGTTCGTACCACCGGACAACAACGAAATCCTCAGGCGCAGGTATGGCAGGAAGGAACGCCCGCCGCACCATCGCGTCATCCTTGGCCGCTACGCCTTCATCAAGGGCTGGCTGGTCGCCGTCGGGGCGTGGTTCGTCATCTCGCTGGTCCTGAGCATCATCGACGAGCTGTCGTCGCCGCACTCCGCTGCCCTCAGCTTCTGGGGCCTGGTGCTGACGATCAGCTTTTTCTTCGCCGCCCTGCTGGGCGCCCCCTTCGCGCTGCTGCTGGGCCTGCTGCTGCGCCCGGTTCGGCGGCAGTGGGTGCATGTGCTGGTATTTGCAGCAGGGCTGGCCGCACTCACGTGGGGAACCGCCGCCCTGCTGGCTCCGGGCACGGCTCCGCTGCCTGCCATTTGCGCGGTGATTGCCGGAACCGCCGCGGGGCTCGGCCGTGTGGCGGTCATCCGGGACGTCGACGTCGACGACGGCGGCGCCGCCCTTTCCTCCGGGGTCAGCGGGGATCGGCGGCGGCCTGAACCAACGGAAGGGTCCGCTCCCGGAAGTGGCTGTTAAGCACGATCACGGACGACGAACGCAGCACCGTATTGGTCGCCATGACCTGGTCGAGCACGCGCTGCAAATCCGCGTTCGACCGGGCGACGACACAAGCCAGCAGGTCGCTTTCACCGGAGACGGTGTGCAGCTCTAGCACCTCGGGAATGTCGGCGAGCGCGGCGGCCACGGCGTCGTGCCCGGACTCCTGCCGGATCACGAACGAACAATAGGCTCGCACCACGTACCCCAGTGCCTCGGGCGAAAGCCGCGGCCCCCAGCCCGCCGTCACGCCTGCGCGTTGCATCTTGTCCAGCCGGGCCTGTACTGTGGCACGCGCTACTTTCAGCACCCGGGACGCTTCCAGAACGGACATCCGCGGGTCCTCCGTGAACAGCGTGACGATATCGGCATCGAGAGAGTCGATCTGCATGACGCTGTGCGTCCTTTCGGGTTCGGTGCCGCCAGTTGTGGGAAACTGCTAGACAAATTGTCAGCTTACGGGCTGCTTTCGCCAAACGACAGGACAGTCGATGCCGCGTTTTACCGCCACTCACCACCGCGACCCGAGCGCCCGACCGCCCGCCGGGCTCGGCCACGGGATGAAGCAGCGCCAGCTGATCATGATGGGACTGGGCAGCGCGATCGGTGCCGGGCTCTTCCTGGGCTCCGGAGCGGGCATCCAAGCCGCCGGTCCGGCCGTGTTGATCTCCTACCTGCTCGCGGGCACATTGGTGATCATCGTGATGTGGGCGCTGGGCGAGATGGCCGCCGCCAACCCCAGCAGCGGTGCCTTCTCGACGTACGCCGAGAAGGCGCTGGGCCGCACCGCCGGCGCCACCATCGGCTGGCTCTGGTGGCTGCAGTTAGTGGTGGTGATCGCGGCCGAAGCAGTGGGCGCCGCGGGCTTGCTGGCCACGGTCTGGCCGGCGCTGCCCGTCTGGCTGCTCGCGCTGGTGTTCATGGTGGTCTTCACCGCGGTCAACCTGTTCGGGGTGCGCAACTACGGAGAATTCGAGTTCTGGTTCGCCATCTTTAAGGTCATCGCCATCCTGGCGTTCCTCGCCATCGGCGCCGCCTTGCTGTTCGGCTGGCTGCCCAATGTCCCGTCGCCCGGGTTGGGCGTCATCTTCGGCGAGGACGGCTTCGCCCCCAACGGCATCGCCGGCATCGGCGCCGGGCTGCTGGTGGTGATCTTCGCCTTTGGCGGGACCGAGATCGTCGCCGTTGCGGCCGCGGAAACGGAAAACCCGGGAGCCAGCGTGGCGAAGGCCATCCGGACCGTCGTCTGGCGCATCCTGGTGTTCTACTTCGGCTCGGTGCTGGTGATCGCGCTGACGGTGCCCTGGGATTCGGAGGCACTGGCCTCGCCCTTTGCCGCGGTGCTCTCGATCGCCCAGATCCCCGGCGCAGATGTGGCCATCACCCTGGTCGCCGCGGTAGCGCTGCTCTCGGCGCTCAACGCCAACCTGTACGGCGCATCCAGGATGATCTTTTCTCTCTCGGAACGGAACGAGGCGCCCGCTTCCCTCGGGAGGCTCAGCACCCGGCGGGTTCCCGTCAGGGCGGTGATGGCGTCCGTGGCGTTTGGCTTTGTGGCAGCCGTTCTCGAGCTGTTGTTCCCCGAGCGCGTCCTGCCGGTGTTGCTGAACGTCGTCGGGTCCACCTGCCTGGTGGTCTGGGGGATCGTCCTGCTGTCCCAACTGGTGCTGCGCCGCCGGGCCGACCGCGAAGGCACGGAGCTGCCGTTCCGGATGCGGGGCTTCCCGGCGATGACGTACGCGGGCCTTGCCCTGCTGGCCGCCATCCTGGTGCTTGGCTTCTTCTCCCCGACAACGGGAATCCAGCTGCTCTCGACCCTGGTGCTGATCGCCGCGATAGCTGCAGCTGCCAAAATCGCCGCGCGCCGAACACCTGCCGAAAGTTCACCTCGCCGTTAGTAGTATGCAATCTGCGTGTAGCTATTGCCATCAGGGGCAGCTAACTGTGCACACTGTTTGGTGATCGCATGGCAGATTGCGCACTCCACGCGGGGTGACTAGTGTCACCGTAAGCAAGTGACGCCGTCGCGCTCCTCCCCGCGGGGACGCGGCGGCACCATAACTACGTGGAGGAGCAGGCATGAGCAGCGTTCTTTCCCTGGACCCGTCGGCCCGGCCGAACCTGTCCGCAGAGGACCTCAAGGAGCTCTACCGGCTGATGGTGTCGGTCCGCCACCTGGACGAATCGGCCATCCGGTGGCAGCGCCAGGGCCTAATTCCCGGCTACGCGCCGGAACTCGGACAGGAAGCCGCCCAGGTGGGCAGCGGGTATGCGCTGGACATGTCCCGCGACTTCGTCTTCCCGACCTACCGCGAGATGGGCGTGGCCCGGACGGTGGGCGTGGACATGGTCGAGTACATGTCCACCCACAAGGCGACCTGGCACGGCGGGCTCTACGATCCCCAGGCCACCCGTTTCGCCCCGATCCAAGCCGTCGTGGCAGGCTCCGTGCTGCACGCCGTCGGCTGGGCGCACGGGCAGACGCTCTCCGGCGCCCCGGCCGGAGAACTCGGCGTGGCCATCACCTACTTCGGCGACGGCGCCAGCTCGCAGGGCGACGTCCACGAAGCCATGAACTTCGCCGCGGTCATGAAGGCTCCCGTCGTCTTTTTCATCCAAAACAACGGCTTTGCGATCTCGGTGCCGACGGAGCGCCAGGTGGCCGGGGGCTCGGTTGCCGCCCGGGCGGCCGGCTACGCCATGCCGTCACTCCAGGTGGACGGCAACGACGCCGTGGCGGTCCACCAGGCGACGGCGGCCGCCCTCGCCCATGCGCGGGCGGGCAACGGGCCGGCCGTCGTGGAAGCCATGACGTACCGGCGGGGCCCGCACTCCACCAGCGACGACCCCGGCCGCTACCGTACCCTGGCCGAGGAACGCGCCGACGGCGGCGAGGATCCGCTGCTGCGCATGCGGGCCCGGCTGGAAGCCGACGGCATCGCCGGCGAGGACTTCTTCGCCGAGGTGCTCGCGGCCGCCAAGGCGGAAGAAGAACAGATCCGGGAAGGCGTGGCGGCACTTGGTTCCCGTCCCGGCACGGAGATGTTCGATTTCGTCTACCAGGAACCCACACACGCGCTGAAGGCCCAGGCACGCGCCTGGCGGGAGGAGTCCGAGCATGTCTGAGCACAAGACCCTGAGCGACCTTGAAGCCGCCTTCGACAACACCACAGAAACGAGCGCCCAGCAGGAATCCGCGGACGTGGTGGAACCCGGCCACGTCACCGCCGTCGAACAGCTCTCCATGCAGCAGGCACTGAACCGCGCGCTGGCAGAGGTGCTGGAGGACAACCCCAAGGCACTGGTTTTGGGCGAGGACGTCGGACAGCTCGGCGGCGTCTTCCGCATCACCGATGGCCTGCAGAAGACGTTCGGCGAAGCTCGGGTTTTCGACACCCCGCTGGCCGAATCCGGCATTCTCGGCATGTCGGTGGGCCTGGCCATGGCCGGCTACCACCCGATCCCCGAGGTGCAGTTCGACGGGTTCGCCTACCCGGCGATCAACCAGATTGTCTGCCAGGTGGGCCGAATGAACTACCGCAGCCGCGGCACCATGCCGATGCCCATCACGCTGCGGGTACCCAGCTTCGGCGGCATCCGCGCTCCCGAACACCACGGCGAGTCGCTGGAATCGCTGTTCGCCCACGTACCCGGCCTGAAGGTGGTCTCCCCGTCCAGCCCGAACGAGGCGTACCACCTGCTCAAGCACGCGGCCACGCGGCCCGACCCGGTGATCTTCATGGAGCCGAAGTCCCGCTATTGGCAGAAGGGGCCGGTGGACACCTCCCCCGAGCCGGACGGCTACTCCCCCGAAGGCTCGCGGATCGTCCGCGAAGGCAGGCACCTGACCCTGGTGGCCTGGGGCGCCATGGTGGCCCGGTGCCTGCAGGTCGCCGAGCTCGCCGCCGAGGACGGCATCGAGATCGAGGTGCTGGACCTGCGCTGGCTGAAGCCAATCGATGCCGAAGGACTGGCCGCTTCCGTGGCCAAGACGCGCCGCGCCGTCGTCGTGCACGAGGCACCGCTGACCTCCGGCCTGGGTGCGGAAGTAGCCGCGCTGATTGCCGAGCGCTGCTTCAACACCCTGCGGGCACCTGTTGAGCGGGTGACCGGATTCGACGTACCGTACCCTTCGGGAGACCTGGAAGACGAGTACGTACCCAACATTGACCGCATCCTGTTCGGGATCCAGCGAGTATTGGAGTATCGCCGTGGCTGAAATTACGTTCCCCCTGCCGGATCTTGGTGAGGGCCTGATCGAGGCAACCGTGCTGGAATGGCTCGTCTCCGAGGGCGAGCAGGTCGAGCGCAACCACCCGCTGGTCGAGGTGGAGACCACCAAGTCCGCCGTTGAACTGCCCTCCCCGCAGGCGGGCAAAGTGGTGAAAATCCATGGGGAACCCGGCGACATCATCAAGGTGGGCGAACCATTGATCGTTTTCGAGGTTCCCGATGACACCGCCGGTATTGTGGGCACCGTACCGAAGGAAGAAGCGCCCAAGCGCCGCGTCCGCCTGACGGCGGCGCTCGACGACGAGGACTGAGCATGGGAAACACCCCGCAGCACACCGTTGAAGGCCTCGATCCGCGCCTGCACGTCCAAGTGCACGAGGCCGCCGAAGGGACCGAGGGCCCGCGCCGCCCGGTGATCCTGCTGCACGGTTTCGCTTCCTCCAGCAAACTCAACTGGGAGGACGCCGGCTGGATTACGGCGCTGACCCAGGCCGGCCGGCGCGTGGTCACGGTGGACCTTCCCGGCCACGGCGAAAGCGCCGCCCCCGAAGAAATGGACGCCTACGCCCCCAGCCGGATCCGCGCCGACCTGCTGCAGTTGGTCCAGGACGCCAAGGTCCGTCCGCTGAAAGAGAACGACGCCGACACCGGGGTTGACCTGATCGGCTACTCCCTGGGAGCGCGGCTGGCGTGGGAGTTCGGCGCCACCCAGCCGGAACTCGTCCGGCGGATGGTGCTCGGCGGACCCGGCAGCAGCGACCCCTTGGCGGACTTCGACCTGCGCGCTGCCCAGCGCTTCCTGGCGGACGGGACGCCCATCGAGGACGTCAACACCGCCGAGCTTTTGCGGATGGCCAAGCTGGTGCCGTCGAACGACATCTTCGCGCTGATGACCATGATCGAGGCGATCAAAACCGAACCCTTCGTCCCGACCGAGGCCGTGCCGAGGATGCCGGTGCTCCTGGTGGCCGGCGACAAGGACGACCTGGCCGTCACCGCACCGGAGCTGGCTGCGCTCTCCGACGCGGCGGAGCTGATGTGGCTGCCCGCACGTACGCACGCCAATGCCGTGACCTCCCGGGCCTTCAAGACCGCCGCCATCGAATTCCTCGCTGGTTAACCGTTCGCGCATCTTTCGGTGCCGCCCACAGAGCTTTTGGTCGGTACAATTCTCGATGAAAGTAAATTCCTGGGGCGTGGAGGCTTGATGGAGGTATTCCTGGGCGGGCGCTACAGGACACGGGAGCTCATAGGCACCGGCGGGGCAGCGTCCGTGTACCGGGCCGTGGACGAATCTTTGGGCCGCGACGTGGCGGTCAAAATGTTCGCACCGACGACGCCGGACGATGACGAGTACCGGCGGCAGCACACCGAAACCCTGCTGCTGGCCACGCTGAACCACCCCGGTTTGGTGACCTTGCTGGATGCCGGCCTGCACACAGCCGACGATGGCGCGACCACCAGTTACTTGGTGATGGAACTGATTGAAGGGTCCGACCTGCGGCGGCGGCTGAAAGGCGGGCCTCTCTCCGAGGTGGAGACCGCGCAGATCGGGGCAGATTTGGCCGACGCGCTGAACTACATCCATAGTCAGGGTGTCGTGCACCGGGACGTGAAGCCGGCCAATATTCTGCTGGCCAACGGCCACGCGGAAGATACGCGGCACCACCCCAAGCTCACCGACTTCGGCATCGCCCGGATGGTGGAAGCCACCATGGCCACCGCCCAGGGTGCGACCATCGGATCCGCGAACTACCTCAGCCCCGAACAGGCCTTGGGCAACCCCGTCACCGCGGCCAGTGACGTGTACTCGCTGGCGTTGGTCCTGCTCGAATGCCTTACCTGCGAAAAGGCATTCTCCGGCACACCGATGGAAGCGGCCCTTGCCCGGCTCTTGCGCGACCCCGAGATTCCGGACGCCCTCCCCGCCGCTTGGGCGGACCTGCTGACCCGGATGACCCGCCGCGACCCGGAGGCTCGTCCGACCGCGCACGAAGTGGCCCTGAGTTTGCGGAACCTGGCGGAGGCGCCGCTGCCGGAGCAGATCGTAGCGACGGCACCCGTGTTGTCATCCCCTGCGTTGGCGTCACCTGCGCTGTTGAGCGGTACGACCGGCTCGGACTCGGCCGGGGCGATCGAAGAGCGTACCGGCGGGCACATCACGGGGAACGTGGCTATCCCCGCACCGCCGAACCGCGCTCCCAGCGTGGGTTGAACGAGGCATTGAACGCAACACAAGGCACCTCCAACTTGGGCTGGAGGTGCCTTGTGTTGTGTGTCCAGGAACCACGGACTTCGCTGGATCAGTCGATCAAAGCGACCAGCCGGCCAATAACCTCGCCGCGAGCCAACTTGCCGATGCCTTCTCCGATTTCGTCGAAGGAAATCTGGCTGATGTGGGCCGACAGTTTTCCATCCGCCATCAGCTGAAGCACGTCGGCGCAGTCCTGCAGTGTTCCTGCCTGGGAACCGACCAGCTCGACTTCGTTCAGCGTGAGCTGCTGGAGGTTGATGGTGCCTTCGCTCCGTCCGAGCCCCACCTGGACGACGCGGCCACCGCGACGAACGATGTCGACGGCACCGGCGGTTGTAGTGCCGAAGCCTGCAAAGTCGACTACCAGGTCCAGTTCCTTGTCGGCAAAATCCCGAATGTCCTTGGCTACTGCTGTGGCACCGATCTCGAGTGCCATCGGGTGCACCTTCTCATTGACTTCGGCCACGTGAAGTTCTGCGCCGTTGGCTATCGCCGTCTGCGCTCCGAGTGATCCCAGACCACCCAGGCCGATAACCCCGACCTTCATCCCCGGCTTGAGTCTGCCCTGAACCATCATGGCGTGGTAGGAAGTCATACCGGCATCCGTCGCGGCCGCCGCCTGATCAAACGGGACGCCGTCCGGCAACGGTGCCACCAACCGTGCGGGGGCCTTCACCTTTTCTGCGAAGCCCCCGTCAAGCGAGGTGCCGGGGCCTTCGATCGCGGCGGGAATAACGGCTCGGTCCCCCACCGAGAAGGTCGTGACATCCGCACCGACCGCTGAGACGATACCGGCGATCTCATGGCCGAGCGTGATAGGCCGGAACGGAAGCAGCGACGTCAAGGTGCCGTCAATGAATCCAACATCGCTGTGGCACAGCCCGGCGGCCTTGATGTCCAGGACAACTTCATCCGCAGCAGGTTCCGGTGCGGCAACTTCATTGAGCGAGAGAGGTGTGTCGATTTCTGTAAACTGCCAAGCCTTCATTACACAATCACTTCCTTGAGCGGTACGCACGCAAATCCATGCATATGCATTCACTCTAGGCGGTTCCCCGGGAGATGCAAGATATGCAAACGTTGACTCGCCTTACGGCACCTAGGAACGGATTGGCATTCCCTGACGGGTAACTGCTCCCACCGTGACCTTCGCAGACAGGCACGCAGCACATCGGGTCCGGCCGACCGGTCGTTCAAGAAAATGTCCCCCACGTTCTTGACGTGGCCCTCGCCACAGGCCATGATGGATCATATACGATTTCGTACTTCACAGGAGGAAGCTTTGTCCGAAGCCAACGTCACCCAGTCCGCGGGCACGCTGCAAACGGTGGATACCCAGATCCTGGAGGACGCCGGCAAGGTGCTGGCCGTACATCTGTCCTACAACTCCCGGGCGGCACAGCGCGGACGGGTTCCGGCGCACCCCTCCTACTTCATGAAGGCCTCCTCCTCGCTGGCCCTCTCGGGCGGCACCGTGGAGCGCCCCGCTGGCACCGAACTGCTGGCCTTCGAGGGCGAGATTGCCCTGATCATCGGCAAGCCTGCCCGCCGCATCAGCATCGACGAGGCTTGGGATCATGTGGGTCACGTGACCGCCAGCAACGACCTGGGCGTCTACGACATCAAGTACGCCGACAAGGGCTCCAACGTCCGCTCCAAGTCCGGCGACGGCTTCACCCCGATCGGCCCGGCCCTGCTGCCCGCGGCGTCGGTCAACCCGGACGCCCTCCGGATCCGCACCTGGGTCAACGGCGAGGTCGTCCAGGACGACACCACCGCGGGCCTGATCTTCTCCTTCGCCCGGATCGTCGCCGACCTGTCGCAGCTGATGACGCTGCATCCGGGGGACATCATCCTTACGGGAACGCCGGCCGGCTCCTCCGTGATCGTGCCGGGCGACGTCGTCGAGGTCGAGGTCTCCGACGAAGCCGCAGGGCTGAGCACCGGCCGCCTGTCGACCACCGTCACCCAGGGCGAGGCGGAATTCGCGTCCTTCGGCAACACTCCCAAGATCACCGACGCCGACCGGATCGATGCCTTCGGCAGCGAGGAAGCGGCCGGGCTGGCGCCGGCAATCACCGGCAAGTCCGCGCTGACCGAGGACGTCAAGGCCAAGCTGCTGTCGGTCGCCACCGCCACCATCTCCGGCGCGCTGCGGAAGCGCGGGCTGAACAACGTCAGCGTCGACGGCCTGTTGGCCACCAAGCCGGGCCAGAAGGTCATCGGCACCGCCCGTACCCTGCGCTATGTGCCCAACCGCGAGGACCTGTTCAAGTCGCACGGCGGCGGTTACAACGCGCAGAAGCGCATCATCGACGCGCTCGGTCCGGGCGAGATCCTGGTCATGGAGGCCCGCGGCGAGAAGGGCTCCGGAACCCTCGGGGACATCCTCGCCCTGCGCTCCCAGGTACGCGGCGCGGAGGCCATCATTACCGACGGCGGGGTCCGCGACCTTTCCGAGGTGGCGGCGCTGGACATCCCGACGTTCTACAACGGTGCCCACCCGGCGGTGCTGGGACGCAAGCACGTGCCGTGGGACACCGACGTGACGGTCGCCTGCGGCGGCACCACCATCCAGCCCGGCGACATCATCGTGGCCGACGACAACGGCATCCTGGTGATTCCGCCGGCCCTGGCCGCCGAGATCGCGGACGAGGTGGTCGAACAGGAACGCCAGGACAGCTTCGTCTTCGAGATGGTCAAGGAGGGCCACAAGATCGAGGGCCTGTTCCCCCTGAACGCCGAATGGCGCGCACGCTACGAGGCATGGGTCGCGGAGCAGCCGAAGTGACCACCCTGGCCCCCAGCAAGTCGGAACAGGCCTACGAGCTGCTGCACGAGCGGATCGCCAAGGGCGAACTGGTGCCCGGCTACCGGCTGGTCCTCGGGACCATCGCCGCGGAGCTTGGCTGCAGCACCGTGCCTGTGCGCGAGGCGATCCGCCGGCTGGAGGCCGAGGGCCTGGTGACGTTCGAGCGCAACATCGGGGCGACGGTCGCGGCCGTCGACGCCGAGTTGTACCTGCACACCATGCAGACGCTGGCCGTGATCGAGGGCGCGGCGACGGCCCTGGCCGCGCCGCTGCTCTCCGCCGCGGACCTGGCCGAGGCGCGAGCGGTCAACGCCGAGCTGCGCCGCTGCCTGGAAGACTTCGATCCGCGCCGCTTCACCCAACTCAACGACCGGTTCCACGCCGGGTTGTACGAACGCTGCCCCAACCCGCACATCCTGGACCTGGTGCACCGCGGCTGGAACCGGCTCAACGCCATGCGGGCCTCCAGCTTCAGCCACATCCCCGGCCGCGCCCGCTCCTCCGTCGAGGAACACGAGCAACTGCTGGATCTGATCGACGCCGGTGCCAGCGCCGGCGAAGTGGAGAAGGCGGCCCGGGCACACCGGACCAACACGCTCAACGCCTACCTGGCCGCGGACGGCTTGCCGCCCTCGCCCCTGTAGGCCGCGACCGCTGCCGACGGCGACACCCCGCCGTCGTCAGCGGCCAAGCACCACACACAGCCCAGACCTCACCGACTACCGACCATTCAACCCCCATGGAAAGGACCATCATGGCCGAGCACTTTGTCCCGGACAACCTGCCCACCAACCTGCAGCACTACATCGGCGGCAAGCTTGTCGACTCCATCGACGGCGACACCTTCGACGTGCTGGACCCGGTCACCAACAAGCCGTACCTCAAGGCTGCCTCCGGCAAGGTAGCCGACGTTGCCGCGGCCGTTGCCGCCGCCAAGGACGCCTTCGAGAACGGCCCCTGGCCCACCATGCTGCCGCGCCAGCGCTCCCGCGTGCTGCACAAGGTCGCCGACATCGTCGAGTCCCGCGGCCAGGAACTGGCCGAGATGGAGTGCTTCGACACCGGGCTGCCCATCAAGCAGGCCCTGGGGCAGGCCCAGCGCGCGGCGGAGAACTTCCGTTTCTTCGCCGACCTCATCGTCGCCCAGCACGACGACGCCTTCAAGGTTCCCGGCCGCCAGGCCAACTACGTCAACCGCAAGCCGATCGGCGTCGCGGGCCTGATCACGCCGTGGAACACCCCGTTCATGCTGGAGTCCTGGAAGCTGGGTCCGGCGCTGGCCACCGGCAACACCGTGGTCCTGAAGCCAGCCGAGTTCACCCCGCTCTCCGCGTCCCTGTGGCCGGGAATCTTCGAAGAGGCCGGCCTGCCCGAGGGCGTCTTCAACATCGTCCACGGCTACGGCGAGGAAGGCTACGCCGGGGACTCCCTGGTCAAGCACCCGGACGTCCCGCTGATCTCCTTCACGGGCGAATCCCGCACGGGCCAGATCATCTTCGCGAACGCGGCGCCGTACCTGAAGGGCCTCTCCATGGAGCTGGGAGGCAAGTCCCCCGCCGTCGTCTTCGAGGATGCCGATCTGGAGGCGGCCATCGACGCAACGATCTTCGGCGTCTTCTCGCTCAACGGCGAACGCTGCACCGCGGGCTCGCGCATCCTGGTCCAGCGGAGCATCTACGACGAATTCGTCGAGCGCTACTCCGCCCAGGCAAAGCGGGTCAAGGTCGGACTCCCCCACGAGGAGACGACGGAGGTCGGCGCCCTGGTCCACCCGGAGCACTTCGAGAAGGTCATGTCCTACGTGGAGATCGGCAAGCAGGAGGCCCGCCTGACCGCCGGCGGCGGCCGGCCCGCGGAGTTCCCGGAGGGCAACTTCATCCAGCCGACCGTCTTCGCCGACGTGGCACCGGACGCCCGGATCTTCCAGGAGGAGATCTTCGGTCCGGTCGTGGCCATCACCCCGTTTGATACGGACGAGGAGGCCCTCGAACTGGCCAACAACACCAAGTACGGACTGGCCGCCTACATCTGGACGAACGACCTGAAGCGGTCCCACAACTTCGCCCAGAATGTCGAGGCCGGGATGGTGTGGCTGAACTCCAACAACGTCCGCGACCTGCGCACCCCGTTCGGCGGCGTGAAGGCGTCCGGCCTGGGCCACGAGGGCGGATACCGTTCCATCGACTTCTACACCGACCAGCAGGCCGTGCACATCAACCTCGGCGAGGTGCACAACCCGGTCTTCGGCAAGGCCGAAGACGCTGCCGCCATCCCGGACGCCTGACACCTACCCCTACCGCTCGAAGGAGAGAATTATGAGCAACGAAATCCCCAAGCCCTCGGTTCCGGCCCCGGACATCCTGCGCTGCGCCTACATGGAGATTGTGGTCACCGACCTGGCCAAGTCCCGCGCCTTCTACGTGGACCTGCTGGGCCTGCACGTGACCCACGAAGACGACGAGGCAATCTACCTGCGCTCGTTCGAAGAGTTCATCCACCACAACCTGGTGCTGCGCAAGGGCCCGATCGCCGCGGTGGCGGCCTTCGCCTACCGCGTGCGGTCCCCGGAGGACGTGGACCGCGCCGAGTCCTACTACCAGGAGCTGGGCTGCCGCACCGAGCGCCGCAAGGAAGGCTTCGTCAAGGGCATCGGCGACTCCGTCCGCGTGGAGGACCCGCTGGGCTTCCCGTACGAGTTCTTCCACGAGGTGGACCACGTGGAGCGCCTGCACATGCGCTACGACCTCTACTCGGCCGGCGAGCTGGTGCGCCTGGACCACTTCAACCAGGTCACCCCGGACGTCCCGCGCGGCCGCAAGTACCTGGAGGACCTGGGCTTCCGCGTCACCGAGGACATCAAGGACTCCGACGGCGTAACCTACGCGGCCTGGATGCACCGCAAGGGCACGGTGCACGACACCGCCCTGACCGGCGGCAACGGTCCGCGGATGCACCACGTGGCCTTCTCCACCCACGAGAAGCACAACATCATCCAGATCTGCGACAAGATGGGCGCCCTGCGCATGTCCGACCGGATCGAACGCGGTCCCGGCCGCCACGGCGTGTCCAACGCCTTCTACCTGTACATCCTGGATCCCGATGGCCACCGCGTGGAGATCTACACCCAGGACTACTACACCGGCGACCCGGACAACCCCGTCATCACCTGGGATGTCCACGACAACCAGCGCCGCGACTGGTGGGGCAACCCGGTGGTCCCGTCCTGGTACACCGAGGCGTCCCTGGTGCTCGACCTCGACGGCAACCCGCAGGAGGTCATCGAGCGCACCGACAACTCCGAGATGGAGGTGACCATCGGCGCCGACGGATTCTCCTTCACCCGGGCGGACGACGAGGACGGCACCTTCCGCGGCCAGGCGTCGAAGGGCTTTAAGATCGGCAACCAGGTCTAGTCCCGGTCTTCGACCGCATGACGACGCCGCTGGGCGGCTTCCGCAGGGAAGCCGCCCAGCGGCGTCTGTGGCCTTGCCCGCCCCGCCGCCGGATGCCACACTGGCACCTACACGCGGTGCCGGCGCCCGGCCGACGGGGCGGTCCGGGGTGCCGACCGTTCTAGGGGATGGGGGAAACGGCGTGAGTATTCTGCGCACCGTCGTTGCACGGATAGAACGAACCGAGGCTCTGGACAAGGTCGCCGAACCGGTGGCCGGGCTGGTGGGCAGGATCGTCAGACCCCGGCCGATCAGGAACGTCCTCAGCGGCAGCTTCGTGGGCCACCCGCTGCATCCGCTGTTGACCGACTTTCCCATCGGTGCCTGGACCATGTCCACGCTGCTGGACACCGTGGGCGGCCGCCGTGCCGAGCCCGCGGCCGACCTCCTGGTGGCCGCCGGAATTCTCACGGCCGTACCCACGGCGTGGGCCGGGCTCAACGACTGGTCGGATACGCAGGGCGAGGACCGCCGGCTCGGCATCGTGCACGCCGCATCCAACTCGGCGGCGTTGGTGTGCTTCGCCGCTTCCTTCCTGGCCCGCCGCGGCGAGCGCCGGGGGCTTGCCAAGGTGCTCGCGCTGGGCGGCTTCGGGCTGGTGATGTCCGGCGGCTACCTGGGCGGCCACCTGAGCTACGCCCGCGGCGTCAACGTCAACCACACGGCGTGGCGGAAAGGTCCCGTCGAGTGGACCCCCGTCCTGGCGGAGAGCGAACTGGCCGAGGGCCGGCCGCAGCTGGCGCACGCCGGCGACGTGTCGCTGGTCCTGTTTCGCAGCGATGGCACCGTCCGGGCGCTGGACAGCGTCTGCAGCCACATGGGCGGGCCGCTGGCAGAAGGACAGGTCGACGACGGGTGCATCACCTGCCCCTGGCACGGCAGCCGCTTCCGCCTGGCGGACGGCAGCATCGTCAGGGGCCCCGCCAGCTCCGAGCAGCCAGCCTACGAAACACGCGTCCGCGAGGGGCAGGTCGAGGTCCGGCTGAGCTGACCGGCTCAGCCCCGCCGCGGCCTGGACCTGCGGGAGGCGCGGCGGGCGTCGGTTCCGGCGATGACGAGCGTGGCGACAACGGACGCGGCGGTGACGGCCAGTCCGGCGGTGATCGCCTCGGTCCAGCCTGACCGGGCCTGGACGGAAAAGGCGACGGCGGTGATGACCGCAATGCCCACGGCGGTGCCGATGCGCTGGGCCGTCTGCAGCACTCCCCCGGCGCTCCCCGCGTACTCCAACGACACGTCGGCCAAAGTTAGCGTCTGGTTGGGGGTGATAATGAGGCCCTGCGCCATGCCGATGAACGACAGCGTCAGCAGCATCCACCAGATGCTGAGCAACCCGGCTGCCTCCAGTTGGATTACGGCGATGGTCGACGCCAGCCCCAGCAACGCGCAGAGGATCCCGGCGACGATCATTTGCCGCCCACGCTCCAGCACCCGCTTGCCGGACCAGTGCGACGAATAGGCGCCGAGCAGCGCGGCAGGCAGCCCGATCAACCCCGCCTCCAGAGCGCTGCCGCCCAGCCCCTGCTGGATGTAGAGCGCCACCAGCACCCATACGCTGGTCACGCCCATGAAGTACAGGCCGGCGATCAGCGAGCCGGCGGAGAAGCTGTGGGTGCGGAAGATCCGCAGGTCGACCATCGGGCTGCGCCCGCGGTGGCTGTAAGTATGTTCCCACCAGGCCCACAGCGCCAGCAGTCCCGCGCCGCCGGGAAGCAGCAGCCAGATCCATGCACCGGCCCCGCGTTCGACGAAGGGCAGCAGCAGCGCCAGCACCGACAGGCCCAGCAGCACGGCCCCGACGGGATCGAGGTCGCGTTCGGGCTTGGCTACCCGGGGCAGGCCGGCGGCGCCTTCGCGGTCTGCTTCCCCTGGAGGGTCAACGGCGGTGTGCCGCGGTTTGAACCACATCAGCGCCAGCACGATGGCCAGGATCCCGACCGGTACATTCACGAGGAAGGTCCAGCGCCACCCGTCCTGGACACCGGCGAACTCAATGATCGTTCCGCCCAACAGGGGCCCGACGGCCACCGACACGCCAATCACGCTGCCGAGCGCCCCGTAGGCACGGCCGCGTTCCGCACCGCGGAAATACTGCTGGATCATCCCCACGGCCTGAGGATTCAGCAGCCCCGACCCCAGGCCCTGCACGAAGCGGGTGATGTTCAGGCTGAGCGGATCCGGAGCGAGTCCGGCGGCCACCGAGGAGAGCGTGAAGAGCGCGACGCCGGCGATGAACAGCGGGCCGCGGCCCAGAATATCGCCCGCCCGTCCGGCGGCCACCAGCACTACACCAAAAGTCAGCGCATAGCCGGAGAGCACCCACTGGAGGTCCGAGTCCGACGCGCCCAGTCCGGTTTGGATGGACGGCAGCACCACGTTGACGATGCTCACGCTCACCAGCGACATGAAGATGGCCACCAGCAGCACGGCCAGGATCCGCCACCGGCCGGGGTCGGGGACGAAGCCGGCCTCGGTGCCGTCGGGGCCGGCCGGTCGGGGCGCTGATCGGTTCTCGGGAGCGGGGTCGGAGGCTTGGGTCACCTACCATTCATACGCCGGGACGGCTCCGCTGCCAAACCGCGCGCCTGCGGCGACAGCCGCGTTAAACGAAAGAGCCGGAGCGGCAGGCGTTGGGGGAATCCTGCGGGTCCGGCTCTTCCACGGCCGGACCCAAGTCCAGCCGACGCGATGCGGGCCCCCGTTCCGAGCCCCACCGTTGTCACGAGCATATCCCGCGGGCATCCGACCCGCGATGGGGAGAACTACCCATGCAGGTTAAGCGGTCTATCAGGCTGTCGAGCAATAGCCGCTTCGTTGGGCCGGCGGAACGCCCGCCACGTCACGTTTCGCCGCCGCGGCGGGCGTTCGCTCCCCCTCGCGAGCCGGGAAACGCAAGAGGATACTGAAATTGTGGGACTGTTGAGCGGAGCACCTGCCCCTTTCACCGATCGACCCGATGCCGCCCGGCAACTGGCGGCCGAACTGGCAGCATACCGCGGCCGCGACGACGTCACCGTGCTCGGCCTGGCGCGCGGCGGCGTCCCGGTGGGCGCGGTGTTGGCGAAAGAACTGGCCGCCGACTTCGACGCGCTCATCGTCCGCAAACTAGGCATTCCGGGCCAGCCGGAGGTCGCCTTCGGTGCCTTGGCCGCCCATGGCGGGCACACCGCCGTCGTCATGGTGGAAGCGATAGTGGCAGAACTGCGCCGCCGCAATTACAGCGAACAGCGGCTGCAGGAGGTCCAGGACAGGGAACGGGCCGAACTGAAGCGGCGGCAGGAAGCGTATCTCCAGGGCCGGACGGTAGAGGTGCGCGGCCGGACCACGATCCTCTGCGATGACGGGTTGGCCACCGGCGCCACCATGAAGGCTGCGATCAACGCCGTACGGCAGAGCGACCCCCGCGAGATCGTCGTCGCGGTGCCGGTGGGCCCGCCGCAGGCCTGTGCCGAGCTCCAGAAACTGGCCGAGGCCGTGATCTGCCTGCGCCAGCCACGCAATTTCAGAGCCGTAGGCGAGGCCTACCAATACTTTGGCCAGGTCAGCGACGACGAGGTCATGGCAGCGCTGCCCCGGTAGCGGCTGCCGCCACCAGGTTAAAGCACAGCGGACCGCCGCCGGCATCGCTGCCGGCGGCGGTCCGTCTCTGCAGTCCCGCGGAGGCCTTAGTTGGTGGCCTCTGGTGACTGGCGCGACTTAGCGGTTCTCGCGCGCTTCGGGGTGCTGCTGCAGGTACTCCTGGTGTGCTTCCTCCACGCGCAGGTTCTTGCCCTTGGTCTCCTTGACCACGGAGACTGCCACGAGCGAGATGACGCACAGCACCATGATGTAGATCCCGATGGAGATCGTGCTTCCGGTCCGGCCCAACAACAACTCGGCGATCAACGGAGCGAAGGCACCGCCAAGGATGGCACCAATGGCGTAGCCGATGGAAACGCCGGAGTATCGGACGTTGGCCGGGAACATTTCGGCATAGAGGGCCGACTGCGGGCCGTAGGACAGGCCCAGACCGATGGTCAGCACGAACATCGCGATGCCCATCAGCAGAATGCTCGCGGTGTCGATGAGCATGAACATGGGAATCTGCCACAGCAGGACCCACACGTAGCCAATCTGGAAGGTGCGGATGCGGCCGATCTTGTCGGAGAGAATTCCGCCGTACATGGTAAAGATCAACCAGCCGAAAGCAGCAAGCGTGGTGGCCAGCAAGACCGATGGGCGGTCCATCCCCAGGCCTCCGGCCTCCGCCGGCTTGGTGGCGTAGGAAGCGAAGAACGCGATCAGCAGGTATCCGGCGGCATTGTTGGCAATGAAGATCAGCGCGGTGAGGATGACCTCTTTCCAGTTGTGCTTGAACAGCTGGCCCAGCGGAGCGGCCGATTCCTTCTTGCGCTCCTGCATCTCCTTGAAGACCGGGGACTCGGACACGGAGCGACGGATGAAGTAGCCGACCAGGATCAGCACGACCGAGAACAGGAACGGTACGCGCCAGCCCCACGCAAGGAAGGCATCCTCGCTGAGGATAGTGGTCATCAGCCACATCACACCGGTGGCAAGGATCATGCCGATGGGAACACCGATTTGCGGGTAGGCACCGAAGAAGCCGCGCTTGTTGACCGGCGCGTGCTCCACGGACATCAGCGCGGCGCCGCCCCATTCGCCGCCGGCCGAGAATCCCTGCAGGATGCGCAGGAACACCAACAGGATCGGGGCCGTGATCCCGATGTCCCCATAGGTCGGCAGCACGCCGATCAGGAATGTCGCGGCGCCCATGAGCACCAGCGTGAAGACCAGCATCATCTTCCGGCCCAAACGGTCGCCCAAGTGGCCGGCGACGATGGCGCCGAGCGGGCGGAACAGGAAGCTGATACCCAGCGAGGCCCAGGAAACGATCTGCGCCAGGCCGGCGCTCTCCTGGGACAGCGGCGCGAAGTACAACGTAGCCAGCACCAGGCCGGCGGCTTGCGCGTAAATGAAGAAGTCGTACCACTCGATGGTGGTACCGACCAAGGTGCCCGCGAGCACCTTGCGCTCTTCACGGCGGGCTGCTGGGCTGAGGTTGCCTGCCAGCTCTTCTGACGTTGACATATTTTCTCCGTTGAATTCACAGAACGGTTACCGAACGGTCGGTAATGTGACTGGAGCCATATTACCGGACAGTGACGGGCCACACATAGCGCCGCCATATCATTTCCATAACGCCCAAACGCCGCCGGGGTGCGCCACGACGTCGCTCTCCTGCGGGAACGACAGGAGGCCGTGAGCGCCCCATACCCCAAAGAAGCTGCCGAGCACGGCGCTGCGTTCTATAGTTGGACGCTTTGTCCCGATATAGAACAATGGGACCTGTGAGGGCCGGCACAAGCACTGTGACCGGTTCCCGCCGCATTTCCCGTGCAGGACTTTCCAGAGGATGTACCGATGAGCCAGACCCCCATCAAACCCGCTCCGGCGCACTCGCAGACCCTGTCGCGCGGCATCAGGGCCCTGGAGATCCTGGCGGAGGCGCCGTCGCCGATGACGATCGCCGAGTTGTCCGAGGCGTTGGGCGTGCACCGCTCGGTCGCCTACCGGATCCTGCGCACGCTCGAGGACCATTCGCTGCTGATGCGCGATTCGGCTGGCAGGGTGCAGGCGGGGCCCGGCCTGGCCGCGCTGGCCCGGGGTGTTTCGCGGGACCTGCAGTCGGCGGCGCTGCCGGAGCTGACAGCACTGGCCAACGACCTGATGATGACGGCCTTTGTCGCGGTCTGGGACCAGCACGACTGCGTGACGCTGCTGACCGTGGAGCCGCGGCATACGACGGCACTGGTGCAGCGTCCGGGCACCCGGCATTCCTTTGCCGCGGGAGCCCCGGGCATCGCCATCCAATCGGCCCTGACCCGGGACCAGTGGGAGCAGCATGCTCCGGGCCAGCCGATCCGTCCGGAGGCCCGGCTCGCCAAGGCCGCCGGGTATGCCATCAGCCATGACGAGGTCATCCCCGGCGTCTCGTCGGTCGCCGTGCCGGTCACCGTCCCGGGGCAGCTCCCGGCTGCCGTGGCCGTGGTCTACATCCGGACCGACACTCCGGATGAGCAAATTGCGGAGGCGTTGAAGCGCTCAGCCGCAGTCATCGAGGCGGAGCTGCGCTGAGCCCGGCCGCGGCAGCAGGCGGCCGGCTGTCAGGCGTCCCCGCGGCGCCGGACGACGGCGGCAGCGACCAGGCCCAGCACCAGCAGCATGGCTGAGGCGGCAATCGACACCAGGAACGCACCGGAGTGTCCCAGGTTCTCGGCCAGCGCCCCGGCTACCGCCGAGCCAATGGCAGAGCCGAGGACGACGCCGCTGGCGAGCAGCGTCATCACCGTGCCGAGCCGCTCGTCCGGAGCGACCAGGCTTCCGATGCCGTAGATGGTGACCATGGTGGGTCCGACGGGTACGCCGACCACCAGCAGCACGAAAATCATCGGCAGCACTTCGGCGGGCAGCAGCAGCAGGACGCAGAACGCCGTCATCGCCGCCGCGCACACGACCCAGCGGCTGGAATGTTTCCACCGTGCGGGCCAGTAGGCCACGGACAGCGCACCGAAGGCCGACGTCAGGCCCAGCAGCGCATACAGCAGGCCCGCGGTGTCGGCCGCGCCGAAGCTGCCGCCGAAGGCACTCAGGGCGTTCTGGGTTGCGCCGAAGAACACGCCCATGGCCACCATCCCCAGCACGGGGATGGCAACCAGCGGCCAGTTGATCCGCACCGGCGAGGCAGCCGCAGCGGCTCCGGGATGCGCCTTGACCAGTCCGGGCGTCACCGGGACGACCGCACGGTAGGTGGGGTGGACGGCAAAGGCAGTCACCATCGTCACGGTCAGGGCGGCGGCCAGCACGAAGGGCAGCCACGGGGCAATCAGCGCCGCGAGCAGCCCGACCAGGGCCGGTCCGAGCACGAACGTCAGTTCGTCGGCGGTGCTCTCGTAGGACAGCGCCGTGTCCAATACCGGCTTGTCCTTGCGGGTCATCGCCATCCAGCGCACCCTGGCCAGCGGGCCGACCTGCGGACAGGTGGCCCCGACGGCGAAGGACGCCGCAAGCACCGCCACGGGGCCGGCTCCACTGCCTCCGATGTAGACGCAGGTCAGCAGCACGGCAATCGCGCAGGTGTGTGCGGCAGCCGCGACCAGCAGCACGGGCCGCTGACCGACCCGGTCGGCAAGGTAGCCGAAGAGCGGCGCACCGGCGGCCGAGCCGATGCCTACGGCACCTGCGGCGAAACCGCCTGAGGCGTAGGATCCGGTGCTTACGGTGACCAGTGTCAGGGCGCCGACCGTGAGCATCGCCAGCGGCAGCCGGGCAAGGAATCCGATGGCCAGAAAAGAGGCTCCGGCCATCCGCGCCAGCCGCGCGTAGCGGCCGAAGGGGTTTCGGGTCTTGCGACGTCGGCGGCCGGAGGTGTCGTTGCCGGGGGCTTGTTGCTGGGCGGGCGCGCCGGAATCAGAAGCAGTCATCGGTTTTTCCGTTGGTTCGAACCGCGCATCGTCCCGCCTCCCGATGCGCACAACCCGGATAACACAACTATCATACCGGTGGTCAGGCGGCCCCGGTGAGCACGGTGCGGACGGAGGAGCCGTGGCGCCCCTTCGTGACTTGGAGCTGGGCGCCGATGCGCTGCTTCATCTCCGCTACGTGGCTGACCAGGCCGATGACCCGGCCCCCGTCGCGCAGTCCCTCCAACGCATCCATGACCTGCTCCAACGCCTGCTCATCCAGGCTGCCGAATCCCTCATCGACGAACAGCGTCTCGATGTCCACGCCGCCTGCCTCTGCCTGCACTACGTCGGCCAGGCCGAGTGCCAGCGCAAGCGAGGCCATGAAGGATTCGCCGCCGGACAGGGTGGAGGTGTCGCGCCGCTGCCCCGTCCATTCGTCGCTGACGTGCAATCCCAGGCCCGACTTCTTGTTGCCGGACTTCGAGTCGTCGTGGACCAGGGTGTACCGCCCGTCGGTCATGGCGATGAGGCGTTCGGAAGCCGCCGCCGCAATCTGCTCCAGCCGCGCGGCCAGGACGTAGGTGGTGAGCGTCATCTTGCGTTCGTTCTCGCCCAGTCCCCTGACCGTGTCCGCCACCGACTGCAGGAGCTCGTGCCGTTCCGCGATCGGGGCCAAGCGGACTTGTTCCTCGTCAAAACGCCGGCGGTAGCTGGCAAGTTGTTGCTGCGACGCAGTCAGCACCCCGTGCCGCACGTGGTGCTCCTGCACCAGCCCGTCCAGGACCGCGGCTTCCCCGCGTGCCGCGTCCAGTTCCGCGGTCCCCGGCAGTGTTTCGCCCTTCTCGAGGGCGGTGCGGGCACGGACGACGGCTTCGGAGGACTCCAGCACCTGCAGCCGCTGGCCTGCTTCGGTGTAGGCGGTGTGGCGCCGCTGCAGTTCTTGCAGCTGTGCCGGTGCCAGCAGGGACACCCGGATTTCGTCTTCGGAGGCGAAGCTGGACTGCCCGATGGCCGAGGCCAGATCGGCCTCTGCCTGCTCCAACGCGTTGCCGCAGTGGCGGTGCTGTCCCAGGACGTCCAGGGCAGCGGCCAGCAGTTGGTCGAGGCGGGACAGCGAGGCCGCGTGTTCGTGCAGGCTGCCTCCGTCCGGACGGGCCTCGCGCAGCTTCTGCTCGAGTTCCTGCACGCGTTCCCTCCCGGCCTTGAGGTCGGAATCGGCGGAGGCCTTGGCCACGGCCAGGGCCGACAGCTGCCGGCCGTTCTCGTCGAGCTGCTCGGTCGTGGCGGCCGCCCGTTCCTGCAGTTTTGTGCGCCGTTCCCGGACCGCGACGGCCTCGTCCAAACGGGCACGGGCGGCGACGACGGCGGCGGCCGCTTCGGCGGCGTCGGTCGCGCCGCCGCGGGAGGCCAGGGCCGAGAGTTGCTGTTCCAGTGCCGCGCACGCCTCACGGGCCTGGGAGTACGTGGCTTCCGCCGCCGCGTGGTCCTCCCGGGCTGCTGTTTCCTGTTCACGGGTGACCAGGTGTCCGCCGGCGGCCGCGGCCGGTTGCGGATGTTCCGTTCCGCCACACACCGGACAGGGGTCTCCCTCTGCAAGGTTGGCGGCGAGCTCCGCTGCGGCTTGATCGAGTCGCTGTTCCAACAGCGACAGCCAGGCTTCCTTGCGCCGAAGTTGCCTGGCGTGCGCCGCATCGCGGTTCCGGCGGGCCTCGTCGGTCTTGGCCAGGCAGGCGCCGTAGTCGGCCACGGTCTCCCGAAGCTGCCGGGCTTGTTCCAGCCGCTCGGTGAGCAGGCCTACGTCGTCGGAGGCTGCCGCCAGCGTGGCCAATTCCTCCTGCAGCCCGCGGCCGGTTTCAGCCAGCCGTTCCCGGGTTGTTTCCGCGGCACCGATGTCCTTGGCCAATCGGCCCGCGTGCTGTTCCAACCGCCGCACGTCGGCAGCCGCCGCCTGCAACCGCTGCTCTTCCGGCAGCAGGGCGCGGATTCGTCCGAGCTCGGCGGAGAGCTGTGCCGCCGCCTCCTCGAGCAGCGCCTGTCCCGCGGCATCGGGGTCGGGGCGGCGGGAAACGAATGTTGGGAAGAGCGGATGGGCTTCGGCCTCGTCGATCCGGTCCAAAAACTCTTTCCCGGCCCGTTCCACAGCAAGTGCCGCCTGATCCCGGTGCCGGATGGGCGACGCCAGCAGTTCCGCGGCCCGGTGCGATGCCAGGGTTTCGGTCAGCGCTGCGTGGCCGTCGGCGCCGTTGCGGTGCTCGGCTGCCAGTTTCTCCAGCGCCGCCAATTCCGCGTGGTCGGCCAGCGCCCGCTCGTGCCGGGCGATCGCCTCCCGCAGCCGGCCCAGCTCATCTTGTCCGCGCTCGGCCACGTCGCGGACGGAGCCGGCCGCGGACGCCATCGAGGACTCAAGCGCGGCGAGCAGGTCCGCGGCAGGCATTGACTGGTCCGGCATGTCCTCGGCGGCCAGATGCCGGGCTGCTTCCTCTGTTGCCCGCGCGAGCAGGTGGTCGGATCCTGCCACCGCGGCCAGGTAGTCCGAGCGAGCCTTGGCCGCTTCGTCCGCCAGGACCTGCTCCACCGCCTCGTAGCGGTCGGTCGCGAACAGTCGCTGCAGCAACGGCCGGCGTTCCCTGGCGTCGGCGCGCAGGAACGCCGCGAAGTCGCCTTGGGGCAACAGGACTACCTTGGTGAACTGTTCCAGGCTCATGCCCAGGACGGCCAGCAGCTCGGCCGCGGCCTCGTCGTTGCGGCCGCTTTTCTGGACCCAGGCCCCGTTGATCTTCTCGCGCAGCAGCGTGCGCGCCTGCTCCGTCACCGATCCGGACCTGGCCCGGGACGAGGGCCGTTCCCACTGCGGGTTGCGGGTCACTTCGAACCGTCTGCCGCGGGCGGAGAATTCGCACACGACTTCCGGCTCTGTCCCGGGTTCGGCGTGGTCGCTGCGCAGCCGCTTCCCCTGCTGGCGTGCGCCGGGAACGGACCCGTACAGCGCAAAACAGATGGCGTCCAGGATGCTGGTCTTGCCGGCCCCGGTCGGCCCGTTGAGCAGGAACAGCCCCTGCTCTCCCAGCTCGTCGAAGTCAATGGTTTCCCGCGCAGCGAACGGCCCGAAGGCCTGCATTTCAAGCCGGTGGATCCTCATGCCGCGGCCTCCGCGGCCTGCACCTCGGCCAACGCCTCGGCCAGCAGTGCGCGTTCGGCTTCGTCGGCCGGCCGGGAGCGGACGTGGTCCAGGAAGCCGCAGCAGACCTCCAGGTCGTCCTGGGCCTTCGCGATGCGCTGGCTGTAGCTCATGGTGTCGCGGCGCGGCCCGGAGGCGGGTTCGAAGTTGAGCACCAGCGTGTCGGGAAAGCGCGCCCGCAGCCGTTCCATCGCCTTCGCCGGGCGTTCGTCGTCGGTGACCGTGATTTGGCAATAGGCGTCCTGCGCCCAGGCGTGGTCCGCCGATTCGAGCAGGTCCTGCATGGTGCCCCTGAGCACGGCGAGCCTGCGCGGGGAGGGCCAGCTGACGTTTTCCACCGACGCGAGCCCGTCCGCGGTGAATTCGAGGATGATGCCGCCCTTCTCGTGGCCGGCCTCGGAGAACGAATAAGGCAGCGGTGAGCCGGAATAGCGCACGGTTTCGCTCAGCGCCTGGCGCCCGTGCAGGTGGCCCAGCGCCACATAGTCGAGGCCGTCGAACAAATCCAGCGGGACCGCTCCCACTCCCCCGATGCTCAGGTCCCGTTCGCTGTCCGAGGTGACGCCGCCGCTGGCAAAGGTGTGCGCCATGACCAGGGAATGCACGGCGCCGCCGGCGCGCCTCTGCTCAAGGTCGGCACGGACTAGATCCAGCGCCGACCGCGTGACGGCGGTGTGGCTGGGAGCCTCCGCGCCCAGCTCCTCCGCGCACAGCCGCGGCTCGAGGTACGGGATCCCGTACACGGCCAGGGTCGCGCCGTCCAGGTCCAGCTCCACAGGGTCCGCAAGCTGGTCCAGCCGGGCACGGATATGGACCCCGCCGTGGGCCAGGATGCCGGAGCCGAAGCCCAACCGGGTGGCCGAATCGTGGTTGCCGCTGGTCAAGATCACCGTTGCCCCGGCACCGCGGATGCGCGACAAGGCATCGGAAAAGAGGTTGACCACATCTACACCGGGAAGCGCGCGGTCGTACACATCGCCCGCGATGAGCACCACGTCGATGCCCTCCTCGCGTACTGTCTGCAGGAGTTGCTCCACGAAAGCGTGCTGCGCCTGCAGCATCCCGACGCCGTGGAAAGAACGACCCAGGTGCCAGTCGGACGTGTGCAGTAACCTCATATTTCCAAACTATCCGCCGGCTGGGACAGTTTCGGACAAGCGCAACGGCACGTCCCGAAATCGGGACGTGCCGTTGCGCGGGGCCTTGTGGTTATTCGCCGTCCGGGCGTGTCCGGTTCGGCTTGCGGTCAAAGAAGTCGCGGGCTTCGGCGGCGCCCTGATCGTCCGCCGGCGCGGGCTCGTCCGGCTGGTCCTCCACCGCGACGTCGGGAACCTCACGTCCGGCGGCGGACCCGGCGGGCACCGAGCCGGCCGCGGATCCGGCGGCCGCGCCTCCGGCGGACACCGTGCCGGCCGAAACGCCGCCGCCAGCGGCAGTCTTCCCCTCCACAGGCTTGCCGGAAGATGCAGCCGGTGCATCGCCGTCGTTGGTTGCCTTGCGCGGCCCGGGCACCAGTTCGGCACTGCGGTAGAGCAGCCCGGCGATCACCGCACCCAGCAGCGGGGCCGCCCAGAACAGCCACAGTTCGCCCAGCGGGCTGCCGTCCGCGAAATACACCGCGGCCGTGGAGCGGGCCGGGTTCAGTCCGGCGTTGGAAATCGGGAGCATCACGGCGGTCAGCACGCCGAACGCAAGCCCCACCGCGTACGGGGCGCTGCGGAGCCGGTCCAGGGACGAGGTGGCACCGAGGTAGACCGCCACGAGCAGCCCGGTGGCGACGGTTTCGGCCAGGAAAACCCCCGCCATCGAGAAGCCCAGTTCGTCGCCGCCGGCGTAACCGTTGGAGATGGACGTGAACACGCCGGCCGACTGGGCGCTGACCGGGTGGCTGCCCATGATCACCCAGAGCACGACGGCGGCCAGCGAGGTGCCGGCCAGCTGCGCCAGGACGTAGGGCGGCACCGACTTCCAGGAGGTCCGGCCCGCGAGCGCGCTGCCCAGCGTGATGGCCGGGTTGAAGTGGCCGCCGGAGACGTGGCCGAACGCAAGCATGCCGGCAACGACCGCCAGGCCGAAGCCGAAGGGGACGCTGAAGCCGCCCTGCGGATTGAACATGCCGATCCCCAGGGCACCGAAAAAGAGCAGGAACGAACCTGCCGCTTCGGCGCCGATGCGGGCCGAATAGCTGCGCCCCTCGCCTAGCCGGGGCGGGGCGGCGTGGACGGCCGGAGCCGGTGACGCGGGGTGGGCTGCTGCCATGGATACTGTCCTTCTGCAGGGCCGGCCAGCAGCCGGCGGATTACTCAAAACTACTCCACTCTGGCATCGGGGTCTGTGAAAAAGCTGGGTGCTGCCCGGGAAGGATGCCCGGCGAAAGGTCCGGTCCCGCGCCTAAGCTGGTAGTCGTGACTAACGACGCCCCGCTCCCCGGTTCCCCCTCCGCCGACGCGCCGGACTTCGCCGGCAGCGCGCCGCCTCCTCCCGGCACCATGCGGCCCGCTCCCGACGCTGCCCAGCCCACACCGGTTCCCGCCGCCGCGCCGCCGCCCATTACCCAGCCGGAGACGACGGCCCACGCGGTGCCGGACTTCGCCTCGCGGGTGCGCGGCTGCCTGCTCGGGGGCGCCCTGGCGGACCAGCTGGGGGCCGGCGTCGAATTCGACTCCTTCGACGCGATCGCCGGACGCTTCGGGGCGGACGGGCTGCGGGACTTCTCCCAACTGGCGGAGCCCGGCCACTTCTCCGACGACACGCAGTTGACGCTTTATACCCTCGACGGGCTGACCGAGGCGCTGGAATGGGCCAATGCCGGTACCGCCGCCGACGAAGCCGCCTGCCTCTGGCTGGCTTACCTGCGCTGGTACGCCACCCAGGAGGGCCGCTTTCCGGACAACGCGCCGGAGCCCCAGCCGCGCTGGATCGACGAACAGGACGTGCTGCACGCACGCCGCGCCCCCGGCGCCGCCTGCCTGTCCGGCCTGGCCACCGGGGAAATGGGAACGCGGGCGCGCCCGGTCAACCCGGACTCGAAGGACTGCGGCACGGTGGTCCGGTCGGCTCCCTTCGGGCTGCTGCCGTTCGTCGACGACCAAACAGTCCAGCGGCTGGCCACGGACGGCTCGGCGCTCACCCACGGCCATCCGACGGCCCACCAGAGCGCGGCAACCTTCGCCACGCTGATCCGGCTGCTGGTGCACGAACAGGCCACGCTGCCCGGCGCCGCCGTGGCCCTGCTGGCCCGCACCGAGCAGGACCCGGCCGCCGCCGAGTTGGCAGGGCGGCTGCGCGCCGCCATCGAGCTGTCGGCAGGCGGCCCCGTGCAGCCGGCCGTGCTGACCGCCACGCTGGGCCTGGGCCGGGTGGCCGAGGAAGCCCTGGCCATCGCCCTCTACGCCGTCTTGGCGACGGCGGACAGCACGACGCCGGAGCACCACTTCCGCCGGGCGGTCGCCGCGGCCATTAATCACGACGGCGACAGCGACTCGGCCGGCAGCCTCGCCGGGAACCTCCTGGGCGCCCATTATGGCGAGGCGGCACTCCCCGCCGAATGGCTGGCCGCGCTGGAGGCCCCCAACGTCATTCTCGGCATGGCGGAGCGCTTCCTGGCGCAAACCCAGGGCTGAGCCCGTGGACCACGACCGCGCTGCCCCTGCGCTGCCCCGCCAGGACGGGAAGACGATCCTCGTGACCGGTGCCAGCGCCGGCCTCGGCTACTTCGCCAGTGAACAACTGGCCGCGGCGGGAGCCACGGTGGTCATGGCTGCCCGTGATGCGGCACGCGCCCGGGCAGCCATGGAAGCCGTCCGCCGCACTGTGCCCGGCGCGGACGTGCACTTTCAGGAGCTGGATCTTGCCAATCTGGCCTCGGTCCGGCAAGCGGCAGGCGAACTTGCCGAGCGGGGGCGGATCGATGCCCTGCTGGCCAACGCCGGGGTAATCGGTTCCCGGGAACTGCAGTTCACCGCCGACGGCTTCGAACTGCAGTTCGGCACCAACCACCTGGGCCACTTCGCGCTCGTCGCTAGGCTGATGCCTGTACTGCGCCGCAGCCGCGGCCGCGTGGTGCATGTGGGCAGCATCAGCCATCGCTGGGTCCGGCCGGACTTCCGCCGGGCAGCTTTGCCGGCCCGGTACAACAGCTACCGGTCCTACGCGCTGTCCAAGCTGGCGGTGATGAGTTTCGGATTCGAGCTGGCGAACCGGCTTCACGCGGTGGGCTCGCCGGTCGCTTCCGTGGTGGCCCATCCCGGGTACGCGCGCAAATACTTCACCCCGGACCGGCCGGGCTTGCAGCTGTCGCGTCCGGCGGCGGGCTGGCAACGGGTGCTTTTCGGGCTGGTGGCGCAGGGCAAGGACGCCGGCGCCCGGCCGCTGGTGCACGCGGCAGCCGCCGAGGAGGTCCGCAACGGCGACTACTGGGGACCGGACGGGCCGTTCCAGCTGACCGGACGCCCCGCCGTCGTCGCGCCGCGGCGGCACGCCCGCGAGCGCAACGCCGCCTCCCGACTGATCGACCTGTCCGAGGAACTCACCGGGGTAGGCCTCCGGCTCTGACTCCGGTGGCGGGCGACGGCGGCGGGTCAGACGCTGTGCGCGGGCCAGCGTCCCCCGATCATTTGCAAGAACTCGCCTTCGGACAGCACCTCGATCTGCTGGCCCCTGCTGTGCAGCTGCAGCACCTTGTGTGCCTTGGCCGTGACGCGGCCGCTCTTGAGGTCGGAGGCGACGAAACCGTCGCCGACGACGAGCACGGTGGTCTTCCGGGTGACGTTGCTGGCCGGCCGGGCCCCCAGCTCCGCCGCCCGGTTCTTCGCCTCCTGCCGCGACAGGCCCAGATTGCCGGTGAACACCACGGTCTGGCCGTACAGCGGGTGGGAGTCGTCGGCCGCGTGGTTGGGCTCGGGGTTCTCCCCCTCGTCCGGCCAGTAGGTCCAGGCCGACGACGGCGCGGCGCCCCCGGCCGCACCCAGCGCCTGCCGCTCGAGCGCGGTCCGGGTGGGTTTGGACACCGCCGCGCTGCCGTGGAGGTAGGCCTCCAGGCGCGTGGCGCGCAACTGCAGGGCGGTCAGCAGCTCGGGAATGCTGCCGGCGGAGTTGCGGCCGGCGATGTCGATCATGATGCCGGCGCAGGCCCGCGCGTCCGCCACGGCGTCGTGGTGGTTGTGCAGCGGCACGCCTGCGGCCTCGGCGACGAACGGCAGGGAATATGAGACGAGCGAATAGCTGCGCCGCGACAGGATGACGGTGCAGGCGTAGTCGTAGGCCGGCCCGGAGAGTTCCGAGACTTCCAGAGCCGATCGGATCACGCCCATGTCGAAGGCGGCGTTGTGGGCGACCAGCACGTCGGAGCCGATGAAGGCTGCCAGGTCGGCGAAGATCTCACCGAAACGCGGCTTTCCCGCTACCATGCCCGCGGTGATGCCGTGGATCTGGACGTTGCGCCGGTCGAAGTGGTCGAAGCCCTCCGGCGGCCGCATCAGCCAGGAGGCTTCCTCGACGATCCGGCCGTCACGGACCTTGCTCAAGCCGACGGAGCATGGGGAGCCCCGGAACCCGTTTGCCGTCTCGAAATCGATCGCCGTGAAGTCAACTGCCACGCGTTCAACCCTAAGCGACGGCACGGACGGTTCTGCGCCTGCAACACGCCACGACGGCGGCCCCGGCGCGCGTGCTGGGGCCGCCGTCCTGCGGGCGGGTCAAGGCTTGGTCAGGGGGTGGCCCGGCGGAGGGTCAGGTAGGACCCGGCCGCCAGGGCCGCGCAGAACAGCGCCGTCCAGCCGGAGGTGCTCAGCGGGGTCTGGGCCACCAGCCACCCGCCGACGGCCGGCCACCAGCCCTGCCAGGCGATAAGGCCCAGCAGCCCGATCAGGACCACGGCGATCGCGACCCATGTGATTAACATCCCGGTCGCCTGCCAGCGCTTGTAGATGGTGGCGAACCAGAAACCGATCATGAACAACGCCACCATGGCGATGAAGTAGAACAGGATCTGCACCATCGGGCTGCTGTCGGCGATCCAGCCCAGGGCATACATCCTGCCGTTGAAGCCCCAGCCGCCGGTGGCAATTTCCAGCAGGCCCAGCAGGTAGTACAGGACACTGACGGCAAGGGCGACCACGGCGAACAGGCCGACGGTGCCGAGGTAAAAGGTACGGCGGCTCACGCTCATCGCCTGCGAGAACGGGAACGTCAGTGTCAGCGACTGAATGCCCAGCGCCAGGAAGTACCACATCACCGCCTGCGCGGTTCCGGAATACAGCGTGCCGCCGTCGGCAGGAATCATCGCCCAGATGGCCAGGGTCACCAGAAAGGAGGCCAGCAGGATTACGGCGGGGATGCCCAGGAAGGTCCACTTATTGATCAACTGCATGCGCGCTACGTTGATGACGCGGTTCATTTCAAGACCTCCAGCTCGGAGTCGGCATCGGCGACGGCATCGGTTGCAGCAGTGGTCTTCCGCACGACCAGTTGTTGGAGCGACACCGGCGCCAACTCCACACCGAGTTCCGCAGCCTCGGCGTGTTCGCCATCCGAGAGCCTGCCGTCGATGGTCCACGAGGCCAGTGAGCCCAGCGATTCGCGGTGCAACACTTCCCGCCCCACCGCGAAGGACCTGACCGCTTCAGCGCTGCCGGCCACGGTGAAGGCCGTCCCGCGGATCGCTTCGGCGTCGTCGTCCATGATGACCCGGCCGCGGTCGATCAGTACGACGTGCTCCAGCAGGTTTGCCACCTCATCGATCAAGTGCGAGGAAAGGATGATGGTGCGCGGATGGTGGGCGAAATCCTCGACCAGCCGGTCATAGAAGATCTGGCGGGCCACGGCGTCGAGCCCCAGATACGGTTCGTCGAAGAATGTTATCTCCGCGCGGGATGCCAGCCCGATGATCACGCCGACGGCGGAGAGTTGGCCGCGGGAAAGCTTCTTGATCCGCCGTTTGGGCGGGAGCTGGAAATCCTCGACCAACCGGTCTGCGTAGGCCTGGTCCCAGTTCCGGAAGAACAGGGCGGCGGACTTGAACGCCTGCCGGGGCGTGAAATCGTCCGGGTACTTCTGTGATTCCCGGATGAAACAGATCCGGGACAGCACGGCGTCGTTTTCATACGGGTGCTGCCCGAAGACCAAGGCTTCACCGCTGCTCTGGAAGCCTTGGCCAGTGAGCACCGACATCAGGGTGGTCTTGCCGGCGCCGTTTCGACCCAGCAACCCGTAGATCCGGTTGCCCTCCAGACGCAGGCTGACGTTGTCCAGTGCCTTGGCATCACCGTAGGACTTGCTCACCTGCCTCAGTTCGATGGCTGGTTTGTTCTGGTAGCTCATGGGGACACGCTTCCCTCTGTCATGTCGCTGGTGGACTCGGTGCGGTGGAGCATGGCAGTCAGCTGTTCGGTGCTGATACCCAGTTTTCGTGCTTCCCGGGCCATCGGCTGAACGTACTCGCGGTAGAAGTCGTCACGCCGGCGGGCCAGTAAGCGGGAGCGGGCTCCGGCGGCTACGAACATGCCGATCCCCCGCTTTTTGTACAGAATCCCGTCATCGACCAAGCGGTTGACGCCTTTGGCCGCGGTGGCGGGATTGATCCGGTAGAAGGCGGCGAACTCATTGGTCGACGGCACCTGGCCTTCCTCGGCCAGCGCCCCGTCCACGATGTCGTTCTCAACTCGTTCGGCGATCTGGAGGAAGATCGGCTTTGAGTCATCGATCACTGCCGCCTCCCTTTCCCGGCCCATTGCACCCCTAGTTGGGCTGGGTGCACGGGTTCATTACTCATGTAGCTAACCATACAACAGGTGGAGTACGTGTCAACTGGAGGAGGATTGGGGCGACTGAACGCCTAGGCCGAGCCGGCCCGGAGCTCGTACGCGGGCTCCGGGGTGCGGACGCCAGGCAGTTCCCGTCAATTCGGCGGCGGCGCACTTGGGCCAGCGGGCATCAAGGTGGCGGCGCAGGCCCCGTCAAGGATGTGAGGGATCACGGTGGCGGCGGACTGCCGTCAAGGGGTGTGAGGGCGATGCCTGGCGGCCGGCGGCCCGTCAACGGCGTGAGGGCAGCACGGTGGCGGCCGGGGGCCCGTCAAGGTGTAAAGGCAGCGGGGTGTCAGCGGAGTGGCGTCCGTCGCCGTAAGGACCGGTGGGGGCTAGAGCAGGATTCGTGGTGCGGAGGAACTGGCGGCGGAACGGAAGGTCTACAGGGCCGGCGGCAAAGCTGACCGATGGGAGGATCAGCCCTTAGCAGCTACCTACGCCCGCCGGTTCCTGATCTTGCGGATCCTGGTGGTCAACCAGTACAGGCCAGCAACAACGACAACGACAATGACGATCTTCTGGAAGACGCCGGCGTACTCCTCCACGATGTGCCAGTTCTCTCCCAAGTAGAAGCCGGCCAGCACAAAGATGCTGTTCCAGATCAGGCTCCCGGCTGCGGTGAGCGCGAGGAACTTGCCCATCGGCATGCGCTCGATGCCGGCGGGGATGGAAATCAGGCTGCGGAAGATAGGGATCATGCGACCAAAGAAGACTGCCTTGTAGCCGTGGCGGTTGAACCAGGCTTCCACCCTGTCCACATCTTCCAGGTCGATCAGCGGAAGCTTGTCGGCGATGGCGCGCATGCGCCGTCGGCCCAGCCAAGCCCCCAACCCGTAAAGCGCCCACGCGCCGATAATCGAGCCCATCGTGGTCCATACCAGCGCCTCGATAAGGCTGAAGCTGCCGCGGCTGGCCGTGAAGCCTGCCAGCGGGAGCACCACTTCACTGGGCAGCGGCGGGAAAAGATTCTCCAGCGCGATCGCCAGACCCGCGCCTGGTGCCCCGATGCCTTCCATCAGCCCTACGGCCCACTCGGCCACCCCGGTGAGGGCAGAGGTATCATCTGCGGACTGGGCAGGGCGGGGACCGGACATCAGGTAAGGGATCAGCATGCTCATCGTGTACAAGTCTGCCTTACCGCCCCCGTCAAGACCGAACCGGGCGTCGGGTCTGGACGGTCCGGACACCCGAAGAGGTGCAGTTCGCGCGCAATCCGCGCAGCTATAACTTAGTTGCCCTTATTGCTGGATGTGGGAGGCTGCGCCTACACATCAGTCGGAAGCGCCGACGGCGCCGTGCCCGCACTGTCGACTCCCCTAGAGCCGCTTCGGCGGCGATCACGGATCTGAAGGCACCACCTGCAGCGAGTGTGCCTGGCAGTGGTGGCGGGGTGGATGTGTAGGTGTGTCCGGTGGGGGTGGTGGTTTCCACCGTGTGGTGCGGTCCGTCGAGGGTGCGGCTGGACCAGCCTTCGGCTTCCTTTGACTGGTTGCATTGTTCACACAGTCCCTGGCCGTTGGCCATGGTCGTTTCACCGCCCTGCGTCCAGGGCACGATGTGGTCGATGTGCCGGATCGGGGCGTCGCACCAGGGCCTTGCGCAGACGGCGTCGCGGGCGTGGATCATCCGGCGCATCCCATCCGGGAATCTCCGTGCGGCCGAGTCCATCCCCAACAGCTGCCCGGTCCCCGGCTCGGTGTAGAGGCGGCGGACCCAGACGTCTTCCACGCTGGCCTGTTTCAATACCTTGGTGCGTTGGGCCTGCTCGCGGGCGGTCTTCCAGCCCGGCTCGGTCCCGGCCGGCGGCGCCTTCTGCCCGGCCCCGCCCCGCGGGCTGCCGCCGGTTGCTGCCAGTGCTGGCGCCGGTGCCGGCGGTTGCGGCGGGCGGGTGAGGTTGCGGGCGTAACGGGCCGGGACGATGCCGTGCCCGGTCAGCCAGGCCGGTTCGGCCTCGCCCCGGAGCAGGGCGCGGTCGGTCATCACCAACTGGATTTCCAGCCGGGCCGGGTCGGCGGTGCTGCGGCCGGTGACGCGTTCGAACACGGTATCGGCCATCAGCTGGCCCCGCGACCGGGGGTCGCCCGTGCTGCGCAGCCGGTCCGCTTCCTTGTGCAGGGCTGCCATCACCGCCACCCCCTGGACGACCGGCAGCAGGGTCCGGACCGAGACCATCGTGTCCGGTTCGGGCCGGGAGGACACATTCCGGTCCGCTTCGGCCTTCGCCGCCCGCTCCACCACCGAGCGGGGATCGAGCCGGTAGGCCAGGCGTTTGGCTTCGGCCCGCAGCGCACGGTTCCCGAGCCCGTGCAGCCGCTCCCGGTTCCCGGCCAGTTCCCGGTCCACGCGGGCCCGGTGCTCCGGGGACAGGCAGCCGGTCTCCTGGGCCAGGATCTCGGCCCGGTATTCGTTCAGATCCCCCGCGGCCAGGGCGGCCAGGGTGTGCGGCATCTGTGCGACCAGGGTCCGGGACAGGTTCAGCAGGACCGCGGCACGGTGCGGAGACTCGCGCCTAGCCAACCCGATCTGGGCGGCCACCCCGGCGCCCTGCCGGTCTTTCGGGACCCCGGCGCAGGCACGGCGGGCACGCACCGATTCCTCCAACGCGACCTGCACCCTGGCCTGCGCGGCCGCGGCGGCAGCCTTCAAACCCTCCAGCGCCGTAAGCTCCTCCACCAGTTCCCGCTCCGACGCACCCACGTCGATGCCCTCGAGGGCAACGGCCGCAGCCCGAACAGCGGCAGACCGCATCGGACCCGCCGTCGGCCCGGCGCCCCGCAACAAACCGCTGCCGGCAGACGGGGCTGTGGCAGGTGGTCCTGCTTCTGATGCTTGGGCGGGCGGGGCTGTGACAGACGGGGCTCCGGCAAGTGGTCCTGCAACAGGCGATGCTGCGGCGTCCGCGGCTGCGGCAGAGGTGGCTGCGGCACTCGGCGCTGTGGCAGACGATCTGGGCGCTAGCGCTGCTGCGGCGGGTGGTTCGGGTATGGCCGGATCAAACATCTCAGCGTCTCAATCTTCAGCATGCGTGCTGCATGGCCTCGACTACGAGCGGTCACGAACCCTGCACGGATCCGCAGACGCCGCCGACAAACCCACAACCCGGCGGCCAACGATGGTGCTGAACTGCTACTGAAAACAGGCTATCCGCCGCCACTGACAGTTTCGGGCGATGCAGAAATCCTCCGCAGAAAGCGGTCAGTCCGCAGGTGTGGGGGCGCCGCAAGCCGCCGACAGTGGCCCCTCCGCTGCGGCGGGTCCCCGGCTGCGGCGGGTCCCCGGCTGCGCTGCGGCACGGCCTCTCCGATTCCTAGCCGAGTGCCGCCACTATGTGAGGCAGCAGCGCGCGGAACGCCTGGCCGCGGTGGCTGATGGCGTTCTTTTCCTCCGGCCGCAGTTCGGCGCAACTGCGGTCCATCCCCGCCGGCTGCAGGATGGGGTCGTAGCCAAATCCGCCGGAGCCGCGCGGTTCGGCCAGCAGGGTGCCCGCCAGACGGCCCTCCTCGACGGCTTCGAGACGCGCCGACACGACGCTTGCTGCGCAGACGAACGCGGCCCCGCGGTGCTCGGGCGCGATATCGGACAATTGGTTCAAGAGCAGGCGCAGGTTCGCTTCGTCGTCGCCGTGTTTCCCGGCCCAGCGGGCCGAGAAGATGCCGGGCGCCCCGCCGAGTACGTCAACCGCCAGGCCCGAGTCGTCGGCCACCGCCACCAGCCCGGTGGCTTCGGCCACTGCGCGTGCCTTCAACAGGGAGTTCTCCGCGAACGTGAGTCCGGTTTCGGCAACGTCCGGGACCCCTGCGGTGGCAGCGTCGATCACTTGGGTGTCCACGTCGAGCCCCGGTATCTGGCCGCGCAGCAGGTCTCGCAATTCGCGCAGCTTTCCCTGGTTGCGGGTGGCCAAGACCAGCCGGGGCTTGATTTCCTGCCCGGCGTCCGGCGCTCCGCCGGGCTCGGCGCCTGCGGCCGCGGTGTCAGCCACGGATGACTTCGCCCAGCGTCTCCGCCAGCGTGTCCCGCTGGATCTGGGCCAACTGGGCGGTGCCGGCAAGAGCCAGGTCCAGCAGCGCGTCGAGTTCCGCGCGGTCGAACGGCGCGCCCTCGGCGGTGCCCTGGACTTCCACGAACTGGCCGGATCCGGTGACCACCACGTTCATGTCCGTTTCGGCGCGCACGTCCTCGACGTAGGGCAGGTCCAGCATCGGCACGCCGTCGATAATGCCGACGCTCACGGCCGCAACGGTATCGGTGAGCGGGCGGGCCGAACGGGCGATCAGCTTCTGTTCTTTAGCCCAGTGCAAGGCGTCGGCAAGGGCCACGAAAGCGCCGGTGATGGCCGCCGTGCGCGTGCCGCCGTCGGCCTGGAGCACGTCGCAGTCCAAGACGATGGTGTTCTCCCCCAGCGCCTTGGTGTCGATGACCGAGCGGAGCGAGCGACCGATCAGCCGGGAAATCTCGTGCGTGCGGCCGCCGATCTTGCCTTTGACGGATTCGCGGTCGGAACGGGTGTTGGTGGCACGGGGAAGCATCGCGTATTCAGCCGTCACCCAGCCGCGTCCTTCGCCCTTCAGCCAGCGGGGCACGCCCGCGGTCACCGATGCGGTGCAAAGCACGCGGGTGTTGCCGAACTCGATCAGCGCCGATCCTTCAGCCTGGTTGGACCAGCCGCGAGTGATGCTGATCGGACGCAACTGCTCGGGCGTCCGGCCGTCGGCGCGGGCGGCGGCAGCGGGCATGGCGGAACCTGGATCAACATCAATCATGAGTCCACCCTATCGGCTCGCAGCGGCCGCGGTCGCTCGGGGGCCGGAGCTCGCAGCCGCCGCAGCCCGGAAGACGTAGCCGCCACCGGGCCGTGGCCGCCTAGACGCCGGCGCCCGACTCCGTCCAAGAGCCGCCCGGAAGGCGTCGCCGCCACCGCTCCGCTGCCGCTTAAACGACGTAGCTGACGCCGGCTACCGCGACCGCGAGATCGCCGACGTAGGTTTCGCGGGCCTCCTCGACGGTACGCACGGAGTCGTTCCAGACGGGCAGGTGGGTCAGCAGCAGCCGCCGGACCTGCGCCTCGGTGGCAGCGGCACCAGCCCGCTTTCCGGTGAGGTGCACGCCGTCGACGGCGTCGTCGCGTCCCTCGTGGAAGGCCGCCTCGCACAGGAACATGTCCGCGCCGAACGCCGCTTCGACCAGTGCGGGACAGCTGTCGGTGTCACCGGAGTAGGCCAGCACCCGCGTGACCGGCCCCTCGGACGTGGGCTCCGTAGCCTCGACCCGGATCGCGTAGGCCTCATCGACGGGGTGGCGCACCGGATACGGCGTGATGGTGAACGGGCCCAGCTTCACCGGTTCCCGTTCCGCCCAAACGTGGAAGTCGAACTCCTCTTTCATGCCCGGATCCAATTCCAGCCCGTAGGCGGTGGCCATGCGGTCCGCCGTGGCGGCCGGCCCCCACACGGGGATGCGGCCCTTGGTCCAGCCGTCGGGATTCCAGCGCACCGCCACATGCAGGCCGCACAGGTCCATGCAATGGTCCGGGTGCAGGTGGCTCAGGAAGACGGCGTCGATATCCTCCAACGCCATGTAGCGCTGTGCGGTGCCCAATGCGCCGTTGCCCAGGTCGAGCAGGATGCGCCAGGTCCGCTCGCCGTCGTGGGCGCTGACCAGATAGCACGACGCCGGTGACTGCGGTCCGGGAAACGAGCCGCTGCAGCCGATGATGGTCAGGTTCATGCCCGCTCCCCCGGGTTGTACTGCCCCGATGCACCGGCGAACGGCGAAACCTTCGGGCCCGCCTGCGCCCCGGCGCGCGCGGCGGCAACCATCTCCGGGGTGATCCTGGCCATGCTCCCGGTGGGATACTGCGCCGCCACGTGCTCCACATGCTCCACGGCGATCACTTCCGGCCCCAGGAACCGGCGCGCCAGCACCTCGAAGGATGCTGCGTCGCCCGTGGCAATGAAGTGGTGCCGGCCCGGCGTCCCTTCCGGACGCAGCAGATCGTGGGACACCAAAGACCGGTAAACGTCCTTGGCGGTCTCTTCCGCGCTGGAAACCAGCGTCACGCCGTCGCCCATGACGTAGGAGATCACGCCGGTCAGCAGCGGATAGTGCGTGCAGCCGAGCACCAGCGTGTCCACGTCGGCACGCTTGAGCGGCTCCAGGTACTCCTCGGCGGTGGACAGCAGCTCCTGGCCGGCCGTCACGCCGGCCTCCACGTATTCCACGAACCGGGGGCAGGCCACGGAGGTGACGTCGAGGTGCGGCGCGGCGGCGAAGGTGTCCTCGTAGGCGCGGGAACCGACGGTGGCCGAGGTGCCGATCACGCCGATCCTGCCGCTCCGCGTGGAGGCGACCGCGCGGCGGACGGCTGGCTGGATCACCTCGATCACCGGGATGCCGTAGCGGGCCGTGTAGCGCTCCCGGGCGTCGCGCAGAACGGCGGCGGAGGCGGAGTTGCAGGCGATCACGAGGAGCTTCACGCCGGCGTCCACGAGTTCATCCATCACGCCCAGCGCGTTCGCGCGCACCTCGGCGATCGGCAGCGGCCCGTAGGGGCCGTTTGCGGTGTCGCCGACATACAAGATGGATTCGTTGGGCAGCTGATCTATCACTGCGCGGGCCACGGTCAGCCCACCCACCCCGGAATCAAAGATGCCGATCGGAGCTGCGGGTTGGATCAACATCTTCAGTTTCACTGCCTTTCCGGGCTCATGTTCACTAGAGGATAAGACGTTGGCGGCCGGTTGAGCGAACTTCTGCGCGGCTTCTGTTAGCCATCTCACAGTGTTTCCCCGCCGACGGCGGCCTCCCGACCCGGGCGCCGCCTGGGCGCGGACCCGGGAAGGTTGCGGCCCATTCCCGGGTCGCCGTGGCCGGGCCGACGCAGGGCGTGGCCCCGCGATCTCGGGGCCTCGGTTTCACGTGTCTATGGGCCCGACGGGACGGGCGTGGCTCAGCGGTGCAGGCCCGACGGGGCGTGGCTCAGCGGCGGCGGCCCGACGCAGCATGGCTCAGCGGTGCCGGCGCGCCGGGGCGTGGCTCAGCGGTGCCGGCCCGACGGGTGGTCCAGCCCGTCCAGCAACGCCTGCATCAGGGTCTCCTGAAGCCACGTCATGAAGTTGTAGACCAGCGCCAGATAGGTCTCGAGGTCCTCGGCCTGGGACCAGTCGTCGATCTCATGCAGGGCCTGGGCGTCCTCGTCGGTGCGCAGCTCCAGCCGCTCGGCCAGCACCAAGCGGACGTCGTTCACGGCCCGGGCGAACAGCCGGGCCTGCTCGTCGGTCAGGTGCAGCGGCGTCTGTTCCAGCAGCAGCGCGCTGGCGCGCAGCGCCCCGAGCTTGTCCTCCCGCAGCGAGCGTTCGGTGAGCCTGCGGAACTCCAGGGCCTCGCCGTCGTCGTGCTCCACAGCATCCGGCAGCAACCGGAGCAGCGCGGGGTCCCGGGGCTTGGCGGCATCCATGTCCAGGCCGACGATCGCCGCGAGCGGATCCTCGTCCTGCCGGTCGACTTCCAGCATGGCGACGACGTCCGCGAACAGCTTCCGGATCAGGTCCCGCTCGGCGGGTTCCAGGAACCCGGTGATTCCCTTGCGCGTGTGCTTGAATGCCTTGGCCATCTACGCCTGGTCCGCCTTCTGGTACGTGGCCCACAGGCCGAACGAATGCATCGCCACGGTGTCCCGCTCGGCCTGCTCGCGGCTGCCCGTGGCCACCACTGACTTCCCCTGCTGGTGCACCTCGAGCATCAGCTTGCGGGCCTTGGTTTCCGAATAGCCGAAGTAGCTTTGGAAGACATAGCTGACGTAGCTCATCAGGTTGACCGGATCGTTCCACACGATCACGACCCACGGGGTGTCCTTGGCCGTAAGTTCGGCGGATTCCGCGCGGCGGGACGTCTCGATATCCGAGTCCAGCACGGTTGTGCAGGAGGGAAGGATGCTCACGGTCATGGCTTCCATTGTAGGCAGGGCGCGCCCTTCCGGCCCGACGGCGGCACGGAACTCCGCGGACGGCGACTGCGGCACGGAACTGCCCGGAGGGCGACGGCGGCACGGAACTGCCCGGAGGGCGAAACAGGATTAGAGTCGGGGATGTGAACATCGCAGCCGGCTGGGCGCACCCCAGCACCTCCCTGTACACCGACCATTACGAGCTGACCATGCTCCAGGCCGCCCTGCACTCCGGCGCGGCGCACCGGCGTTCGGTCTTCGAGGCGTTCGCCCGGCGGCTGCCGGAAGGCCGCCGGTACGGCGTGGTGGCCGGAACCGGCCGGATTCTGGAGGGCCTGGAACACTTCACGTTCTCCGAGCACCAGCTGGACTTCCTGGCCCGCACCGGCGTGGTCGACGCGCGCACCATCGACTGGCTGGCCGATTTCCGGTTCTCCGGCGACATCTACGGCTATGCCGAGGGCGAGGCCTACTTCCCGTATTCGCCGATCCTGGTGGTGGAGTCGAGCTTCGCCGAGGCCTGCGTGCTGGAGACCTTCATCCTGTCCGTGCTGAACCACGACAGCGCCATCGCCTCGGCCGCCTCGCGGATGACCGGGGCCGCCGGCAGCCGGCCCTGCATCGAGATGGGGTCCCGCCGCACGCACGAGGAGTCGGCGGTGGCTGCCGCCCGGGCCGCGGTGATCGGCGGCTTCTCCAGCACCTCCAACCTGGAAGCCGGCTACCGGTACGGCGTCAAGACGGTGGGCACCGCCGCCCATTCCTTCACCCTGCTGCACGACACCGAGCAGCAGGCCTTCGAGGCACAGCTGGCCTCGCTGGGTGTGGGAACCACCCTGCTGGCGGACACGTACGACGTCGAAACCGCCGTCCGGACGGCCGTGGACCTGGCGGGTCCGGAGCTGGGCGGCGTGCGGCTGGATTCAGGCGACCTGATCGCCCAGGCCCAGTGGGTGCGCCAGCTGCTGGACGACCTGGGCAACCACCACACCCGCATCACCGTCACCTCGGACCTGGACGAATACGCGATCGCGGCCCTCGCCTCGGCTCCGGTGGATTCCTACGGCGTCGGCACCGCGCTGGTCACCGGATCCGGTGCCCCGACCGCCAGCATGGTCTACAAACTGGTCAGCCGCGAGGGCAGCAACGGCGAGCAGGTGTCGGTGGCGAAGGCGTCGAAGAACAAGATTTCCGTCGGCGGACGCAAATACGCGCTGCGCCGGCTGGACGAGCACGGGTCGGCCACGGCCGAGGTGGTCGGCATCGGCCACCCGCCCTTCGACGACGGCAACGACCGCCCGCTGCTGCAGCAGTTCGTCACGAACGGCAAGCTGGCGGACGGCTGGACCGGCGCCGAGGGCGTCCGCCGCGCCGCCGAACGCCACACCGCTTCCATGGCCGAGCTGCCCGGCGCCGTGAACCGGCTGCAGCGCGGCGAGGCCGCCATTCCCACCGAATTCGAGGAGCAGCCATGACACGCGCACTGATCATCGTCGACGTCCAGAACGACTTCTGCGAGGGAGGCACCCTGGCCGTCGACGGCGGAGCGAAAACTGCCGCCGACATCAGCGAACATTTGGAGACCCGGCCGGACGAATACGACGTCGTGGTCGCGACCCAGGACTGGCACGTGGATCCGGGCAGCCACTTCTCCGACGAGCCGGACTTCGTGGACAGCTGGCCGCGGCACTGCGTCGCCGGTACCCGCGGGGCTGATCTGCATCCCGACCTGGACACCGACCGGATCGACGCCTACTTCCGCAAGGGCCAGTACGACGCCGGCTACTCCGGCTTCGACGGACTGCTGGCGCCGGCGGATGAGGTTGCCACCGGGGAGCGCGAGGGCGACGAGGAGGAAGAGCTGGTCGAGATGCCCAGCCTGGACGACTGGCTGCAGGAGCACGGGGTGGACGAGGTGGTGGTGGCCGGGCTGGCGACCGACTACTGCGTCCGCCAGACCGCCCTCGACGCCGCCCAGGCCGGCTACGCCACCGCCGTGAACCTGGCGCTGTCGGCGGGAATCAACGCCGGGCGCGTCGAGAAGACGTTGGCCGAATTCAGCGACTACGGCATCGACGTCATCGAGTAGCCGGCCGGCCGCCGGCTACTTCCGGCCGATGAACCAGTCCTGGAGCTTCTTCAGGCGCCGGTTCAGCTGCTCCTCGTTGGCCTGGGCCACCGGCGGACCGCCGCAGACCCGGCGCAGCTCGGAGTGGACCACGCCGTGCGGCATGCCGGAGCGCGCCGACCAGGCGGACACGTTCTTGGCCAGCTGGTTGCGGAGTTCGGTCAGCTGCCGGTGGTCAACCACGGCCGGGGCCGGCTCGGGATCCGCGGCCCCGCCCGAACGCTTGCGTTTGCGCGACTGCTGTTCCTGCTGGCGCTGGCGCAACAGCATGCCCACCTGCTCCGCGTCCAGCAGCCCCGGAATGCCCAGGAAGTCCAGTTCCTCTTCGCTGCCGAGCTCGCCGCCGGTGCCGAACTCGGCGCCGTCGAACAGCACGCGGTCGAAAGATGCCTGGGAGTCCAGTGCCTCGAACTTCTGCTTGGTCAGCGCATCCGAGGCCGACTCTTCCCGGTTGGCCTGCTCCATCAGGGCCTCTTCGGGAATGAAGCCCTCGTCGTTGTCCTTGTCCGGCCGGTCCAGCGCGTGGTCGCGCTCCAGCTCCATCTGGTTGGCCAGTTCCATTAGGTTCGGCACCGACGGAAGGAACACCGACGCCGTTTCGCCGCGCTTCCGGGCGCGCACGAAGCGGCCCACGGCCTGCGCGAAGAACAGCGGGGTGGCCGTCGAGGTGGCGTAGACCCCGACCGAGAGGCGGGGCACGTCCACGCCTTCGGAGACCATGCGGACGGCGACCATCCAGCGGCTGTCGCCGGCGGAAAACGCCTCGATCTTTTCGGAGGCGCCGGCGTCGTCGGAGAGGATGACGGTGGCGGATTCCCCGGTGATCTTCTTCAGCTGGCCGGCGTAGGCCCGCGCGTCCTCGTGGTCGGTGGCGATCACCAGCCCGCCGGCGTCGGGCACGGCCCGGCGGACCTCGGTCAGCCGCTTGTCGGCTGCCGCCAGCACCGACGGGATCCATTGCCCCTGCGGGTTCAGCGCCGTGCGCCAGGCCTGCGCGGTGATGTCCTTGGTGACCGCGGCCTCGCCGAGCGACGCGGCGTACTCGTCCCCCGAACTGGTGCGCCAACGCATCTGCCCCGAGTAGGCCATGAACATGACCGGGCGCACCACGTGGTCGCGCAGGGCGCTGCCGTAGCCGTAGGTGTAGTCGGCCCGCGAGCGGCGGATGCCGTCCTTGTCCTCGGCGTACTCCACGAACGGGATCGCCGCCGTGTCCGAGCGGAACGGGGTGCCGGTCAGCGCCAGGCGCCGGGCGGCGGGTTCAAACGCCTCGCGGATGCCGTCGCCCCAGCTGAGGGCGTCGCCGCCGTGGTGGATCTCGTCGAGGATCACCAGCGTCTTGGCGGCCTCGGTCTTGGCCCGGTGCAACAGCGGCTTCATGGCCACCTGCGCGTAGGTAACGGCGACGCCGATGAAATCGCGGCCGTGCGAACCGTCCGAGTTCTTGAAGTTCGGATCGATCGCCAGCCCAACGCGCGCCGCGGCGTCCGCCCACTGGCGCTTGAGGTGGTCGGTCGGGGCGACGACGGTGATCCGGTTAACGATCCCCCGGTCCACCAGTTCGGTGGCCACGCGCAGCGCGAAGGTCGTCTTGCCCGCGCCGGGGGTAGCCACGGCCAGGAAATCCTGCGGGGCCATCTCGAAGTACTTCTGCAGGGCCTCGGCCTGCCATTGGCGCAGTTTGGGGGCGGTGCCCCAGGCAGCCCGTTCCGGGTAAGCCGGCGGCAGCACCGGTCCGGCGCCGAATAGTGTGTCGTTGCTCATGTGCCGGCCTCCTCCCGTTGTTCCTGTCCGTTTTCAATCCGTTCCGCGCTGCGCCAGCCGGTGGCGATCCCGCCCGCCGCCACCACGGCCAGCACCAGCCAAATGACCACGTAGACGCCCACCGAGCCCGGGTTGTCCGGATCCCGCAGCAGCGCGAACAGTCCTCCCGCCCCGGCGGTACCCACCACGCCGCCCAGCTGGTCGGCCAGTTGCAGCGACGCGGAGTTCCGTCCGCGCTCCTGGGGGGCGGACAGCTTCAGCACCATCACGGACGTGGTGGACAAGGCCATGCCCATCGAGAACCCGGCCAGCGCCCAGACGACGATGAGCGCCGCGAGCGGCACCGACGGCGCGGACACCAGCGCCATCAGCCCCATGCAGGCGGTCAGGATGCCGGATCCGATCACCAGCATCCGGTGCCGGGCGGTCTCGACGCGTGCCTGCAGCCAGGAGCCGATGCTCCAGCCGACCGCGCCGGCCGTCAGGGCCAGGCCCGCGGTGGCCGGCGAGATGCCGTGCGCCGCCACCAGCATCAGCGGGATGAACGCCTCGGCGCCGAAGAATGCCAGGTTGATCAGTCCGCGGGTGGCAATCACGCTGGGCAGCCCTCGACGCAGCCGCAAGGTGCCCGGCGGCATCAGCTTGGGCAGCGCCGCCAGCGCCAGCACCACGCCGCCGGCCGCCAGCGCGTACATCAGCACCAGCTTCCCGGCGGACCCGCCGGCGACCGCCTCGAACAGGGCCCACTGGGCCAGGAACACGCCGCCGGCCAGCAGCAGACCCCGCATCGCCTGCAGGCGCCCGCCGCGCTTGTCCGTGGTCGGGTTCTCCGGGGCTCCCACGCTGCCGGTCTGCGGCCAGATGACCAGCACGGCCAGCAGGAAGATCGGCGCCACGCCGTAGAACACCAGGCGCCAGGAAAGGTACTGGGCGACGACGCCGGCGGCCAGCGGCCCCACCAGCGACGGCACCACCCAGGCCGCCGCCAGCCAGCCAAAGACCACCGGCTGCAGCCGCTGCGGATAGACCTGTCCGATGATCACGTAGACGGCCACGATTGCGAACCCGCCGCCCAGCCCGGCCACGGCGCGGCCCGCGGTGAAGATCCAGAACTCCCCGGCCACCCCGGACAGGACCAGCCCGGCGACCATCAGCACCAGCCCCGCGGCGAGGGCCGGGCGCGGGCCCTTCGCGTCGCACCAGACTCCGGCCACCACGCTGGCCAGCAGCGAAGCGGTCAGGAACATGGAGAACGCCAGCCCGTAGGCGGACTTGCCCTCCAGGTCGGCCGCCACCACCGGCATCGCCGTCGCCACCGCCACGGCCTCGAACGCCGCCAGCGTGATCACCGTCAGCAGGCCGATGGTCAGCGGCCGGTAGGCAGCAGACATGGCGCCGGGCGCGCGGATGGCGGTGGATTCGGGCATCAAAAAACCAGGGCTGACTTTCTTGGCAGGCAGGGGGAAGCGCGGCGGGCACCGGACGCGCCCGCGCTCGTGGGGTGGGGAAGGTTACTACTTCTTCTTGCCGGAATCGTCGCCGCCGGGGCGCAGGCCCTCGTAGATGGCCTTGCAGTCCGGGCATACCGGGAACTTGTTCGGGTCGCGGCCGGGCACCCACACCTTGCCGCACAGGGCGATCACCGGTTCGCCGGACAGCGCCGACTCCATGATCTTTTCCTTGCGGACGTAGTGCGCAAAGCGTTCGCGGTCGCCGGGCTCAAGCTCTTCGCGGAGTTCTTCACGCTCGATCGTCGCGGTGGACCTGCCCGGGGTCTGCGGCGCGCGGGGGTCGTTTTCGAAAGGATCCGGGGGAAGACTCATGCCACCCATCTTAACCCCTGAAACGGGAACGACGACGGCGGAGCCCGGCTCCCCCGTCGTCGTCGCCCGCCGCCGCGGCTGGGTTTGTGTGCTATTTGTTTTTGGCCACGGCCTGGAGGAGTTCCGGCGTCCGGCGGTCATACCAGCGGCCGCCCAGCTCGATGCCGACCACCAGCAGGACCGCACCGAGCACGAGGCCGACCGCCAGCGCCAGCCATCCCCACAGCGCGTCGCCGGTGAAGACACCGATCAGCGCCAGCACCAGTTCCGGCAGCGAGAGCAGCACCAGCACGCCGAGCCCGCCGAGCTGGACCAGCATCATCCGGGCTGTCGAGCCGGGCGGGGTCTTGAACGGGCTCTCCCCCGGCAGCGGCACGTTGTAGGTGTAACGGGCCGAGACCACGCTGGACAGGCCCAGGCCGGTCAGCAGCACGCCGAGGGCCACCCCGGCAACGGGCGGGAGCAGGTGCCACCCGCCGATGAACACGAACGGCAGGACGGTCAGCACGACGGTGGCCGGCAGCGCGATCACCGCGCAGGCCGCGGCCCGGCCGATCCGGTCGGCGCGTCCGCTCACGCCGGTGGTGACGTGCAGCGCGAACGCCGTGTTGTCGTAGGCGATGTCCGCGGAAATGCCGAAGGACAGCAGGAAGGCGATCATCGGGCCCATCCACAGCATGAAGGTGAAGTCGCCGGTCTGCGAGAGGCCGAAGAAGACCGCCACCGGTATGAGCGGAATGGAAACCAGGGACGCCCCGTAGCGGGGATCCTTGAACCAGTAGATGAGCGCGCGCGCCGCCACGGCTCCGGCAGGGGTTCCGGGCATCCGGGAGAACCAGCCCAGCCTGCCGCCGGCCTTCCGGGACACGGCGTTGTACGGCGGGGTGACCAGCGCACGGGCCAGGCTGAGCTTCCAGAGCCAGGCCAGCACGGCCAGGAAGGCCACCGCGATGAGCAGCCGGGCGCCGGCCGGGCCCCAGTTGCCAAGGGCCAGGTCGCCGGGGACGGCCCAGACCGCTCCCAGCGGCGACCAGGCCAGGCCCTCGGCCAGGGCCGGCAGGAAGTCCTGCGAGCTGCGGAACCCCTCGACGATGCCGACCATGATCGGTCCCAGCAGCACCAGCGGGATGATGCCGATGACGCCGCTGAGGTCCTTGAACCGGCGCGAGCTGGCCAGCGTCGTGGACGCCGACGTCGTCACGCGGGAGAGCACCACGCACGTCAGCGTTGCGATCAGGGCGCACAGGACGGCGGCCACGAGCGCGGCCGGGTGCTGCCACCAGGCGGCCGCATGCCCGAGCGCGGCGACCAGCGTCACCACGCCCGGGATGCCGACCAGCCCGCCGATGGCGAGCCCGAGCAGCAGCTGGCGCATGGGCACGGCGTAGGTCACGAACCGGGCCGGGTCCAGCGTCATGTCCACGCCGGTGGCCATCATGGGGATCAGCGCCCAGCCCAGGAAGGCCGCGGAGCCGCCCAGCACCACCACCATGCGGGCCATGTCCGGCTCGGTGTAGCTGAGGAAGAACAGTCCGGAAATCAGCAGGGCCAGCATGCCGATCGCGTACAGGCCCCCGAGGATCACCCCCACCAGCTGCCACGGGCTGCGTTTGAAGCCGTTGCGCAGCAGCGCCAGCTTCAGCCTTACGAGGTGCGCAACCACTCGAGCCCCTCCGCCTGGGTCCGTCCGCCGACCAGCTGGACGAAGCGCTCTTCCAGGCTCGCGCCGGCGCGGACCTCGTCCACGGTGCCGGCGGCCAGCACGTTGCCGCCGGCGATCACCGCCACGTGGTCGCACATGCGCTGGACCAGGTCCATGACGTGGCTGGACACGATCACCGTGCCCCCGGAGTCCACGTAGTCGTGGAGGATGTCGCGGATGTTCGCCGCGGAGACCGGGTCTACCGCCTCGAACGGTTCATCCAGCACCAACAGCTTCGGCGCATGGATCAGTGCGGTGGCCAGGGCGATCTTCTTGGTCATGCCGGCGGAATAGTCCACCACCAGGGTGCCGGCGTCGTTGGTCAGGTCCATGGCCCGCAGCAGGTCCGGGACGCGGGCGGCCACGGTCTCCCGGTCCATGCCCCGCAGCAGCCCGGCATAGGTGACCAGCTGTTCCCCGGTCAGCCGGTCGAACAGCCGGACGCCGTCGGGCAGCACGCCCATCAGGCGCTTGGCCGTCAGCGGCTCGGCCCAGACGTCCACGCCGTGCACCCACACCTGGCCGTAATCCGGCCGCAGCAGCCCGGTGGCCATGGAGAGCGAGGTGGTCTTGCCCGCCCCGTTCGGCCCGACCAGCCCGTAGAAGGACCCGGCGGGCACGTCCAGGTTGACGCCGTTGACGGCGATCTTGTCGCCGAAGCGCTTGGCCAGACCGCGCACCGCGAGGGCGGGAACGGGTGCCTGGGCGGGAACGGGAGCCTGGGCGGGAACGGGGGCCTGGGCGGGCGCGGCAGCCGGCGCAGCGTCCGAAGGGCCGGGCGCCGGGTACCCCTGCGGGGCGGCGCCGCCCGGCACCGGTACCGCGCTGCTGTTCTGCTCGTCCGGCTGCTGGACCGGAGGGTGTGATGGGTGCGAAGTCATGTGTCCACGCTAACAACCGGGGGTTCACCGGGACGTCATCCGCAAGGACTAATATTTCTCCGCCACCGCGGCACGCTCGTATTGCGGCGCCCACGCCAGTTCGTGGCCCAGTTCGACGGCGGCGCGCTGCCACCAGTGCGGGTCCCGCAGCGCCGCCCGGGCGAGCAGTACCGCGTCCGCCGAGCCTTCCCTGATGATCGAGTCGGCCTGCGCGGCTGTGGTGATGAGTCCGACGGCGCCGGTCGGGATGCCCGCCTGGCGCCGGATGGCGGCCGCGAAGGGCACCTGGTATCCCGGCCGCAGCGGGATGTTCGCCCCGTGCACCGCGCCGCCGCTAGAGACGTCCACCAGGTCCACGCCGCGGGCGGCGGCCTGTTCCACCACGTCGGCCACGGCCTCCGGTTCCAGCCCGCCGTCCGACCAGTCGGAGGCGGAGACGCGGAGCAGCAGCGGCATGGCGTCCGGGATGACGCCGCGAACCGCCTCCACCACCTCCAGCAGCAGCCGGGCACGCCCGGCCGCGGTACCGCCCCAGCCGTCGGTGCGGGTATTGACCAGCGGCGAGAGGAACTGGTGCAGCAGGTAGCCGTGGGCGCCGTGGATCTCCACGGTGTCGAAGCCGGCCCAGACGGCACGGGCCGCCGCGTCGCGGAAGTCCGCGATGACCCGCCGGATGCCGGCCTCGTCCAGGGCGTCCGGCGCCGCGTAGCGGCCAAAGGCGGCAGCCGTCGGGCCCACGGTCCGCCAGCCCCCCTCGGCGGGCGGCACCGAGCCGGACTTCGGGGCGAAGGGCGCGTAGGTCGACGCCTTGCGCCCGGCGTGGGCCAACTGGATCCCGATCTTGGTGTCCGCCGAGCCATAGCGGTGCACGAACTCCGTGATCCTGCCCCACGCCTGGGCCTGGTCGTCGGTCCAGATGCCGGTGTCCTCGGGACTGATCCGGCCGGCCGCGTCAACCGCTGTCGCCTCGGTGAGGATCAGCGCGGCCCCTCCGGCGGCGAACTGGCCCAGATGCATCAGGTGCCAGTCGTTCGGTGTCCCGGGCGCGTCCTCCCGCCGCACCGAGTACTGGCACATCGGCGCCACCCAGCCGCGGTGCAGGAGCTGCAGACCGCGCAGTTTCAGCGGCTCGAACAGGCCGCCGGCTACAGCCTGCGCCATTTAGAAGAGCGCCCTGGCCAGAGCCTGGCGTGCCTTGGACACCCGCGGGTCGGTGCTGCCCACCACGTCGAACAGTTCCACGAGGCGGGCCCGGGCGGCCTCCCGTTCATCCCCGGCGTGGCGGCTGATGAAACCCACCAAGCGGGCGAAGGCGTCCTCGACATGGCCGCCCGAGACGTCCAGGTCGGCAACGGCCAGCTGGGCCTGCAGGTCGTCGGGCCGGTCGGCCGCAGCGGCCCGCAGCCCGGCCGCATCGGCCCCCTGCAGCCGCTGCAGCAGCTGGACCTGGTACAGGCCGGTGCGCGCCTCGTCGTCCGCCGGCTGCTCGGCCAGCGCCTTCCGGTATGCCGCGGCGGCGCGATCAAAGTCCCCGGCCTCGATGGCCTCGAACGCTTCCTGGTGCAGCGGCGGCAGCGGCTTCTCTTCCTCGGCCGGGGCATCGCCCGCTCCGGGCGCGGTGCCGGTGACGCCGTTGGCCTGTGCCACCTTGAGCAGCTCGTTGACGAACTGCCGCAGCTCGTCGGCCGTCGCCGCCCCCTGGAACAGCGGGATCGGCTGCCCCTTCAGGAGCGCCACGGCGGCCGGCACGCTCTGCAGCTGGAAGGCCTGGGCGATGCCGGGACTGGCATCGACGTCGACCCGGGCCAGCACAAAGCGGCCGGCGAACTCGTTCGCCACCTCCGCCATGGCGGAGGCCAGCTGCTGCGCCAGGTCGCTCCATGACGCGGTCAGTTCCACGATCACGGGGACCTGTGCGGACAGCTGGACGAGCGGCTGGAAGCTCTGCTCGTTGACCTCGACGATGTAGCCCGGAGCTTCGCCTTCACCCGCTGCCGGCGCGCCGGCGGCCGGCGCGCCGGCGGCCGGCGTGCCTCCCGCCGGCGGCTGCGGCTTTTTCAGCGCGGACAGGTCGACGGCGCCGCGGAGGCTGACGGAAGACGGCGCGGGGCCCTGTCCTGGAGTTGGAGTGGTCATGACATCACACTAATACGTCTCGGTCGGCGCCCGGAATTTTGCCCGACCGGGCCGGCGTCGCGGCCCGGCCGGCCGGGGCTACTTCAGTTCGGCGTCCACCAGGCCCTGGGCGACGCCCACCAGGGTGAGCCGGTCGTCGGAACCGGCCGGCGGCACGTACAGGAAGACGGACTCGCCGTAGGTCACGTCCACGCCTTCGGTGGTGGAGTCATCCCCTGCCAGCGCCGCGAACTCGGGCGAGAGTTCCACGGTGGCGCCGGCCTCGGCCGGCACGCTGCTCATCACCGACTCCATGTGGCCGAACACCACGGCGCCGCCGTCTGCGGTGCGGAGCGCCCGCAGCGAGCCGTCGTCGACGCTGCGGCTGAAGGAGATGTCGGCGTTCTTGTTGGATTTCACCTGGTCTTTTTGGAACGCCTGGATCTGCTCGGAGAAGGTGTTCTTACCGATCGCGTCCTTGTGCTTGCCGTCGTCGAGGTTCTCCGCGACCATTTTCACCGCCGCCTGCGGCGCGTACAGCAGGCCTTCCCCGGCGTCCGGCGCCACGGCCGGCGTCCCGCCGCTCTCGGTGGAGACCTGCGGGAACGTGGTGCCCGGCAGCATCTGGAGCGCGCCCACCATCCGGTAGTTCGAGCGCGGATCCTGCTGCACCAGCACGATCACCTGCGGCACCGGATTGTCCTCGCCCTCCGTGACCGTCACGACCGTCCGCGGCCAGTCGGCACTCGTGCTGACCATCGAGGTCAGGATCGGCCCGGCAGCCACCGGGACGGGAGCCGCAGCCTCGCCGTTTTCGGCCCGAACCTTGTAGTTGGCCTCGCGGACGGTCAGGGCGGCACCGGCGACCCGCGGCTTCAGCTTGCCGGAATCCCGCGCCGAGTCTGCGTCGGAGACCGCCTTCGCCACCGAGTCCATGATCCGGGTCAGTTGGCCCTCCAGCACCACCGGGTGGCCGGCGGCTTCCCCTGCGCCCTGGGACGGGGCGGCCGGAGAGGCGGCGTGGGCGGGAAGCACGGCGCCGGAGGCCAGCACCACGGCCGCTCCCGCAGCGGCGGCGGCGCGCAGGCCCAGCTTCGGGCGTTCCATCAGGGAACGGCGGCCCGGTGACCGCTCGCCCTGTTCGGGCTTTTCCAGGCCCGCGTCTCCGGGCCCGGCCTGGCCGGGACGGCCGGCCGGAACACTGCCGCCCCGCTGAGCCAGCGGTGCCGTTTCCGGGCCGCCTGCGTTCGGCCGGCCGCCGCCGCCCCGGGGATCGGAGTCGCCGCCGGGGACCGGCCGGTTCGGGCGGCGGGACACCACGGCCATCGCCACGCCGAGCACCAGCAGCAGGGCTCCGATGATCATCAGGGCCAGCGACCACGGCACCGAGGTGTCGTTCGGCCAGGTGACGGTCACCGTCGTCGGCGCCGGCTCGGTGCCGTCCGCGGCCAGCAGGATGGACCACTCGCCGTCGGCCGGAGCCAGCCACCGGTGCTCAAGGCTGCCCTCGGCCTGCTGCTGGCTCACCCACAGGTCGGAGCCCGCAGGGTTCGGCACCTTGGCCTCGCCCTCGGTCACGGTCCCCTGCAGTTGCCCGTCCTCGATGCCGGTCAGGGAGGTGTGCGCCGCCTCTCCGACCCAGGCCTCGACGTCGCCCGCTCGGCCGATGGCCAGCAGGAACTCGCCGTCGGCCTCCACCGAAACGTCCACTTCTTCTTCGTGGACACCGAAGACTTCCGGTTCGATGACGGTCACGGGTGCGGTTGCATCGGCTGCCGTGTAGGTGGCCGAGGCACGCTCGGGCGGCGCCCACACGGTCCGCTGGGCGATGCCCAGCGCGATGGCCAGCAGGCCGATCACCATCAGGGCCACTGAAATCTTAAAACGCACAAAAATACCAATCGTCGATCGCTGCAGGAGGGAAGGGCCGCAGGGACGCCCAAGCCTCCAGGGCCGGCCGGGGTGCCCGCCATCGGTCATGCTTTATAACCCTATGGTAACGAACCCTCTCGGCCGTCCGTGCGCGGCCGGACCGCGTGGTCCGCCTTTTGCCCTTTTTGCCGTCGGCATCCGCTGCCACACCATACCGGACTGGTAGTCTTTCGCTCAGAATTGCCCCTATCCTGCGCCGTTGTTGCTTAGCGCGTGACAAGTGCGCCCGCCCGCTGCTTCAGCGGCTGCAGGCGGAAGAGAGGATGCTGCGTGAGCGAACCCCGGGATGCTCCCACGCCCGCCGCCGGCAACGGATCGCCGGCCGAGGGCCAGCCCGCCGACCTCGCGGCACCGGCCCCGGATCCCGCCGCGCCGGCCACGGATCCCGCCGCGACGGCCGGCTCTCCGGCCTCGCCGCCGGTCATGGCGGCTCGCCGGCACGCCGTGCTCGGCGCCCTCGGGCGCCTCGGCGCCTCGATGCCCCGCGCCCGGCCGCGCGTCCGCTTCCAGATGCCGCCCGAGGACGATTCCCCCGCCGCCGCCCGCGACGGCGCCGCAGGCACCGAGTTCTCCCCCGCCCGGCACCCGATCCACTTCGGATTCATGGCCACGGTCGGCGTCGGTTTCGCGCTGCTGCTCTACTTTGTGCTGACCAACGTCGGCGAGCTGCTGGCGTGGATCGCGGCGGCGCTCTTCATTGCCCTGGGGCTCGATCCGATCGTCCGCTGGCTGGAAAGCAAGGGGCTGCCGCGTCCGGCCGGGGTCATCATTGTGGTGCTGATCCTGGCCGGGCTGATCGCGGCGTTCATCTCCACGCTCATCCCGACCATCGTCAACCAGACCACGCAGATCGTGGCCAACGCTCCGCGCTATGTCGAGGACATCCTGAACTCGGCCTTCTTCCAGACGATCGATGCGCAGTTCCAGGTCCGGGAGCGCATCGACATCGAACTGGAGCGGTTCTTTGCCAGTTCCGAGAACGTCACGGGCATCTTCGGCGGCGTTCTCGGCGTCGGCAGTGCCGTGCTCCAGGGTGCGTTCGGGGCGCTGATCGTGCTGGTGCTCACGCTGTACTTCCTGGCGTCGCTCCCGGCGCTGAAGGTGTGGGCCTACCGGCTCGCTCCGCGGTCCAAGCGGCGACAGGTGCAGCGCCTGTCCGAAGAAATCACCGGCAGCGTGGGCAGCTATGTGATCGGCCAGGCCTGCGTGGCCCTGATCAACGCGGCGGTGGCGTTTATCGCCATGACCATTGCGCAGGTGCCGTTCACGGCCTTGCTGACCTTCGTCGTCGGCCTGCTGGCCTTCATCCCGCTGATCGGGGCCGTGATCGCCGGCGGGTTCGTCTCGCTGGTTGCCCTGACCGTGGGCTGGCAGCCGGCGCTGCTGTTCGCCGTCATCTACTTTGCCTACCTGCAGATCGAGGCCTACTTCGTCTCGCCGCGCATCATGCAGCGCGCGGTGGCCGTCCCCGGCGCCGTTGCCGTGATCGCCGTGATTGCCGGCGGTTCGCTGATGGGTGTGCTGGGCGCCCTGATGGCGATTCCGGCCGCGGCATCGGTGATGCTGCTGCTGAAGGACGTCTTCATCGTCCGGCAGGACCGGAACTGAGGCCGGGTCAGCGGTAGCGGAAACTGCGGGTCTGCCAGCAGCGCGGATGCCAGTGCCGCCGCTCGGCTAGCGCCGTCTCGCCGCCGAACAGCGAGTCGGCCTGCCAGGCGACGAGGTGCTCGATCCCCGGGCCGATCGTCCGGTTGCAGCCCGGGCAGGTGTACTCCTTGGCGGCGTTCGACGGGGTGATGCGCCGCACGTTCCATTCGCCGTCGGGCGCGTTCTGGCGCTCCGGAATGCCGGCGCGGGCGCGGTCCAGGTCCAGCTCGTTGGCCCGCGTCCACTTGCTGCTGCCGGCCCCTGAGCGGCGGCGCGGGCGGTTGGAACGGGGCATGCCACCATTCTGCCCCACCGGCGCGGCCCGGGCCGAACCGCGCCCGCCCGCCGCTGCACCGGACCGACCACGCAGCGGGCACCGGTAAAGTGGCCTACTGTGCGTCTTGTCATTGCCCGTTGCTCCGTCGACTACATCGGCCGCCTCCGCGCCCACCTGCCGCTGGCCACCCGCCTGCTGATGGTGAAGGCGGACGGCTCCGTCCTGATCCATTCCGACGGCGGTTCCTACAAGCCGCTCAACTGGATGAGCCCGCCGGCGAATCTCCGGGTGGCGGAGCCGGAGGCCGATGATGCCTCCTCGGGCGTCCGCGAAGTCTGGCATGTCCAGCATGCCAAGAGCGACGACCGCCTGGTGATCAGCATCCACGAGCACCTGCACGAATACAGCCACGACCTCGGCGTGGACCCTGGGCTGGTCAAGGACGGCGTGGAGGCCGACCTGCAGCGCCTGCTGGCCGAACAGATCCACCGCCTCGGCCCCGGCCACACTTTGGTGCGGCGCGAATACATGACGGCGATCGGGCCGGTGGACATCCTGGCCCGCAACGCCGATGGCGGGACCGTGGCCGTGGAGCTCAAGCGCCGCGGCGACATCGACGGCGTGGAACAGCTGACCCGCTATCTGGAACTGCTCAACCGCGATCCCCTGCTGGCTCCGGTCAAGGGCATTTTCGCGGCCCAGCAGATCAAGCCGCAGGCGCGCGTGCTTGCCGCCGACCGGGGCATCGAATGCCTGACCCTCGATTACGACGAGATGCGCGGCGTGGACGACGCCGACTCCCGCCTGTTCTGACGCTCCGGCGGGCGTGCAACAGCGCCCGCTTTCCTGCCGCCGGTGCCGCGCTCGTCGCCCGCCTGGCGGTCATTAACCCCGCGCCGAACTCTCGCTTAATAAAAGATTGAATTGTTCTTTGTACCGTTGACCGCCCATGGGGCTTGTGTGATGCTTAACTCAGTCTTTGTGTAGGTGTGGTTTTCATGCTCGCAAGACGTGTTGCGAGTGTGAAGCTCCACGGCGTCCGGCCCGCAGGCCGTGTCGTTTGGATCTTCCACGGAGTAACCGGGTTGGTACGAGGTGTGCCGGCTTGTTTTTGTTTCACGATGAGGAGATTTAAATGGCACAGGGGACCGTTAAGTGGTTTAACGCGGAAAAGGGCTTCGGCTTCATCACACCGGATGAGGCCGACGGCGACGTCTTCGTTCACTACTCTGAAATCCAGTCGGGCGGATTCAAGACCCTCGACGAAAACCAGCGCGTGAGCTTCGAAATCGGCCAGGGCGCCAAGGGCCCCCAGGCCACCGGCGTCACTGTCATCTAGCTTCGGCTTGGCAGGGCGGGCCGTCCACGGCACCGCAACGCACACAGAACCCCTCCGATGCCTTCGGAGGGGTTCTGTGTTTTCCGGCGTCGGACGTTGCGGCGTCAGGCGGGAAGCTTCGGCGGTCCCAGCCGGACCACGTCTCCGCCCAGTGCGCGCAGGCGTTCGTCGAACCGCTCGTATCCCCGGTCAATGTGCTCGACGCCGTGGATCTCGGTGGTGCCGTCGGCTACCAGCCCCGCGATCACCAGCGCGGCGCCGGCCCGGATGTCGTTGGCCTCGACCGGTGCGCCGGAGAGTTGCGGCACGCCCTTGATCAGCGCGTGGTGCCCGTCCAGCCGCACCACCGCTCCCAGCCGGGCCAGTTCGGAGGTGAAACCCCAGCGCGCTTCGAAGACGTTTTCCGTCACCATCCCGTGCCCGTCCGCCACGGCATTCAGCGCGACGACGAACGGCTGCAGGTCCGTGGGAAAGCCGGGGTACGGCAGCGTGGAGACGTTGATCGGCCGCGGGCGCTCCGGTCCTTCCACCGTGAATCCGTCGTCCCTGCTGGTGATCCGGCAGCCGGCCTGTTCCAGCTTGTCCAAAACCACGGCCAGGTGGCCGGGATTGGACCTGGCCACGTCCACGGTTCCCCCGGTGACGGCAGCGGCGAAGGCCCAGGTCCCGGCGACGATCCGGTCCGGCACGGTGCTGTGGCGCACGGGCTGCAGGCTCTCCACGCCGGTGATGACCAGCGTGGGCGAGCCGATCCCTTCGATCCGGGCACCCATCGAGACCAGCAGGTTCGCGATGTCGGTGATCTCCGGTTCCCGCGCGGCGTTGTCGATCACCGTCACTCCCCGGGCCAGGGTCGCGGCCATCATCAGGTTTTCGGTGGCGCCGACCGACGGATACGGCAGGCGGTGGCGGGTCCCGTGCAGCCCCTGCGGCGCCTTGGCCACCAGGTAGCCGTGGTCGATGCTGATGTGGGCGCCCATCTGTTCCAGCCCGGCCCGGTGCATGTCCAGGCCGCGGCTGCCGATGGCGTCGCCCCCGGGCAGTGCCACTTCCGCCTGCCGGCAGCGTGCCACGAGCGGGCCGAGCACGGAAATGGAGGCCCGCATGGCGCGGACCAGGTCGTAGTCTGCCTGATGGGCTGGCTCCTCCGGGACGTCGATGTGGACGCTGGCGGCGTCCACGTCGTAGTCCACCGCGCAGCCGAGCCGGCGCAGCAGTTCGGACATGATCCAGACGTCCTGGATGTCCGGCACATTCGTGATCGTGGAACGGCCCTGGGCCAATAGCACCGCGGCCATCAGCTTCAAAACGCTGTTCTTGGCGCCGGGAACCTCCACCCGCCCGTTCAGCGAACTGGGGCCATGCACCACGATCACGTTCTCCATGGAAACCATCCTACGGTTGGGGCGGGACTGTGCCGGTTACGAACGGCTGGGCCGGTTAAAGGCGGACGGCGCGGCTCCTGGAAGAGCCGCGCCGCAGAAAGATCTCAACGCCAGGTGCCGATGCCGATCACCGGCCCGGCTTCCAGCCACGACGAGAGACCCGCATAGACGTCGAAGGTCATGGCCATCGACAGATCCTGTTTTTCGTGCGTGAGCATCACGACGATCGCACCGGGCTGGATCTTGGCCCGCTCGGTTTCGGTCGGCTGCCGCCATCCCTGCAGTTCCAGGGAACTGCGCCGGAACCGGTAGCGCGGTTTGGGACTCAACGACAACAGGCGCAGCCATTCCAGGTGCGTGTCCGTATAACGACAAACCCCCATCTGCCAGCTGCCGGGCAGCATGGCGATGGAGGCGTCGAAGGTGCCCAGGGCGCGCCGCAGCTGGTAGCGGCGCACCCCGAAGGCGACCAGTGCCAACACCAGCAGCAGGAAGACTGCGGCCAGTATGGCGAACGTGACGTCGAGACCGTTCACCGGCGGCTAGCGGGTTCCCGCCGTAGCCTCGTCGCCCACCGTCGCGTTGTCTGCGACGATGACGACCCGGTTGCTGTCGACCGAGAAGAACCCGCCGTCGACATTCACATTGATGCGCTCACCGGAGACCGGCTCGATGACCAGCTCGCCGGCGGCCAGGACCGCCAGCACCGGGCTGTGCCCGGGCAGGATCCCGATCTCGCCGTCGCTGGTCCGCGCCCTGACCATTGTTGCCGGGCCGGACCACACGAAGTGGTCGGCGGCAACAATCTCAACTTCCAGTTCAGCAGAAATATTAGCCACAGGCCTTACTTCCCGGTCTGTTCCTGGATCTTGGCCCACTGGCGCTCCACGTCGTCCAGGCCGCCCACGTTGAAGAAGGCCTGCTCGGCGATGTGGTCGAGCTCGCCGTCGCAGATGGCCCGGAAGCCTTCCACGGTGTCCTTGATGGAGACCGTGGAACCCTCGACACCGGTGAACTGCTTGGCGGTGTAGGTGTTCTGCGACAGGAACTGCTGGATGCGGCGGGCGCGGGCGACGACGATCTTGTCTTCTTCGCCCAGTTCGTCAATGCCGAGGATGGCAATGATGTCCTGCAGTTCCTTGTTCTTCTGCAGGATCTGCTTCACGCGGACCGCGGTGTTGTAGTGGTCCTGCCCGATGTACTGCGGATCCAGGATGCGCGACGTCGAGGTCAGCGGATCCACGGCCGGGTACAGGCCGCGCGAGGCGATTTCACGGGACAGTTCCGTGGTCGCGTCCAGGTGGGCGAAGGTCGTCGCCGGAGCCGGGTCGGTGTAGTCGTCCGCGGGGACGTAGATCGCCTGCATCGAGGTGATCGAGTGGCCCTTGGTGGAGGTGATGCGTTCCTGCAGCACGCCCATCTCGTCGGCCAGGTTCGGCTGGTAGCCCACGGCCGAGGGCATGCGGCCCAGCAGCGTGGAAACCTCGGAACCGGCCTGCGTGAAGCGGAAGATGTTGTCGATGAACAGCAGCACGTCCTGCTTCTGCACATCGCGGAAGTACTCCGCCATGGTCAGGGCGGACAGGGCCACGCGCAGACGCGTTCCCGGCGGCTCATCCATCTGGCCGAACACCAGCGCGGTGTCCTTGAGCACGCCGGCTTCTTCCATTTCCACCCAGAGGTCGTTGCCCTCGCGGGTACGCTCGCCAACGCCGGCGAACACCGACGTGCCGCCGAAGTTGCGGGCCACACGGGTGATCATTTCCTGGATCAGCACGGTCTTGCCCACGCCGGCGCCGCCGAAGAGCCCAATCTTGCCGCCCTTGATGTACGGGGTCAGCAGGTCGATCACCTTGATGCCGGTCTCCAGCATCTCGGTGGAGCCTTCCAGCTCGGCGAAGTTCGGTGCCTTGCGGTGGATCGGCCAGCGCTCGGTGATTTCCAGCTGGGACGCTTCGACGTCGAGCGGCTCGCCCAGGACGTTGAAGATGTGGCCCTTGACGCCGTCGCCCACGGGCACGGTGATCGGGGAGCCGGCGTCCTGGACCGTGGTGCCGCGGACCAGGCCGTCGGTGGCCTGCAGCGAGATCGCGCGGACCAGGTTGTCGCCCAGGTGCTGCGAGGTCTCGAAGGTAATGGTGCGGGTCTCGCCGTTGAGGGTCACCTCAGCGGTGAGGGCGTTGTACATTGCGGGGATTGCGTCCGCCGGAAATTCGACGTCGACAACCGGGCCGATGACACGGGCGATACGGCCGGTAGCGCCCGTAGCGACGGAACCGGTTCCGTGCTCGATGGTTTGGGCAGTCATCTTTCTCACTTCTCAGTTTCGATGGCGTGGTTATGTGTGCTGTTGCTGCAGGGACTTATCAGGACGCCGCCAGGGCGTCCGCGCCACCGACAATCTCGGTGAGTTCCTGCGTAATCTCTGCCTGGCGCGCGTTGTTGCGCAGACGGGTGTACTTCTCGATCAGGTCCGTGGCGTTGTCGCTGGCCGACTTCATCGCGCGCTGGCGTGCAGCGAGCTCGCTGGCAGCGGCCTGGAGCAGGGCTGCGAAGATGCGCGACTCGATGTAGCGCGGCAGCAGTGCGTCCAAAACCTGCTCGGGCTCCGGCTCGTACTCGTACAGCGGCAGCAGATCGGTCTCTGCGGTGGCCTCTTCTTCCACAACCTCCAGCGGCAGCAGTCGGATGACCGCGGGCTCCTGGGTAACCATGGACTTGAAGCGGGTGTAGACAATGTGGAGCTCGTCTACGCCACCGTCCTCATACGGCGTGTTGAAGTCGGAGAGCAGTGCCTCGCCGATCTCGCGGGCGGTCGCGAACTCAGGAGCGTCCGTTCCGCCCGTCCAGACCTGCTGGTACTGAATGTTCCGGAAGTCGAAGTAGGCCTGCGCCTTGCGGCCGACCAGGTAGTGGCGGACTTCCTTGCCTTCTCCATGAAGCAGCTCGGTCAGGGACTGGGCCTGCTTCAGCACCGACGCGGAGTACGATCCCGCCAGACCGCGGTCGGAGGTCAGCACGAGCACGGCGGCCCTGCGGATCTGCTCCGGCTCGGTGGTCAGCGGATGGTCGATCTCGGACTGCGAGGCCACGGCAGAAACGGCACGGGTGATCGCATTGGCGTACGGCAACGAGGCCGCGACGCGGCTGCGGGCCTTGCCAATGCGTGAGGCGGCGATCAGCTCCATCGCCTTGAAGATCTTCCGCAGCGACGAAGTCGATGCGATCTTCTGGCGGTAGACCCGAATCTGGGCTCCCATACTCTTCCTTTCCTCGTCCTCGGCGGCCGGACGGAACCCTCAAGTGGTTCCGCCCGGCCAACGAAGATGAATTAGCGCTTCTGCTTGACGATCTGTTCCTGGGCGACTTCGTCTTCAGCCAGGGGGTCGTACTCTTCGTGGCCGGCGCCGACCAGACGGCTGTCGCCCTCCCCGAAGAAGCCCTGCTTGAAGTCCACGATCTGCGACTTCAACTCGTCCACGGTCGAATCCTCGAGCAGATTCGTCTGGGCGATCGTCGTCAGCACCGAGCTGCGGTGCCGCAGGTGCGAGAGGAACTCGGTCTCGAACCGGGTGACGTCCTCGACCGGAACATCGTCCAGGTAGCCGTTGGTGCCGGCCCAGATGGACACGACCTGGTTTTCCACCGGGTACGGCGTGTACTGGCCCTGCTTCAGCAGTTCCATCAGGCGCGCACCGCGGGTCAGCTGCTGGCGCGACGCCGCATCGAGGTCCGAGGCGAACATGGCGAACGCCTGCATGTCGCGGTACTGGGCCAGGTCCAGCTTTAGCGTGCCGGAAACCTTCTTCATGGCCTTGACCTGTGCCGCACCGCCCACGCGGGAGACGGACACGCCGACGTCCACGGCGGGACGCTGGTTGGCGTTGAACAGGTCGGACTGCAGGAAGATCTGGCCGTCCGTGATGGAGATGACGTTGGTCGGGATGTAGGCCGAGACGTCGTTCGCCTTGGTCTCGATGATCGGCAGGCCGGTCATCGAACCCGCGCCCAGCTCGTCGGAGAGCTTGGCACAACGCTCCAGCAGGCGGGAGTGCAGGTAGAACACGTCGCCCGGGTAGGCTTCGCGTCCCGGCGGGCGGCGCAGCAGCAGCGACACGGCGCGGTAGGCTTCGGCCTGCTTGGAGAGATCATCAAAGATGATCAGGACGTGCTTGCCGGAGTACATCCAGTGCTGGCCGATGGCCGAACCGGCGTACGGCGCCAGGTACTTAAAGCCGGCGGGATCGGAGGCCGGAGACGCCACGATGGTGGTGTACTCCAGCGCACCCTTGTCCTCCAGGGTCTGGCGGACGGCGGCGATGGTCGATGCCTTCTGGCCGATCGCCACGTAGATGCAGCGGACCTGCCGGTTGACGTCACCGGACTCCCAGTTGGCCTTCTGGTTCAAGATGGCGTCGACGGCGATGGCGGTCTTGCCGGTCTGGCGGTCGCCAATGATCAGCTGGCGCTGTCCGCGTCCGATCGGGATCATCGCGTCGATGGCCTTCATGCCGGTCTGCAGCGGCTCGTGCACGGACTTGCGCTGGGTAACGCCGGGAGCCTGCAGCTCCAGTGCGCGGCGCTCGTGCGATTCGATCGGGCCCTTGTCGTCGATGGGCAGGCCCAGCGGGTCCACGACACGGCCGAGGAAGGCGTCGCCGACCGGTACGGACAGGATCTCACCGGTGCGGTGAACTTCCATGCCCTCTTCGATGCCGGTGAATTCACCGAGGATCACGACGCCGATTTCGCGGGTGTCGAGGTTCTGGGCCAGGCCCAGGACGCCGTTCTCGAAACGCAGCAGTTCGTTCGCCATGGCCGAGGGAAGACCCTCGACACGGGCGATGCCATCGCTGGCGGTGGTCACGTGGCCGACTTCGACCCGCTCGGCGCTTCCGGGTTCATAGGACGCCGCGAACTCGTTCAGCGCATTGCGGACGTCGTCGGCGTTGATGGTCAATTCGGCCATCTGCAGTCCCTGCTCTCCTGTGTTTATGATCATCGCGTGGTGCGCGACGACCGGTGTGTTTTTCAGTCTGTGTGAGGCTTCCGGCCCAGTCTCCGCGAGGAGACTAAACCGCGAGACTCCGGCGGAGTTCGGCCAGGCGGGAGATCACGGACGCATCCACGACCTCATCCCCGACCATGACCCGCACGCCGCCAACCAGCCGTGGATCAACGTTGAAGTGGATCCGCAGCTCCCGGCCGTACAACCGGTTGAGCCCGGCCTGCAGGCGGCTCATCTGTTCGCCGGTCAGCGGACGGGTAACGCTGACCTCCGCGATCCAACGCTGCTGGCGCTTGGCCACCAACTGGATGAACCGCTCTACCAGGGCCGTGGGCTTGATGCCGCGCGGGGCGGTTACCGCCTGCCGGATCAGCAGCTGTGCCACGGGGCCCGCGGCCGGCACCAGCTTCAGTGCCAGCGCCGACTTGGCTTCGTCCGAAGCTTGGGGTTCCAGCAGGGCACGCTGCAGGCCGTGGTCCGACCCGACAATGCGGTTGAACGCGAACAGGTCCCTCTCCAGACCTTCGAGTCCGTCAACACCCTGGCCCTCTGCGACTGCGACAGCCGTCGTGGCCGCCAAGGTCTCCAAGGCGTCCCCGATGTCGCGCGCGGAGGCCCAACGCGCGGCAGCCAACGAGGTTGCGATGGCCCGGGCATCCGCCGAGACCTTCCCCTCGAGGAGGCGGCCGAACATGTCGGCCTTCTCGCTGCTGTCGCGCGCCGGATCGGTCAGGGCACGGCGCAGACCGGCATTGCTGTCCAGCAGGCCCAGGATCCCAAAGAGTTCCTCTGCCAGGGACAGCGAAGCGGTGGGAAGCTTAGCCTCCAGTTCCTGCTGTGCCGCTTTCAGTGACTCGCTCGATACACCGGCCATTATTTAGCAGCACCTGCACTCTGAGACTCAAGGTCGGCGAGGAAGCGGTCCACGACGCGGGCAGCGCGCGCGTCGTCGTTCAGCGACTCGCCGACAATCCTGCCGGCCAGTTCGGTGGCCAGGGTGCCGACTTCGCTGCGCAGCGATGTCACGGCTGCCTGACGCTCTGCATCAATCTGGACCTGGGCCTGCTCGCTGATGCGTGCAGCCTCTGCCTGGGCCTTTTCCTTCAGCTCCGCCAGGATCTGGGCGCCTTCGGCGCGGGCGTCCTCGCGGATGCGGTTGGCTTCCGCGCGGGCGTCCATCAACTGCTGCTTGTACTCGTCCAACGCAGCGCTGGCTTCGGCCTGGGCGGCCTCCGCCTTGGCGATCCCGCCCTCGATAGCTTCGGTGCGCTCCGCATACGTCTTCTCGAACGCCGGAACGACGAACTTGGCGACGATGTACATGAGAATCGCGAAGCCGATCAGCGTGACGACGATTTCCCAGATGTTAGGGATCAGAGGGTTAACACCCTCCGCGGCGGCGAGGATCATTGCCTGATTCATATCTCACCCGTCCTATCTATTCGGTGTGGAAAATAAGCGTTCGGTCTTAGACACCGATGACGAACGCGAACACCAGTCCGAGGATAGCCAGAGCTTCAGTCAGGGCCAGACCCAGGAAGGCGATCGGCTGCAGCACACGCTGTGCCTCGGGCTGGCGAGCGACACCGTTGATGTACGCGGCGAAGACCAGACCCACACCGATGGCACCGCCGATTGCGGAGAGGCCGTATCCGATGAGGTTGAGGCTACCGTGGATTTCCATTTTGTTCCTTTCAAGATGCCCGTCGGGCAGGTTGTTGGTTCAGGCGCTTCCCCAGAGGGGAAATTTAGTGTTCCTCGGCCAAGGAGCCTTGGATGTAGATCGCGGTCAGCAGGACGAACACGTACGCCTGCAGGACCTGGATCAGGATTTCGAAGAAGTACATGGCGACACCGCCCGCAATGGTCAGCACTCCCAGCGGCTTGAACCAGAAGTCGGCTTCGACCAGTAGGTATTGTGAACCGGCGGCGGCCAGCATGATGATCAGGTGGCCGGCCAGCATGGTGGCGAACAGACGGAGGCTGTGCGTGACCGGGCGGACCAGGAAGGTGGAGATGATCTCGATGAGGACGACCAGCGGAAGGATCGCCTTCGGAACGCCGGTGGGAACGACGGCGAGCTTGAAGTAGCCGACGCCGTGCTTCTTGATGCCCAGGGCGATCCACGTAATGTAGACGACGCCGGCCAGGGCGTAGGCCGTGCCCACGTGCGACGGGGTCGGCAGCTGCAGCAGCGGAATGGAGCCGAAGAGGTTGTTCACCAGGATGAAGAAGAACAGTGCCATCAGCAGCGGGACGAACGGCCTGAAGTCGCGCTCACCGATGATGTCCTTGCCCACCGAGTTGCGGACGAAGTTGTAGCTCATTTCGCCCAGGTGCTGCAGCTTGCCGGGAACAAGCTGGCGGCGGCGGGAGGCCGCCACGAAGAACCAGGAAATCAGTGCGACGGACAGCAGGACCAGCAGCATCTGCTTGCCGAAGCCCTCACCGTACGGGGCCATCCACGGGAGAACCTCCGGTAGATGCATATCTTCGAGGCTCGGTGGGACGAAGCCACCTTCATCAGCGGCCGCCGGAAGCGCAAGCGCGATCAACGCGTTTCCTCTCTGCAGTGTCCATCTTTGGGCGTTTCAGGGTGGGTCGCCATCGAGGCAGGCCACCATATAAAGTTTTCTGACATTTAGGTGTGGTCCCCCGCGCCATCCTCATGGCGGCGCCGGGCGCCGCGCGTGAGGTTGTGTTTGCGGGCCAGATAATATCCGCCTCCAGCGCCCAGAACGGCGCCGACGAAAATCAGCCAGCGGGTATCCAACAGATAGTCCAAACCCCAGCCTACCAAACCCCAGGCGATGATCCCGCCAAGGATATAGGTGAGGACGGTGTTGCCGCCCTGGTAGGTGGAATCGTCCCCGGAACCGCTCCGCGCGGGGCCGGATGTGCCTTTAGAGGCCATGTCCGATTTCCCCTTCCGAATGCTGCCGACGGTCCGCCGGCTCCGGTTCGGGGTCGGCGTACAACTGGTGCCGGGTGCGCGAGAAGGCGAACACTTCGGCCGCCTGCCAGACCACCACGGTGGCCACCGCCGCAACAAAGAACCAGGTCCGCTCGAGCCACATCGGGGTGCCGATGAGGAAGAGAGCCGCCCCAAAGCCCACTACTTTGATGATGTAGGTGGCGATGAAGGCACCGATGGCGCCGGAAGGATTGGACCGCCCCACGTAGTGGCCCACCAGCAGGCTGATCGCGAAGAACAGCACCACCAGCGTCGCGCCGAGCAGGGCACTCAGGGCACCGGCCGCACCCGCCGCCACCGTTGACATCACGATGACCAGCCCGGCGGTTGCACCGCCGGCGACCAGGGCGGACCGCAGGATCTTCAGCCACGGCGACCGGGTGGGACCGGATGCAGCGACAGCTGCGCCAGCGGCGGAGTGGCCGTCGTGGCGTGAAGCGCGCATTGGTAGTCCGTTTTCGATCGCGGTGCGGGGCGGGCCGGAACGGCCGGGTTTATTCTACATGAGATAGAACTTGCCTACGAGTCGGGCCCCGCCGTTACGCCGCCCGGTTGGCGGCGTTGGATGAGCGGCGGCTGAAGAGCACCGGCGCCCGCAAGTAAAAAACAACGACGGCGGCGCACGCGGCGATGGCTGCCGCCTTGCCCGCGAGGCCCGATTCGGCCGCCAGGTAGCCGCAGAAACCGGTCAGCAACGTACAGCCGGTGACCAGCAGCGCCGACTGCACGTGGCTGAAGCCCACGTCCGTCAGCCGCTGGTAGGCGTGCTGCCGGTGCGGCGTGTACCACCGCTCCCCCGCGCTGATCCGGCGCAGCAGCGTGGCGAGCGTGTCGGCCAGGTAGATGGCCACCGGTCCCAGCAGGTACTCCGCCTGCACGCCGTCCAGAAAGGCGGTGATGCCCAGCATGGCCAGGCCCGCCCCCAGCAGGTAGCTGCCGACGTCGCCCAGGAAGACGTTCCCGCGGCCCAGGTTCCAGGGCAGGAACGCCGCAAAGGCGGCCGCCACCACGGTCCCGCCGACCACCAGCCAGCCGTGGCCGGTGATGGCGCCGGTAGCGGCGAACATCAGTCCGACGGCCGTGCCGTGCAACCCGGAAATCCCGTTGATGCCGTCCATGAAGTTGGCGATGTTGATGTAGGCCGCCAGGGCGAGGGCGCCCAGGGGCAGCCACCACCACGTCTGGCCGGTGAGTCCGATGGCCAGTGCGGTGCCGCCGACTCCGATGCCCAGCTGCAGCGCGGCCCGGCCGCGGATGGACAGTCCCCGGAAGTCTTCGATCCAGCCCAGCAACGCGGCGGCGGCGGCCACCCCGGCGACCGCGAGCAGCAGTTGCGGCGCCTCGACGGCGCCTCCGAGCGCGGCGATCAGCAGGCCTGCCAGCAGCCCGGCCGCCACCGTGATGCCCACGCCGCGGACGACGACGCGGGTGTGCGAGGACCGCTCGTTCGGCACGTCGAGCACGCCCAGCCGCTTGAGCACCGGGATCAGCGCGAACGGCAGCAACAGGCTGAGCAGGAGGGCCGCGGCAACGGCCACCACGGCTGCCGTCACGACGCCCGCTCCCGCCCGTCGTCCTTGAGCCCGGCCTCGAGTTCATCGTCGGCGGATGCTGCCGGCGGGACCACGTCGTCGAGTTCGTCGTCAGCGGCCGCTGCCGCCGGGACCACGTTTATCGCCCCGGTCGAGGCCGAGATCAGGTCCTGCCGGCTCTTCCACTCGGACAGGCTCATCAGGTCCGGGTCCAGGCCCTCGATGGAGGCGTGCGAGATTTTGGGGTGCAGGGGACGGGAATCGCTTTCGCCCTCCCCGATCAGGTCCTCGTGCAGCTTTTCGCCGGGGCGCAGGCCGGTGAACACAATTTCCACGTCCTTGCCCGACATCGCGATCATCCGCTCGGCGACGTCCAGGATCTTCACCGGTTCGCCCATGTCGAGGATCAGCACTTCCCCGCCGCTGCCGATCGCGCCGGCCTGGATCACGAGCTGGCAGGCTTCCGGAATCGTCATGAAGAACCGGGTGGCCGCGGCGTCGGTGACCGTGACCGGACCGCCCTTGCGGATCTGCTCGCTGAACAGCGGCAGCACCGAGCCGCGGCTGCCCAATACGTTGCCGAACCGAACGGAGACGTACTTCTGCCCGGTCTGCTGCGCCACCCAGGCCGTCAGCTTTTCCGCCACGCGCTTGGAATGGCCCAGCACGGTGGTTGGGTTGGCAGCCTTGTCGGTGGAGATGTTGACGAAGGTCGCCACGTGCGCGGCGCGGGCCGCGCGCAGCACGTTCAGCGAACCGAGCACGTTGGTCTTCCAGGCCTCCTCCGGGTACTGCTCCAGCAGCGACACGTGCTTGAGCGCCGCGGCGTGGAACACCACTTCCGGCTTCCGGTCGAGGAAGATGGCCTCGAGGGCGGCGGGGTCGCGGATGTCGGCCAGCACGGTGTCCCTGCCCGTGAGCAGGCCCTTGCCGGTGATCGAGATCTGCGTGCCCTGCAGCCCGGTCTCGTCGCGGTCCAGCATGATCAGCTCGGCCGGCTGGAAGGCGTGGATCTGGCGGCACAGTTCGGAACCGATGGACCCGCCGGCGCCCGTGACCAGCACGCGCTTGCCGGTGACGTAGTGGGCAATCTCTTCGACGTGGATATCCACCGGCTGCCGCCCGATGAGGTCCTCGATGTCCACCTCGCGGAAGGAAAAGTCCTGGCGGCCGGTGAGCATTTCCTTCAGCGGCGGCACCACCAGCACCCGCATGTTCCGGCCCGCGATGCTGTCGGAGATCTGCCGCATCCGCGCGGAGTCGATGTCCGCGATCGCCACCAGCAGCACGGTCGCCCCGGTGCGCTGCGCTATCTCCGGCAGGTCCTCCATCCGGCCCAGCACGGGGACTGAGGCGATGCGCAGGTGCTTTTTGGCCGGATCGTCGTCGATCAGCCCCACCGGCAGCCAGGGCGAGGCCGGGTCGTTGCTCATCCGGGTCACGATGTTGTTGCCGACGAAACCGGCGCCGTAGATCAGCGTCCGCTCCGCCTCGTCGCCCGGTTTGGCCTTGCTTTCCACGTACATCCGCTTCAGGTAGCGGACGGCGGCCATGAACAGGCAGGCGAACGGGAAGGCGATCAGGCCGGTGCCGCGCGCGATGCCCAGCGAGATGCCGAACAACAGCAGTCCGACGCTGAGGATCAACGACACCGAGATGGTCACCATGACCAGCAGCTTGGCCTCGTGGAAGCTGCCGAAACTGTAGCGGCCCTTATAGAGGGCGAACGCAGACCCGACGGCCATCTGGGCCGCGATGGCCACCGCGCAGAGCAGGATAATGCCGGGAATCTTGGTCAGGCTCAGCGTCATCTCGTAGCGCAGGAAGACGGCCAGCACGATGGCCAGGACCCAGGCCAGGGAGTCCAGCAGGATCTGCGACCAGAGCCACAGGGCCCGGTCGCTGCTGGCGGTCTTGCCGCGGGGAAGAGCGGAATCGTGGCTCATGCCTCTACGGTCTCCCCCAGGCCCAGGATGCCCGGCACGACGGTGCGCAGGGCCTCCAGGCTGATCGTGCCCTCGCGGACCACCCGCAGTGTGGCGGAGGTGCAGTCGACGATGGTGGAGGGAACCGCCGTCGTGCCGTCCACGGGCCGGAAGCCGTCTTCCAGGTAGACCTCCACCGACTCGGCCAACTGTTCCTTGGCCTGCGCGGCCGTCTGCGCCGACGGCTGCCCGGTGCGGTTCGCGGAGGACACGGCCAGCGGCCCGGTGGCCGCCAGCAGTTCCAGCGCCAGTTCGTCGTCGGGCATGCGCAGGGCGACGGTGCCCTTGGTCTCGCCCAGGTCCCAGGTCAGCGACGGCTGCGCGCGGAAAATCAGGGTCAGACCGCCGGGCCAGAAGGTGTCGGCGAGGGCCCGGGCTTCGTCGCCCACGTCGGTGGCCAGCCCGTCCATGGTCTGCGGCCGCGGCACCAGCACCGGCGGGGGCATTTTGCGCCCGCGTCCCTTGGCGGCCAGCAGGGTGGACACGGCCTGCGGCGAGAACGCGTCGGCGGCGATCCCGTAGACGGTATCGGTCGGCAGGACAACGCACTGCCGGTCGGCGATGGCGGCTTGGGCTGCCGCCAGTCCCTCGCTGCGGGCGGCGGCGTCGTCGCAGTTATACGTAGTGCTCACAGACTCATTGTTCCATTCTCATAACCGTCGGGCCGACGTGGCCCGCTCGCGCCCGGTCAGATCGTAACGGGTGGCTACCTGGTCCCAGCATCCGGCCGAGCGCAGGAGGGAGTGCACGGCAGCGGCCTGGACTTCGGCGTGCTCCATGATGAAATGGCCGCCCGGCTTCAGCAGCCGCGCGGCCGTCGCCGCCGTCGCCGCCGGCAGTTCCATGCCGTCCGCTCCCCCGCCGTAGAGCGCCATCTGCGGGTCGTGCTCGGCCACTTCGGGCTCGCGCGGGACCGCTTCGGCGGGGATGTACGGCGGATTGGAGACGACGACGTCGAACGTTCCGTCGTGCGCGGACAGCGCGGTGCGCAGGTCCCCCCGCAGGAGGGTGACGCCCAGCGGCGCCAGGTTCCGTTCGGCCCAGGCGTGGGCGAGGGCGCTCAGTTCCACCGCGTAGACGGTGGCCGTGGGAACTTCGCTGGCCACGGCGGCGGCGATCGCGCCGGAGCCGGTGCCCAGGTCCACCACTTTGGCCGCGGGCAGGGCGCGGGCGCGGTCGATCGCGTGCTGGGCAACGGTTTCGGTTTCCGGCCGCGGGACGAACACGCCCGGTCCCACCTGCAGTTCGAGATGCCGGAAATAGGCGCGGCCGGTGATGTGCTGCAGCGGGATGCGGGTGGCCCGCTCGGCCACCAGGTCCTCGAGCCCGGGCGGAGCTTCCGCTCCCAGCAGGGCCAGCGCGCGGACTCGCCCCGGGGAGACGTCCAGCAGGTGGGCGGCGAGCAGTTCGGCGTCCACCCGCGGCGAGGGGACGCCGGCCTCGGCCAGCCGCGCGGCGGCGGCGGACAGGGCGTGGGCCAGGTTCGTGGCGGGCACTGCCGGCTAGTTTTCCTCGCCCAGGGCGGCCAGCCGGTGTTCCTCGTCCGCCTGGATGGCGGACTGGATCACCGGTTCCAGTTCACCGTTCATCACCGCGTCCAGGTTGTAGGCCTTGTAGCCGGTGCGGTGGTCGGCAATCCGGTTTTCCGGGAAGTTGTACGTACGGATGCGCTCGGACCGGTCCATGGTGCGGATCTGCGACTTGCGCGTCTCGGAGTTCGCGGCGTCGATCTGCTCCTGCTGGTGGGCCAGCAGCCGCGCCCGGAGCACGCGCATGCCGGCCTCGCGGTTCTGCAGCTGGGACTTTTCGTTCTGCATCGCGACCACGATGCCGGTGGGCAGGTGGGTAATGCGCACCGCCGAGTCGGTGGTGTTCACCGACTGGCCGCCCGGACCCGAGGAACGGTAAACATCGATCTTCAGGTCGTTCTGATGGATATCCACTTCTTCCGGCTCGTCCACTTCCGGAAGCACCAGTACGCCTGCGGCGGAGGTGTGGATGCGGCCCTGCGATTCGGTCACCGGGACGCGCTGGACGCGGTGCACGCCGCCCTCGAACTTGAGCCTGGCCCAGACGCCTTCGGACGGGTCGTTGGAGTTGCCCTTGATGGCCATCTGGACGTCCTTGTAGCCGCCCAGGTCGGACTCCGTCGCGGAGATGATCTCGGTCTTCCAGCCGCGGGATTCGGCGTAGCGCATGTACATCCGGAGCAGGTCGCCGGCGAACAGGGCCGCCTCGTCGCCGCCTTCGCCGCCCTTGACCTCGATGATCACGTTGCGCGCGTCGTCCGGATCGCGCGGGATCAGCAGGCGGCGGAGCCGTTCCTGGGCGATTTCGAGTTCGGCTTCGAGTCCGGGCACCTCGGCCGCCAGTTCGGGATCCTCGTCGGCGAGCTCGCGTGTCGCTTCGAGGTCGTCCGCCAGGTGCGACCAGCGCTTGTACGCCTCGACGATGCCGTTCAGCTCCGCCGACCGCCGCCCCAGCTTCCGGGCCCGGGCCTGGTCGGAATAGACGGCAGGGTCGCTCAATTCCTTCTGGAGCTCGGCGTGCTCGTCAAGAAGCCCCTGAACGGACTCAAACATCTTCAAACCTCTTTCGACTCACAACAAGTCTAAATAGCAACGAAAGGGACGGCAGGTAAGGCGGCTTAAACGACAAGCCGCTCAGAATCTTTCTCCGGCCCGGGAGTGGCATCGGGCCTGCCGTAGCGCGGAGGCTCGAGTCCGTAGGACGAGAGCCTCCGCGCGAAGGGGCGGGGCCGGAGAAAATTCTGAGCGGTAACCCAGCTACTTGTCGTTTTCGGCCTTCGAGCCGAGCGTCGTCTTCTGGACCTGCATCAGGAACTCGACGTTGGACTGCGTCTCCCGGATCTTGCCGGTGAGCAGTTCCAGCGCCTGCTGGGTGTCCAGACCGGAGAGGACGCGGCGCAGGCGCCACATGATCTTGACCTCTTCGGGCGAGAGCAGGTTCTCCTCGCGGCGGGTGCCCGAGGCGTTGACGTCGACGGCCGGGAAGATGCGCTTGTCCGCCAGCGAGCGGGACAGTCGCAGTTCCATGTTGCCGGTGCCCTTGAACTCCTCGAAGATGACCTCGTCCATCTTGGACCCGGTCTCCACCAGTGCGGTGGCGAGGATGGTCAGGGAGCCGCCGTTTTCGATGTTCCGGGCGGCGCCGAAGAAACGCTTCGGCGGGTACAGCGCCGAGGAGTCCACGCCGCCGGAGAGGATGCGGCCCGAGGCCGGGGCGGCCAGGTTGTAGGCGCGGCCCAGACGGGTCATCGAGTCCAGCAGGACAACCACGTCCATGCCCATCTCCACCAGCCGCTTGGCGCGCTCGATGGCCAGTTCGGCCACGGTGGTGTGGTCGTCGGCGGGACGGTCGAAGGTCGAGGCGATGACCTCGCCCTTGACCGTGCGCTGCATGTCCGTGACCTCTTCGGGCCGCTCATCGACCAGCACCATCATGAGGTGGACCTCGGGATTGTTGGTGGTGATCGCGTTGGCGATGGACTGCAGGATCAACGTCTTGCCGGCCTTCGGCGGGGAGACGATCAGGCCGCGCTGGCCCTTGCCGATCGGAGCCACCAGGTCGATGACGCGGGGGCCGATCTTCTTCGGCTCGGTCTCCAGGCGCAGCCGCTCGGACGGGTACAGCGGGACCAGCTTGGTGAAGTCCACGCGGTCCTTGTTCTCCTCCACCGGCTTGCCGTTGACGGAGGTGAGCTTGACCAATGCGTTGAACTTCTGCCGGTTGCCCTGGCCGCCGGAATCGCCGTCACGCGGGGCGCGGATGGCGCCGACGACGGCGTCGCCCTTGCGCAGGTTGTGCTTCTTGACCTGGGCCAGCGAGACGTAAACGTCGTTCGGTCCGGGCAGGTAGCCCGAGGTGCGCACGAAGGCGTAGTTCTCCAGCACGTCCAGGATGCCGGCAACGGGCAGCAGCACGTCGTCGTCGGAAATCTCGGTGTCGTCGACTTCGGGACCGCGGTCGCGGCCGCGGCGACGCTCGTTGCGGTCGCGGTAGCGGGTGTTGTTGCTGTCGTTGTCGCGGCGGTTGCGGCGGTTGCGGTTGCGGCCGCGGCCGCCCTCGTCGCCGTCATCCTGGCGGGTATCGCGGGTGTCGCGCTCCCGGGTGTCGCGCTCCCGGGTGTCGCGGGAATCGCGGTTGTCCCGGTTGTCCCGGGTGTCGCGGTCGGCGTCGCTGCGGTTGCGGTTGCGGCTGCGGCGGTCGGACTGGCCGTCTCCGCGGCCGGACTGCTGCTGCTGGCCGGCGGCGTCCTGGCCGTCCCTCTTCTCTTCCTGCTGAGCCTCGGCCGGCTTGCCGTCCGCAGCTTCCTGCGGTGCGTCGGCCTTGGTCTCGGCCGCGTCCTGCTGCCCGGATTCGGAGCGGCGGTTGCGTCCGCGGCTGCGGCGCTCCTGGCGTCCGTCGCCGTCGCCCGGTGCGTTGTCCGCCGCGGGGGCCTGGGCCGGCGCGGTGTCGGCCGGGGCCTCGGTGGTGGCGGCGGCTGCTTCCCCGTCGGCGGCAGCCACGGTGCCGTCGCTGCTGGCGCGGCGGTTGCGGTTGCGGGTGCGGCTGACCCGCTCCGCCGCCTTGGTCAGATCGCCGCCGGCGGTGCCGCCGGTCGCGCCGCCGCTTGCCGCGCCGGTGGTCTCTTCCTTGGCCGCCGGAGTTTCGGTGCGCACCGGCTGCTCGGCCTTCTTGGCCGTGCGGTCTGCCACGGAGGAGCCACGCTGGTGGTCGGAGATTGCGGCGACCAAGTCGCCCTTGCGCATCCGCGAGCCGCCGGTGATGCCGAGCTGCCCGGCCAGCACCTGCAGTTGGGCCAGCTTCAGGCCGGCAAGGCCTGCACTCTTCGGTGCAGGAGAGTCTATTGTTTCCACACCTGCGGTCAGGTCAGTGGTTTCGGTCACGAAGGATCCTTCCCCCTCGTCGGGCGGTGTGCATATGAAGCGCACCGCGTTGTTTGCTACCCGGCCGTTGCATGAGAAGCCCGGCTGGGTCCGGTATTGCCTGCGGCGTCGTGCCGAAACAAGTCCGGGTGATCAGAGATGAAAAACCTTGAAACAAGCCGTCCGGATGGAACGAGTGAGGTCCTGTCCGGCCGATGGCCGGCAGCAACGCCGTTGAGTGCCGCGGAAGGCTCCTGAAAGGCTGCACCTGGAACGGGGATCCTGCCCAAACGGCTACTCGGCTTGCTTGATCCGGAGCATCCGGCAGGTGTCCTCGCCGGTTAATCCCGGGGGTGCACTTCCACTTTAGCACCATCTGTGTCCACTGCCAGTTTCAGCACCCGCCAGTTTCCCGGCGAGTCGCGGCGTTCCAGATGCGCGGCGATGGCCTGCTGGACCTGCTCCGCTTCGGCCTCGTCGGCGGCGAGTGTCAGCACGGTGGGTCCGGCACCGGAGACGACGGCGGCGTGGCCCTGGCTGCGCAGCGCCGCGATCAGCGCGGCGCTGGGTTCCATGGCCGGTGCCCGGTGCCGCTGGTGCAGCCAGTCTTCGGTTCCGGCCCGCAGCAGGGACGGATCGCGGGTCAGCGCGTGGACCAGCAGGGCGGCGCGGCCGGAATTGGCGGCGGCCACGTGGTGCGGCACGGACGCGGGCAGGAGGTTGCGCGCGGTTTCCGTGGACAGCTCGTAGGCCGGGATGGCCAGCACGGGCACGATGTCCGGGCAGATCGGCACGCAGGTGCTGGCGAACACGCCGGCCTCTTCCCAGGAGATGGCCAGCTGTCCGCCCAGGGCCGGAGCCACGTTGTCGGGGTGGCCCTCCAGCGCCGAGCAAACCTGCAGGATGTCCGCCGCCCCCAGCCGTTCCCGCTCCGGCAGCAGCGCGTTGGCCAACAGCACGGCGGAGACGACGGCGGCGGCCGAGGATCCCATGCCGCGGCCGTGCGGAATGAGGTTCCGGGCCCGCAGGCGCAGCCCGCCGGCGTCGTACCCGGCCTCACGCAGCGTGCCGCGCAGGGTGCGGATGATCAGGTGGCTTTCATCGGCGGGAAGGCCCGCCGCGCCCTCGCCGCTCACGGAGGCGTGGAAGACGCCGTCGTCGGTCGATTCCACCGTGACGGTGTCGTAGTAGGCCAGGGCCAGGCCCAGGCTGTCGAAGCCCGGGCCCAGGTTGGCGCTGGTGGCCGGAACCCGCACGGTGACACGCTGGCCGGGCGCGATGCGTCCGGCCACGGCGGTGCCCTCCCCCGGCAAGGTGCTGCTACTCAAGACCCAGGGCGCTGGCCACGCTGACCACGTCGAAGTCCACCTTGACCGGCGCCGCCTCGCTGCCGTCCTCGGTCTGCAGGGCCCACTGCGGGTCCTTCAGCCCGTGGCCGGTGACCGTGATGACGATGGTCTTGCCCGCGGGCACCTCGCCGGCCGCGTGCTTCTTGAGCACGCCGGCAACGCCTGCCGCGGAGCCGGGCTCCACGAAGACGCCCTCGCGGGAGGAGAGCCAGCGGTGCGCGGCCAGGATCTCGTCGTCGGTCACCGAGTCGATCAGGCCTCCGGACTCGTCGCGTGCGGCGATGGCGGTGTCCCAGGAGGCCGGATTGCCGATCCGGATGGCGGTGGCGATGGTTTCCGGTTCGGTTACCGGGTGTCCCAGCACCAGCGGCGCCGCGCCGGCGGCCTGGAAGCCCCACAACGTGGGGGTCTTGGTGGCGACCGGCGGGAGCATGCCGGCAATGGCCGATTCGTACGGCGCGGCGTACTCCTGGTACCCCTTCCAGTACGCGGTGATGTTGCCCGCGTTGCCCACCGGCATCACGTGGATGTCCGGGGCGTCGCCCAGGTAGTCGACAGTCTCGAAGGCCGCCGTCTTCTGGCCCTCGATGCGTGCCGGGTTCACCGAGTTGACCAGGAACACCGGGTAGGCCTCGGAGAGCTTGCGGGCCACTTCCAGGCAGTTGTCGAAGTTGCCGTTGATCTGGATGATCTCGGCGCCGTGCGCGATCGCCTGGCTCATCTTGCCCATGGCGATCTTGCCGGCCGGCACCAGCACCGCGCACTTCAGCCCGGCCTGGGTGGCATAGGCGGCGGCGGACGCGGAGGTGTTGCCGGTGGACGCGCAGACCACCGCCTTGGCGCCGGCCTCCACGGCCGCGGTGATGGCCATGGTCATGCCGCGGTCCTTGAAGGAGCCGGTGGGGTTCATCCCCTCCACCTTGAGGTAGACCTCGGATCCGGTCAGTTCGGAGAGGGCCTTGGCCTGCACCAGCGGGGTGCCGCCTTCGCCGAGGGTGATGATCTCGGTCTGCTCCGATACCGGCAGCCGGTCCGCGTATTCGCGGATGACGCCGCGCCATTGGTGGGCCACTTAGATTCCTTCTACTCGCAGGACAGAGGTAACAGCGTTGACGATGTCGAGCCCGCGCACGGCCTCGACGGTTGCGGCCAGCGACGCCTCGGAGGCCCGGTGGGTGACGAAGCGCAGTTCGGCGGTCACCTCGCCGCCGTCGTGGGCGGGATCCAGCGGGCCCTCGGTGTGGATGGTCTGGCGCATGGTCTCGATGGAGACCCCGTGCTCGGCGAAAACGCCGGCAATCTGGGCCAGCACACCGGGCCGGTCGGCCACGTCCAGGCCGATGTAGTAGCTGGTGCGCACCGAGTCCAGCCCGACGGCGGGCAGGTCCACGGTCGCCGTTTCGGTCCGGCCCGGGCCGCCGCCGACCATGCGCCGGGCGGCGCTGACCACGTCGCCGACCACGGCCGAGGCGGTCGGCGCGCCGCCGGCACCCTGGCCGTAGAACATCAGTTCGCCGGCGTTTTCCGCTTCCACAAAGACGGCGTTGAACGCCCCGTGCACGGCGGCCAGCGGGTGCTGGCGCGGCAGCAGGGTCGGGTGGACGCGCACGGACACGCCCTCGCGGCCGTCGGCGCCGCTCAGCCGCTCGGCGATCGCCAGCAGCTTGATCACGTAACCGGCGTCCCGGGCCGCGGCGATGTCGTCGGCGGAGACGGAGCTGATGCCCTGGCACTGGACGTCGGCCAGGTCGACCGCGGTGTGGAAGGCCAGCCCGGCCAGGATCGCGCCCTTGGCGGCGGCGTCATGGCCTTCGATGTCGGCGGTCGGGTCGGCTTCGGCGTAGCCGAGCTCCTGCGCGGCGGCCAGCGCCTCGCCAAACTGGGCGCCGGTGGAGTCCATCTGGTCCAGGATGTAGTTGGTGGTTCCGTTGACGATGCCCATCACCTTGGTGACGCGGTCCCCCGCCAGCGACTCGCGGATCGGCCGCAGGATGGGGATGGCCCCGGCCACGGCCGCCTCGAAGGAGAGTTCGACGCCGGCGTCGTCGGCCTGGGCGTACAGCTCCTGGCCGTCGGCGGCCAGCAGGGCCTTGTTGCCGGTGACGACGGCGGCGCCGTTGTCGATTGCGGTGCGGATCAGCGTCCGGGCCGGTTCCAGTCCGCCCAGCAGTTCGATCACGATGTCCGCGTCCTTGACCAGCGTCGCGGCGTCGGTGGTGAACAGCTCTGCGGGCAGTGCCACGGCCCGTTTGGCGGCGGCATTCCGCACCGCGATGCCGGTCAGTTCCAGCCGCGCGCCGGTCCGCGCGGCCAGCACGTCGGCGTCGTCAAGCAGGATGCGGGCCACCTGGGCGCCGACATTTCCGCATCCCAACAGTGCTACCTTCAGCGTTTTCATGCTGCCCAAACTCTCAGTCTTAGTCTTACTCGCAATTACTGCTGACCGGCCGGCGCTCAGCCCAGGTCGCGGGCCAGCAGGTCGGCTTCGGTTTCGCCTCGGATGATCAACCGCGCCTCGCCGCCGCGCACGGCAACCACAGGTGGCCGGGCAACGTAGTTGTAGTTGCTGGAGAGCGCCCAGCAATAGGCCCCGGTCGCCGGCACCGCCAGCAGGTCCCCCGCCTCGATGTCCTCGGGCAGGTAAACGTTCCTGACTACAATGTCACCGCTCTCGCAGTGTTTACCAACCACGCGGGAAATAATCGGGGCCGCGTCCGTCACACGGGAGGCCAGCGCCGCCGAGTAATCGGCGTCATAGAGCACCGGCCGGGCGTTGTCGCTCATGCCTCCGTCCACGGACACGTAGCGCCGCGGGCTGCTGCCGCCGCCCTCCGTGTCCACCTGGACGGTCTTGCGGGTGCCGGCCGAGTAGAGCGTGAACGTGCTGGGCCCGGCGATGGCCCGGCCCGGCTCGATCGAGATCCGCGGCACCGGGATGCCCAACCGCTGCGTGACGGAGCGCACGACGGCGGCCATCGCCTGGGCGAGTTCCGCCGGCGGGCGGGGGCTGTCGGCCTCGGTGTAGGCAATGCCGTAGCCGCCGCCCAGGTCCAGTTCGTGCAGGTCCACGCCGTGGACCCGCTTGACCTCGGCCACGAACGTGAGCAGCCGCTCGGCCGCCAGCGCGAAGCCCTCGGGCTCGAAGATCTGCGATCCGATGTGGCAGTGCAGGCCCAGCAGGTTGATGGACTCGTGCTCCAGCGCCGCCGCCACGGCCTGAGCGGCCGGCGAGCCGGCCGGCCGGGGCAGCGCGCCGTCGTCGTGCCCAGCGCCGTCGTCGGCGCCGGCCATCGAGAGCCCGAACTTCTGGTCTTCGTGCGCCGTTGCAATGAACTCGTGGGTGTGCGCGTGCACGCCGGGGGTCAGCCGCAGCATCACGTTGGCCATTTCACCGCGGGCCGCGGCGATGGCTCCCAGGCGTGCCAGTTCGTCCAGGCTGTCCACTACGATGCGGCCCAGCCCCATGTCGAGCGCGCGGTGGAGTTCGGCGTCCGACTTGTTGTTGCCGTGCAGGCCCAGGTCCTCCCCCGGGATGCCCGCGCGGGCGGCCACGGCCAACTCCCCGCCGCTGCAGGTGTCCAGCCGCAGCCCCTCCTGCGCCACCCACCGGGCAATCTCCACGCTGAGGAACGCCTTGCCGGCGTAGTACACGTCGACGCCGCCGCAGAGCGTGCTGAAGGCCTCGTCGAAGGCCTGCTTGAACCCGCGCGCGCGGGCCCGGAAGTCGTCCTCGGACACCACGAACAGCGGCGTGCCGAACTGCTCTTTCAGCCGGGTGACGCCGAGGCCGGAGATTTCCAGCTCGCCCTCCGCGCCGCGGGACACGTCCCGGGCCCAGAGCTTTGCGTCCAGCCGGTTGACGTCCTGCGGGCAGGTGAGCCAGTCCGGAGCCAGGTCGGACGCGGCGGCGGTTTCGTGTGCTGCGGGCATTACATCCTCTCCGGCGCGCTGACACCCAGCAGCCCAAGACCGTTGGCCAGGACCTGGGTGACGGCGGCGTTCAACCACAGGCGGGTACGGTGCGTATCGGTGACTGCGCCGTCGCCGATCGGCGTCACCCGGCAGGCGTCGTACCAGCGGTGGTAGGCGCCGGCGATGACTTCTAGGTGCCGGGCGACGCGGTGCGGTTCGCGCAGCTTCGCGGCGGTGGCGACCACCGACGGGTAGGCCCCGAGCACGGCCAGCAGCTCGTTCTCCGTGGCATGGTCCAGCAGCGAGGCATTGAAGGCGCTGCGGTCCACGCCGGACGAGGCCGCGTTGCGCGCGACGGCGCAGGTGCGCGCATGGGCGTACTGCACGTAGAAGACCGGGTTGTCGTTGCTGTGCTTGACCAGCAGGTCCAGGTCGATGTCGATGTTGGAATCGGCGTGCGAGCGGGTGAGGGCATAGCGGGCGGCATCCACGCCCACGGCGTCGACCAGGTCCTCCATGGTCACCACCGTGCCGGCCCGCTTCGACATGCGCAGGGGCTTGCCGTCCTTGACCAGGTTGACCATCTGCCCGATCAGCACTTCCACCCGGTCGGCGTCGTCGCCGATGGCGGCCGCGGCGGCTTTCAGCCGGGCGACGTAACCGTGGTGGTCTGCGCCGAGCATGTAAATGCACAGGTCAAAGCCGCGGTCCCGCTTGTTCTTGAAGTAGGCGATGTCGCCGGCAATATAGGCGGCATTGCCGTCGGACTTGATGACGACGCGGTCCTTGTCGTCGCCGAAGTCGGTGGACTTCAGCCACCAGGCACCGTCCTGGAAGTAGAGGCTGCCGGAGGTTTTGAGCTGCTCCAGCAGCTTTTCGACCGCGCCGTCCTCGAACAGGGAGTTCTCGTGGAAGTAGACGTCGAAGTCCACCCCGAACTCATGCAGCGATTCCTTGATGGCGCCAAACATCAGTTCGACGCCGCGGCTGCGGAACTCTTCCTGCGGGTCGGCCGCCGACAGCGCATCCGGATTCTGCCGCAGCACCGCCTGGGCGATGTCCGCGATGTAGTCACCGCCGTAGCCATCCTCGGGGGCGGGTTCGCCCTTTGCCTTCGCCAGCAGCGAGCGGGCGAAGCGGTCGATCTGCGACCCGTGGTCGTTGAAGTAGTACTCGCGCGTGACGTCGGCACCCTGGGCGGCCAGGATGCGGGCCAGGGCGTCGCCGAGTGCCGCCCAGCGGGTCCCGCCCAGGTGGATCGGACCGGTCGGGTTGGCGGAGACGAATTCGAGGTTGATCCGCTGGCCCGCCAGGTCGCCGGCGGTGCCGAAGGCGCTGCCGGCCTCCACGATGCTGCGGGCCAGCGTTCCGGCTGCGGCGGCGTCCACGGTGATGTTCAGGAATCCGGGTCCGGCGATGTCCACCCGGCTGACGCCGTCGATCTTCTCCAGCCGCGCGCTGAGGATTTCGGCGAACTGGCGCGGGCTCATGCCGGCCTTCTTGCCCAGCTGCATGGCGATGTTGGTGGCCCAGTCCCCGTGCTCGCGGTTCTTGGGGCGCTCCACCCGGACCTCGCTGGGCATTTCGACGGCGAAGTCGCCGGCGTCGACGGCGGCCTGCAGGCAGGCGGCAATGGCAGCGGAAAGTTCTTCAGGAGTCACCCCACAAGCATAGGGCAATCCCTTGATCCGACCGGCTTTCGGCGGGCTGGCTGTGACCGGGCTCGCAGGCGCACTGTGCCGGCCGGACCGGCCACCTTGCATGCGGCCGCCGTCGGGGCCGGTCCGGGCGCATTTCTTCTGGCGGCGCAGATACTGATAAGCTCAATAGGTCCCGCAGGGCACCGGGTTTCCAGCCGGTGCCGCGCCCTCGTAGCTCAGGGGATAGAGCGTCTGCCTCCGGAGCAGAAGGCCGTAGGTTCGAATCCTATCGAGGGCACTGAAGCGCAGGACAAGGGAGAATCCCCGGCTCAAGAGCCGGGGATTCTCCCGTTAACGGCAGCCGGCCTGCGCCGGAGTCACCTCACTCGCCGTCTCCCGGCCCGTCGAAGCGGCGGTCGACGCCCACCTGGTCCACCTTGCGGTGGAAATGCATGCCGGACCTGCCACCAAGAATGGCACCGGCGAGCGAGACCAGCGCGGCGACGACCAGGAATACGATGCCGCCGGTCGTCAGCTCCCCTTCGCCTAGGGGCACGCGGGGGAAACTGTTCAAGCTGCTCAGCACATTGAACTGGCTGCCGGCGATCAGCCCCAGGATGGCGAGCACAATGGCAACCACGATCGCCCACAGCCACACGGCCAGCCCCTGCTTGACGCCGTCGAAGCGGGCCATCCGGCCGGCCACGTACCCGCCGCAGAAATACGAAATGAACAAGATGACGGCCAGGATGATCCCGCCCACTATGCCGACCGTCCCCAGGTTCCGGGACGCCTGCTCGGCGACCTGCGCGGGATCGGCGCTCTCGGCGATCCCCACGGCGGCGCCGATGGCGGCCATCAGCGCCGTCAGGATGACTCCGATCCCGGTGGCCGCGAGCCAGCCGAAGAACGCGGAGCCCCACTTGATGCCGCCGAATTGGCGCCTCTCCGCCGCTACCACGTCATTGCGTCGTTGTTTCGGGCTTCTGGCCCCTTCTGCAGCTGAACTCATCACCGGTTCTCCTTTATTCGCTTGGGGTGCGCGCACCCGGCAGGCGCATGCACCCTGCTCATCCGCCGCGCATCGCCCGCCGGACTACTAAGCACACTTATGAGTGTGCCTGCACGCGGGCCGCGGTACAAGGACAACCCCCGGCGTGCCGCGGAGGGAAACGGCCCCCTAGCGGGCCGCGCTGCCTGCCGGCTGCCGCGCGCCGGCGGCGGCGCCACCGCCGCGGAAGGTGCGGCGGTAGGACGCCGGGCTCACGCCAACGGACCTGGCGAAATGGTGGCGCAGCAGCACCGCCTGGCCGAACCCGGTAATCCGGGCGATCTCCTCGATGTTCAGGTCCGATTCCTCAAGCAGTTCCTGCGCACGCAGCACCCGCTGGGCGTTGATCCATGCCGCCGGCGTCGCGCCGGTCTCGGCCCGGAACCGGCGGGCGAAGGTGCGCTCGGACATGTGGACCCGCGCGGCCAGCTGGGCAACGCTGACGTCCTGGGCCAGGTTCTCGGACAGCCAGGCCAGCAGGTCCTTGAGGGTGTGGCAGCCGGCCAGCGACATGGGCCGGTCAATATATTGCGACTGGCCCCCGGCCCGATGCGGCGGCACCACCATGTCCCGGGCGATGGCCGACGCCACGGATGCCCCGAGTTCGGTCCGGACCAGGTGCAGGCAGGCGTCGATTCCGGCGGCGGTGCCGGCGCTGGTGATGATGCGCTCGTCCTCCACGTACAGCACGTTTTCGTCGACGTCGACCTGCGGATATTCGGCGGCCAGCTGGTGCGAGTACTGCCAGTGGGTGGTGGCGCGCCGGCCGTCCAACAGCCCAGCTTCGGCCAGCACAAAGGCCGCCGAGCACACGGACAAGACCCAGGCGCCGCGGGCGTGGGCCGCCCGCAGGGCCTGCAGAAGTGCTTCGGGGGCCTGGTCCATGCGCTGGTACGGCGCCACCACCACGAGGTCCGCGTCGTCGGCGGCCTCCAGCCCGAGGGGGACATTGAGGGAGAATCCCAGCTTGCTGCTGACGACCCCGGGCACGGGAGTGCAGATCCGGAAGTCGAACGCCGGAACGCCGGTCCCCCGGTCGGAACGGTCGATGCCGAAGACTTCGCAGACCACCCCGAATTCGAACGGCGCAGCTCCGGGAAGCACCACCACGGCCACCTTTTTCAGCATGCCCCCAGTATGGCAGTTTTTTATGCTTTATGGTCGTTTCTGCCACTCTTTTTTTGCCGGCCGCAGGACCACCATGGAGGCATGGAACTCCTCCTGATTACCGCACTGGCACTCCTCGTCATCATCGAAACCCTCCGGCTGATCCTGCGTGACGGACGGGGCAACACCCCGCCGGAACGCTCACAGGCCGACTGGACGGCCGGCTCCACCCCGAGCCGCCCCTACACCGACCTCGCCCGGCTGGCCTGACCCGGCCACCCCTCCGCGGGTTCCTGACGAAGGGACCCGCGGGACCCGAGCTTTTCCACGGCAGCGCGGGTCCCCCCTGCGCCCGACTGCCGGCGGTGGGCGGACAGGTCGCGCTACTGGCGGTGGGCGAACAAGTCGCGCAACAGCGCGATCTCGGCCAAGTGATGAATCATTTCCCGGTTGATGTGCAGCACCAGCGTCCCCATGGAGCGATCGGCATAGGGGCCTTCGGCCGGCCCGCAGGGCGCCGCCAGCCCCTCGACGCCGAGTCCCCGGACCCCCGCGGTCCAGTGCGCATAGTATTCGTCCAGCAGTTCCAACGCGCCCGACGCCGTGCCCGGATAGTCGAACGATTCGTAGCTGACCGGCGGCCCGTTGAAGTGCGAGGCGTTACGGCTGCCCAGCACGCCCACCAGAATGTGGCCCAGCCGCCAGGCGACGGTGGTCACCGGCGGCGGCACCGGCTCCGGAAGTCCGAAGTCGATCGTGAAAATGCCGGCGCCCACCGCCATCGGGGCGGTACTGGTCCCGCGGTGCCGCACGTTCCAGCAGCCCTCGGCGGGCTCCCAGAAGTACTCTTCGTCGGTGAGCCCCTCCAGCCGCGGCCGGGCCTGGGCGTCCCAATGCCACGTCAGCTGCTCGAGCAACTCCTCGGCTGCATTGAAAGACATGCCCGCTCCTCCCAACGGCGGCTCCCCGCCTGGGGAGCCCGGGAATCCATCATGCCGGGCGGCCGGCTGTTTGCCCATAGTCGGGACGCACCCCCTGCAACCGGGCAGGTTGCCGACGCCGGGCCCCCTGCATCACGGACCGATCCTGTCCGGAATTGGGACTAGAGTGGCCCTGTTGCCGGAACGACCGGCACCCGCGCGTGCTGCACGATTCGGCACGCTCCGGCTGCTGAAGTCAGGTGGGCCATGCTCGAAACATCCGCGCGGCTGCTGCAGTTGCTCTCCCTGCTTCAGATGCGCCGGGAGTGGACCGGGTCCGCCCTGGCCGAGCGGATGGGTGTCACCGAACGGACGGTGCGCCGCGACATCGGCAAACTCCGCAGCCTCGGGTATCCCATCAATGCGTCCCCCGGCGTGGCCGGCGGCTACCAGCTGGGCGCGGGCGCGCAGCTTCCGCCGCTGCTGCTCGACGACGACGAAGCCCTCGCCGTCGCGCTGGGTCTTGGGGCGGTGACCGCCAGCCCGGTGGCCGGCGTCGGCGAGGCGTCGCTCCGGGCGCTGACCAAGCTGGAGCAGGTGCTGCCGGCGCGGCTCCGGCCCAAGTTTTCCACGCTGAAGAACGCCGTGGTCACCCTGGCCGGCCCCACCGCGGCCGTTGACCCCGAGGTGCTGACCGGGATCTCCACCGCCATCGCCGAACGGCGCGTGGTCGGCTTCCGCTACGCCAAGGCGGACGGCGAGTCCGGCCGCCGCCTGGCCGAACCGTACCGGCTGGTGGACACCGGCCGGCGCTGGTACCTGGTGGCCTACGATACCGGCCGGCAGGACTGGCGCACCTTCCGGGTGGACCGGTTCGAGTCGGTTCCCACGACGCGTGAACGCTTTGCCCCGCGGAAGTTGCCGCAGCCGGACCTGGCCGCCTACGTCCAGCAGTCGATCACCAGGTCCCCGTATCGGTTCGACGTGGTGGTCCGGATCGACGCTCCCCTGCAGGCCGTCGCCGAGCGGATCCCGCCGAACATCGCCGTCCTGTCCGACGACGGCGGGGCCACCGTGCTGCGCGCCGGTTACGATTCGCTGGACTACCCCCTGGTCGAGCTGGCCGCCACCGGCTTTGCGTTCGAGATCCTGGAGCCGGCGGAATTCCGGCAGCGCGCCGCGGAGCTCGCGGGCCGGCTGGCTGCCGCGGCCGGCACGGGAACGGCGGCCGCCCCTACCGCCTAGGTGGGACAGCCGCCGTCGTACGTCGACCCGGTCCGATGCCGGTGGCTCCTGCAGCGCGGACGCTACTGGAGCATGGTGCGGTCGTCGACCACACCCTTGATCTTCTCGAACTCATGCAACAGGTCCGGCACGGTGGCCTTCTGCTTCTGTTCCTGGTTTAGGTCCAGGATGATCCGGCCCTCGTGCATCATGATCAGCCGGGTGCCCAGCCGGAGCGCCTGCTCCATATTGTGGGTCACCATCAGCGTGGTCAGGCGGTGCCGGTCCACCACCTCGGCGGTCAGGCGGCTGACCAGCTCCGCACGCTGCGGGTCGAGGGCGGCGGTATGCTCGTCCAGCAGCAGAATTTTCGGGCTGCTGAACGTGGCCATCAGCAGCGACAGCGCCTGCCGCTGGCCGCCCGAGAGCAGGCCGACCTTGGCCTTGAGCCGGTTCTCCAGCCCGAGCTCCAACGAACGCAGCTCTTCCTTGAAGAATTCGCGCTTCCTGCGGGTCACGCCGGGGCGCAATCCGCGGCGCTTACCGCGTTCGTAGGCGATGGCCAGATTCTGTTCGATGGTCATCTCCGGTGACGTTCCCGCCATCGGGTCCTGGAAGACGCGGCCGACGAAGCGGGCACGCTGGTGGTCGGCGAGCCTGGTGACGTCGTTGCCGTCGATGCTCACCGTGCCGACGTCCGGGCGCAGCTTGCCGGAGGTGATGTTCAGGATGGTCGATTTGCCGGCACCGTTGCTGCCGATCACCGTGACGAATTCGCCGGCGGCCAGGGACAGGTTGATCTCCTGCAGGGCGACGCGCTCGTTGACGGTGCCCGCGAAGAAGGTCTTGTGAACGTTCTTGATATCCAGCATGTCAGCCCTTCGCTCCCGTCAGGGACTTCTTCATCTTTCCGAGCCCGCCGACGCGGCGAAAGACCTTCCACTGCGGCAGCACCAGCGCGATGACCACCAGCACGGCCGAGACCAGCTTCATGTCGTTCGGCTGCAGGCCGGCCTGGAGGGCCAGCTGGATGACCACGCGGTACAGTACGGAACCGAGCACCACGGCCAGGGTGGCGATCCAGATCAGGCGGGTTCCGAAGATCGCCTGGCCGATGATCACCGAGGCCAGGCCGGCCAGGATCAGGCCGATGCCCATGCCGATGTCGGCGAACCCCTGGTACTGGGCGATGAACGCGCCGCAGACGGCCACGAGCCCGTTGGACAGGGCGAGGCCCAGGATCTTCTGGTTGTCCGTGCTGACGCCGAAACTGCGGATCATCTGTTCGTTGTCGCCGGTCGCCTGCATGGCCAGTCCGATGTCGGTGTGCAGGAACCAGTCCATGATCACCTTCACCACCAGGGCGACCAGCAGGAAGATGGCGATGGCACCGATGCCGCCGAGCATCCCCGACTCGCGCAGCGGGGTGATCAGGGTTTCTTCGCGCAACAGCGGCAGGTTGGCCCGGCCCATGATGCGCAGGTTGATGGAATAGAGGGCGATCATTGTCAGGATGCCGGCCAGCAGGCCGTTGATCTTGCCCTTGGTGTGCAGCAGGCCGGTGACGGTGCCGGCAGCCATGCCGGCGATGAAGGCCAGGATGGTGGCCATGACCGGCGGCATGCCGTTGATGATGCTGATGGCGGCGACTCCGGCGCCGGTGGTGAAACTGCCGTCGACCGTCAGGTCGGGAAAATCGAGGATGCGGAAGGTCAGGTAGACCCCCAGGGCCATGATCGCGTAGATCAGCCCAAGCTCAACCGCGGTAATCATAGGTAAAGGACCTTGGTTCTCTCGTGGCGTCGATCCGGCGGCCGGGCTGGCCGGCCGCCGGAGGGACTGCGGACTTCTTCGGCTCGAGCTGGGAGTTCGGGCTTACTCGAAGACGTGGTCAGCCGTGTCGGCGTAGCCGTCCGGCAGGGTCACACCCATGCGCTTGGCGGCGGCCGGGTTGACGTAGAGTTCCAGCTCGGTCTGGGTCTCCACCGGCATGGAGGCCGGTTCAGCCTCGCCCTTGAGGATCTTCACGGCCATCTCGCCGGTCTGGTAGCCCAGCTTTTCGTAGTTGATGCCGTAGGTGGCCACCGTGCCGCGCTTCACCGAGTCGCCCTCGGCGGCAATCGTCAGGATCTTCTTGGATTCGGCCACCTGGATCAGGGACTCGAGGGCGGACACCACGTTGTTGTCGGTCGGCACGTAGAACGCGTCGACGTCGAGCGACTCGGCGGCCTGCTGGACTTCACCGGAGTTGGAGATTGCTGCTTCCTTGATCTCCAGGCCCAGTTCCTTGGCCGCTTCCTTGGCCCATTCCACCTGCACGGTGGAGTTGACCTCGCCCGAGGAGTAGACGATGCCCACGGACTTCGCGTCCGGGTTCAGCTCCTTGACCAGGGCCAGCTGCTCCTCGACCGGGTTGCGGTCCGAGGTACCGCTGACGTTCGATCCCGGAGCGTCCATGCTTTCCACCAGCGAGGCGGACTCCGGGTCGGTGACCGCGGTGAACAGGATCGGGGTGTCGGCGATGGCCTGCACGGCTGCCTGTGCGGTGGGCGTCGCGATGGCCAGAATGAGGTCCTTCTGGTCGCTGGCGAACTTGCCGGCGATGGAGGTCGCGGTGCCCTGGTCGCCCTGCGCGTTCTGCTCGTCGTAGGTCACGGTCTCGCCCTCGACGTAGCCGTTGTCGGCCAGCGCCTTCTTGAACCCTTCGCGGGCCGCGTCCAGGGACGGATGCGAGACGATCTGGCTGATGCCGATCTCCACCGATTCGGTGCTGCCTTCAGCGGCATTGCCCTCGGAGGATCCCGCGTTGCCGCACGCGGAAACAAGCAGGGCGGTGGCCAGCAGGCCTGACCCCAGGCCGAACATGGTCGAACGTTTCTTCACGATGTTCCTTTCAAATGTCCGTCACGTGCCGGATAGCCCGGCACTTTTCCGCCTTGCCGCCCCTCCCCGGCGCGGCTGAAGCGGTCCGCCACACGCGGCGTCGTCATCGGCGCCGGCGGTTATGGCAGGCAACCCTGCGGAAGCGTCCTGAAGATCTTACCTGTGAACCGAGTCACATTGTCTAATCAGAACCGCGGGGTCAGGACAACCATATGAGATACGTCTCCCCCGCCGGACAAATTGCATCTGTTTGTCGCCGGATAGTTATTTATGTCCACGGACGCACGCCGGGCCGTGCGCGCTGTGCGGACGGTCCGGGTCAGCGGGTCCAGCGACTAGACTGTGGTCAATCATGGCTGTGAACATCACGTATCCCGCGGCCCTGCCGGTTTCGGAGCGGCGCGAGGACATCATGGCGGCCATCGCCGCGAACCAGGTGACCGTCATCGCCGGCGAAACCGGCTCCGGCAAGACAACGCAAATCCCGAAGATGTGCCTGGAGCTGGGCCTGGGCGAGAAGGGGCTGATCGGCCACACCCAGCCCCGGCGGCTGGCCGCCCGGACCGTGGCCGAACGCATCGCCGAGGAACTGGACGTGAAAATCGGCCAGGAGGTCGGCTTCCAGGTCCGCTTCACCGGCGAGGTCGGCCGGGATACCCGGATCAAGCTGATGACGGACGGCATCCTGTTGGCCGAAATCCAGCACGACAAACTCCTGAAAAAGTACAGCACAATCATCATCGACGAGGCCCACGAACGCAGCCTCAACATCGATTTCATCCTGGGCTATCTCAAGCAGATCCTGCCCAAGCGTCCGGACCTGAAGGTCATCATCACCTCCGCGACGATCGACCCGGACCGCTTTGCCCGGCACTTCGGCAGCGACGACGCGCCGGCGCCGGTGATCGAGGTTTCCGGCCGGACCTACCCGGTGGAAATCCGCTACCGCCCGCTGAACCAGCCGGCGGCCACCGATCCCGACAACCCGGACGTGGACGAGCTGGAGGAAGACCGCGACCCGCTCGACGCCGTCTGTGACGCGGTGGACGAGCTGTCCCTGGAGGCTCCCGGCGACATCCTGGTCTTCTTCTCCGGCGAGCGCGAGATCCGCGATGCCGCCGACGCCCTCACGGCCAGGATCAAGACCAACCGCCGGCTGGCCGGCACCCAGATCCTGCCGCTGTACGCCCGGCTGTCGTTGGCGGAACAGCACCGGGTTTTCTCCCCCGGCGGCCAGCGCAGGATCGTGCTGGCCACCAACGTGGCCGAGACGTCGCTGACGGTTCCGGGCATCAAGTACGTCATCGACACCGGCACCGCGCGCATCTCCCGCTACTCGCACCGGACCAAGGTCCAGCGGCTGCCGATCGAGCGCATCTCGCAGGCCTCGGCCAACCAGCGCTCGGGCCGCTGCGGCCGCGTGAGCGACGGCATCGCCATCCGGCTCTACTCCGAAGAGGACTACGAGTCCCGGCCCGAGTTCACCGACCCCGAGATCCTGCGCACCAATCTGGCCGCGGTCATCCTGCAGATGACTGCGATGGGCGTGGCCCGCGGTCCGAAGGACATCGAAGCCTTCCCGTTCGTGGAGCCGCCCGAGTCCCGTGCCATCAACGACGGCGTCACCCTCCTGCGCGAACTCGGCGCCCTGCCCGAGCCCGGCGCCAAGGGAGGGCCCGCGCCGAAGTCCGGCCTCACCGCCGTCGGGCGCAAACTGGCGCAACTGCCGGTGGACCCGCGCCTGGGCCGCATGATCGTGGAAGCCGGCCAGCGCGGCTGCGTGCGCGAGGTGATGGTGCTGGCGGCGGCGCTGACCATCCAGGACCCCCGGGAACGGTCCCACGGGGACAATGCGGCCAAGCAGCAGCAGGCCAACGAGAAGCACAAGCGCTTCGTGGACGAGAAGTCCGACTTCACCGGCATCCTGAATTTATGGCGCTATCTGCAGGAGCGGCAGCAGGAGCTCTCCTCCACCCAGTTCCGCAAACTGTGCCGCACGGAATTCATCAACTACCTGCGGGTCCGGGAGTGGCAGGACCTGTTCGCGCAGCTGCGCCAGTTGGCCAAGCCGCTGGGCATCTCGCTGGAGTCGGGACACGAGGTCGACCCCGTGGGCAGGCACGATGACATCCACAAGTCCCTGCTCGCCGGCCTGCTGAGCCACATCGGCGTGTACGAGGAGCGCAAGCGCGAATATGCCGGCGCGCGAGGCACCCGGTTCGCCATCTTCCCCGGATCGGCGCTGTTCAAGAAGTCGCCGGACTGGGTGATGGCCGCCGAGCTCGTGGAAACCTCACGGCTGTGGGCCAGGGTGGCGGCGAAATTCGATCCCGCCTGGGCCGAAGAAATTGCCCCGCAGCTGTGCAAACGCACGTATTCGGAGCCGCACTGGTCCAAGAAGATGGGCTCCGTGATGGCCTACGAGAAGGTCACCCTCTACGGGGTGCCGATCGTCCCGCAGCGCCGCATCCAGTACGGCAGGATCGACCGGGAACTCAGCCGCGAGCTGTTCATCCGCCATGCCCTGGTGGAGGGCGACTGGCGCACGCACCACAAGTTCTTCCACCGCAACCGCAAGCTGCTGGCCGAGGTCGAGGAACTGGAGACGCGGATGCGCCGCCGCGACCTGCGCGTGGACGACGAAACGCTGTTCGAGTTCTACGACGAACGGATCGGCCCCGAGGTGGTCTCCGAACGGCACTTCGACAAGTGGTGGAAGGATGCGCGGGCGGAGAATCCCACGCTGCTGGATTTCGATCCGGATGCCGTGCTGGCCGCCGACGCCGAGGAACTCGACACCTCGGCGTTCCCGAAGACCTGGCGGCAGGGGACCTTCGAGCTCCCGCTGAGTTATGAATTCTCGCCCGTGGCACCGGGGGCAACCCCGGATCCGTCGGACGGCGTGACCGTGCACGTGCCGGTGCTGTTCCTCAACCAGCTGGACGGGGCTCCGTTCCGCTGGCAGATCCCGGGCCTGCGGGTGGAGCTGGTGACCGCGATGATCAAGTCGTTGCCCAAGCAGATCCGGAAGAACTTCGTTCCCGCCCCGGACGTTGCCCGGAGCGCGGCGGCGGCCCTGGCGGCGGACTTCGATCCGGCCGAAGATGACCTGGAGCCGTCGCTGGAGCTGGTGCTGCGCCGGCTGAAGGGGCACATCATCCCGCCCGGCTCATGGAACTGGGAGAGCGTGCCGCCGCACCTGCGGATGACGTTCCGCGTGCTCGACGGCACCGGCAGGGTGCTGGGCGAGGACAAGGACCTGGACCGGCTGCAGCAGGAACTTGCGCCGGCCAACCGCCGGGCCATCGCCGAGTCGCTCGGGGCGACCCCGAAGACGGCGCAGCCGTCGCCGGCGGGTCAGCGCCGCGGCGCCACCGGCAAGAAGCGCGGCGGCGGCCAGACCGCGGCCCCGGGCGCGGCGCCCGTTGCCGGGGCACCGGCGTCGGGCACTGCTGCACATGCCGCCGCGGGCCTGCAGGAACGCAGCGGACTGACCGCCTGGCCGGACGGTGATCTCCCCCGCGAGGTCAGGCGCGAGGTGGCCGGGCACACCGTGACCGGCTATCCGGCCCTGGTGGACGAAGGCGGCACCGTCGGTGTGCGCGTTCACCAGACACCTTCCGGCCAGCAGGCGGCGATGCGCTCGGGCATCATCCGGCTGCTGGTGCTGCGGGTGCCCTCGCCGCAGCGGTACGTGCTGGACCACCTGAACAACACGGAGAAGCTGTCGTTCACGCAGAACCCGCACGGTTCGGTGGCGTCGCTGATCGACGACTGCACGCAGGCCGCGGTGGACAAGCTGGTGCCGGCCGAGCTGCCCTTCACCCGGGCCGGCTTTGACGCGCTGTACGAGCAGGTCCGCGCGGAACTGATCGACACCGTCTTCACCGTGACCGCCATCGTGGAGAAGATCCTCTCCAGCACCCGGCGGATTCAGAAGGAGCTGAAGTCCAACGCCAGCCTGGCCCTGATCAGTCCGCTCTCCGACATCAAGAGCCAGCTGGAGCAGCTGGTCTATCCCGGGTTCGTGGCGGCCACGGGTTATGCGCAGCTCAGCCAGTTGCCGCGCTACCTCGAGGGGATTGAGCGCCGGCTGCAAAAACTGCCGACCGCCGTGGGCCGGGACGTGCAGCACATGGCGGTGGTGCAGCGGCTCGAAGACGAGTACGACGACGCGAGGGCGGCGCTGAAGCCCGGCAACCTGGACGGCTCCGGGCTGGACAGGGTTCGCTGGATGCTGGAAGAACTGCGGATCAGCTTCTTCGCGCAGGAACTCGGCACCGCGTATTCGGTATCCGAAAAGCGCGTCCGAACTGCCCTGAACGAGGCCCTCGCCGGCTGAGGCATGCGCGTTAGTCGGCGGGGACGACGTCCCCGTGTCCGGCCTCGCGCAGCGCCGCCCGGAGGCGCTTGGCTGACTCATCCATCACGGCCGGGTCCGGGTCCTGCTGCGCCCTCTTGAAATCGAACTCGGCCTCCGAGTTGGAGGGCCAGACGTGCAGGTGCAGGTGGTTCACCTCGAAGCCGGCGATGATCAAACCGGCGCGGGCGGCGCCAAAGGCTTCCACCTGGGCCTTGCCGATGGTCTGGGCGACCGCCGTGAGTTTCTGCAGCAGGTCGGCGGGGGCGTCGGTCCAGCGATCCACCTCCTGCCGCGGCACCACCAAGGTGTGCCCGTCCGCGAGCGGGCCGATGCTCAGGAACGCCACCACGTCGTCGTCCTTCCAGACGAAGCGGCCGGGGATCTCGCCGTCGATGATTTTGGTGAAGAGGGTGCTCATGTACGCAGTCCTTGTCGGTTGGGGTCACTCGGGGGTCGGTAAGAGTCGGGCAGGTTCCAGTCGGGCCTATGGGGGTCCGGTCGGGTGACAGCGAAGGTTCGGCCTCAGCTTCGGTGCAGGCAGGTCCACACCGGTCGGTCGCCACAGTTTCTGCCCCTGCTCAGCGGTTCAGCGATGCGATGTCCAGGACAAACCGGTAGGCAACATCCCCGGCCACCATGCGGTCATAGGCTTGGTCGAGGTCCGGTGCGCCCACCAGTTCGATGTCGGCCGTGATCCCGTGTTCGGCGCAAAAGTCCAGCATCTCCTGGGTCTCGGCTATGCCGCCGATCTTCGAGGCGCCGTAGGCGACGCGCTCGCGCATCAGCAGGTTGACCGGCACCGGAGGCATCGGCTCGGGCGGCACGCCCAGTTGGATCAGCGCACCGTCGCGGCGGATGGCCCGCAGGTACGGGGCCAGGTCGTGGGCCGCGGCCACGGTATCGATGACCAAATCGACACTGCGGCGGGCGGCGGCGAGCGCCTCGGCGTCTCCGGTCACCACCACGTGGTCGGCGCCGAGCGCGCGGGCCGAATCGGCCTTGTCCGCAGTGCTCGTGAAGACGGTCACCGACGCTCCCATGGCCTTGGCCAGTTTGACCGCCATGTGTCCCAACCCGCCCAGGCCCACCACGCCGACGGAGTCGCCGGCTTCGACGCCGAAGTAGCGCATGGGCGAGTAAGTGGTAATGCCGGCGCAGAGCAGGGGGGCCGCGGCGGCGGGGTCCAGTTCCGGGGGCACGCGCAGCACGAAGTTTTCATCGACGACGACGGACGTTGCGTACCCGCCCTGCGTCATCTCCCCGCCGTGGCGGCGGTCGCGGGCGCCGTAGGTGCCCACCGCACCCTTGTCGCAGTACTGTTCAAGTCCTTCCCCGCAGGCGGAGCAGTCGCCGCAGGAATCCACCATGCAGCCCACCCCCACCAGGTCGCCGACGGCATGCAGGGTGACGTCCTGGCCGATGGCCGTGACCCGCCCAACGATCTCGTGGCCGGGCACCAGCGGATACTCGATCTCGCGCCACTCGCCGCGGACCGTGTGGACATCCGAGTGGCAGAGGCCGCAGAAGGCAATGGCGATCTCCACGTCGTGCGGCCCGGCGGCGCGGCGTTCGATCTGCAGCGCAACCATTCCGGATCCGGGGCCAGTCACTCCGTAGGCCGCGGCCGTCCTCATACTGCTCCTCGGTGTCTGCAGGTCGGCTGCCGCAAGGGCCTGCTGCTCCTGGTCAGGTGTAAGCGGTTTCCCCAGCGGCGGCGGTGCCGGACGGCCAAGTGTCATGGGCCTGACGCTACCGTTTGCTGCTTCGCCATGCCACCACGGCACACCCTCTGTGACGCTTTCGGTGACGTACTGCAGGGCGCGGGCACGGGGCTGACCAGGCGGCTGGTTACGGCGCGCTCCCCGTGGCTACCGGCAGCTCCGGATGTCCGCACCACTGCGACCAGGAGCCGGGGAAGAGCGCCGCATCCATGCCGGCCTCGGCCAACGCCGCGACCTGGTGGGCGGCGGTAATGCCCGAGCCGCAATAGACGGCCACCTTCCGTCCTTCCGCCCCCAGTTCCTTGAATCGTGCCGCGAGTTCCGCGGGCGGCAGGAAGCGACCGTCCGGGGCCAGGTTGGCCGTGGTCGGTGCGCTGACGGCGCCGGGGATATGTCCGGCGCGGGGGTCCACCGGCTCGAACTCGCCGCGGTAACGTTCCGCGGCGCGGGCATCCAGCAACAGCGAGGTACCCGCGAAATCCAGCACGTCCTCGAGCTCAAGCCTGGGCATCCTGCCGCTGCCCAGTTCGACGTTGCCCAGGCACGCCAGCTCGTCGCCGCTGTCCAGTTCAAACCCCTCGTCCCGCCAGGCGGCGAGCCCGCCGTCGAGCAGGTAGACGGAGTCGAATCCGCCGTCTTTCAGCAGCCACCACACCCGGGCCGCGGCCATGCCGCCGTTGTCGTCGTAGGCCACCACGACGTCGTCGTTGTTGATGCCCCAATCGCGTGCGGCCTCGCGGAAGGCCTCCGGCTCCGGCAGCGGATGGCGTCCGCCCTTCGCTGACGGCGCCGACGCAAGCTGCGACGGCAGGTCAACGTAGACGGCGCCGGGAATGTGGGCCTGGCGGTAGTGGCTGTGGCCGGCGTCGTCGCCCAGTTTCCAGCGAACATCGAGCAGTACGGTGCGCTGTCCGGAGATCATCCGTTCACGCAGTGTCTGCACGTCCATCAGAGTCCTCATGAGATCTCCTCCTGACTGCTGGCGGGCGTCGTTGCCCGCAGGTGTCCCGACAGTCCATCACAGCAGCGGGTATTGGGCCAAGCAGCCCCGCCCGTGCCGTCCCCGACGGTCAGGCCAGCTCCACGCTCTCCCCCGGCGACAGGTGCCGGTAACTGGTGCCGTAGTGGCCGCCAAAGAAGGTTACGTGCTTCTCCACCAACGACAGGCCGCGGTCGCTGAGCCCGGCGTCGTGGATCGGGTAGGCGTTCTCGGCGCGCATGGCGGTGACGAAGTCGATCACCTCGGCCGTCTTCGACCATGGCGCGTGGATGGGCACCAAAACGGTCCTGACGTCCAGTCCGTGCGGAACGATGAAGGAATCGCCCGGGTGGTACAGGCTGTCATTGATGACGTAGCCGATGTTGGCGACCACCGGGATGTGCGGATGAATCAGGGCGTGCTGGCCGCCGAAGGTGCGGATGCGGAACCCGGGCACCTCGAACTCCGTCTCCGGTTCGGCGGCATGGATCCGTCCCGCTGCCGCCGGGACCAGCGCCCGGAGGTCGGCGGCCACGGAGGCCGGGGCAAACAACTGCATGTCGTCCGCCGCCGCGAGCAGGCCCGGAACCCGGTCCTGGTCGATGTGGTCCGCATGCTCGTGGGTGACCAGGACGGCGGTAGCCCCATCGAGGGCCTGCTCCACTTCCGAGAAGTTACCGGGGTCGATCACCAGGACGTGTCCGTCCTGCTCAAGCCGTACGCACGCGTGGGTGTATTTTGTCAGCTTCATGGATCACACCCTAGCGGCGGGCGCCGGCCGGCGTGCCGGCGGTTCGGCCTGTGAGCGGGCCGGCGGGCCGGCGCTGCAGGCGTGCCGGCGGGCCGGCGGGCCGGCGGGCCGGCGGGCCGGCGGGCCGGCGGGCCGGCGGGCCGGCGGGCCGGCGGGCCGGCTGGCCCCGCTGATCAGGCCTGCTGGTAGGCTGGGATGCACCCCACGGGTGCCAGTATCAACAGCGAGGAGCCGAAGCGGACATGTCCGTTCCTTCAGCGAAACCGCAGGCGCAACGCCGCGGTTCGGAACAGCGGGTGACCCGCCAGCGGGTGGCCGTGGCTGCCGCCCTGGACAGCCTGGAGGACTTCGTCAGCACGCAGGAACTGCACCGCTTGCTGCAGGACCGCGGCGACTCGGTCTCGCTGGCCACCACGTACCGGATCCTGCAGGCCATGGCCGACGACGGCCAAGTGGACGTGATGCGCAGTGGCGAGGGCGAGGCCGTGTACCGGCGCTGCGCCGTCGAACATCACCACCACCACTTGCTCTGCCGCACCTGCGGCAAGACCGTGGAGATTGAGGCTCCGGCGGTGGAGCAATGGGCCGCCCGGATGGCGGCGGAGCACGGCTTCACACAGGTTGCACACACCGTGGAAATGTACGGGCTGTGCCCGGACTGCAGCGCCGCCCCCGCCAGCGCTTAACCGGCGGTCACCCGTACCGCGGCACGTCGCACCGCCCGGCAGGGCTTAACCGGCGGTCACCCGTACCGCGGCGACGTCACGCCGCCCCACCTTGCCGCGCCGTTGCCGCCGTGCCCCGGCCAACCGGCAGACCACGTAGATCAGGAACGAAATCGTCGTCACGTAGGGGCTGATCGGCAGGCTGCCGCCGAGGGCCAGCAGGATGCCGCCCACCACGGCGGTCACCGCGAATACCACGCTCAGCAGCACGACCACGCGCGGCGAACTGCTTACCCGGAGCGCCGCGGCCGCCGGGGTAATGACCAGGGACAACACCAGCAAGGCGCCGACCACCTGGATGGACAGCGCCACGGCCAGTCCCAGCAGGAACATGAACACGATCGCGAGGGCACCCACCGGCACGCCGCGGGCCTCGGCCAGGTCCGGATCGGCGCTGGCGAAGGCCAGCGGACGCCAGATGGCCACAAGCCCGAGCACCACCACGGCCGAACCCGCGGTCAGAAGGTTCAGCTGCACGGTGTCCACGGAGACGATCTGCCCGGTCAGCAGGCCGAACTTGTTCGCCGAGCGGCCCTCGTAGAGTGAGAGGAACAGGATCCCCAGGCCCAGCCCGAAGGACATGATCACGCCCGTGATCGAGTTCCGGTCCCGGGCCCGCATCCCCAGCATGCCCAGGACGACGGCGGCGATCACCGAGCCCACCAGCGAGCCGAACACCACGTTCGCGCCGATCAGCAGTGCGAATGCCGCCCCGGCGAAGGACAGCTCGGCGATGCCGTGCACGGCAAAGGCGAGGTCCCGCATCATCACGAACACGCCGATCAGGCCGCCGACCAGGCCCAGGACGGCGCCGGCAATCAGCGAGTTGCGCACCAGCGGGAGCAGGTCGCCGTAGTCGTTGAAGTTGAAGACCGCATTCAGCAGTTCCGATGCATCCATGCCTACACCACCTCGCTGTGGTGGTGGGTCGTCGCGTCGGGAAGCCCCACCACGATGATCCGGCCCCGGTTGTGGATGACCTCGACGTGGCTGTTGTACATGTGCGACAGCACCTCGGTGGTCATTACTTCTTTCGGCGTGCCAACCCGGAACTGGCCGCCGGCCAGGTAGAGCACCCGGTCCACATAGTCGATGATCGGGTTGATTTCGTGCGTGACGAAGACGACCGCGCTGTTCCTTTCATGGCATTGCCTGTTGATCATGGAGCTCACGGCCTGCTGGTGGTGCAGGTCCAGCGAGAGCAAAGGCTCGTCGCAGAGCAGCACCTGGGGGTCGGAGGCCAGCGCTTGGGCCGCCCGCAGACGCTGTTGCTCGCCGCCGGACAGCTGCCCGACCGGGGCCTCCGCGTAACCGGAGGCGCCCACCATCTCAAGCAGTTCGTCCACCCGCCGGCGATGCCTGCGGCCGTTCAGCCGAATGCCCCACCGGTGCCCGTCCAGACCCAAGCCCACCAGATCGCGCGCACGCAGCGGGGTCTCCGGAGCGAAGGTCTTTTGTTGGGGAATATAGCCGATGTCCCGGCTGCCGCGTTCCAGCGGCCGCCCGTTGACCTCGGCCGTCCCACTGCTCAGCGGCTGCAGGCCAAGCAATACGCGCAGGAAACTCGTCTTGCCGGAGCCGTTGGGACCCAGCACCGCGAAGAACTCGCCCGGGTTGATGGTCAGGTCGAGGTCATGCCACAGCACGCGCTGGCCGAAGGACAGCGAGGCGCCCTGCAAGCGGACGGCGGGGGTCATGGCAGTGTTCCTTGAAGCTTCCGTGACGCGCGGGGCGTGAAGGGGATGCGCGGGCTATTGCGGCTTCCGGCTTGGACAGCCTCAGTTAACCACGGCCCGGCGTTCTGACCGGTCACGCGCCGAGCGCCTGGTCCACGGATTCCAGGTTCTCCGCCATCCAGGTCAGGTAGTCCTGGTCCGGCGGCAGGGTCTCGGTGAAGTTGAGGACCTCGATGCCCGCTTTTTCCGCCAATTTGCGCAGGCCCTGGGTCTGCGGGCCTTCGGTCTGTTCGTTATAGGCGACAAACCGTACCGATCCCTCGGTGATCAACTCCTCGGCCTCCCTCAGGGCTGCCGGCGCGGCGTCGCTGCCTTCCTCGGCCGCCTCCATGAAGCCTGCCGGGGTCTTGTTCTCGAGTCCCAGCGCATCGAAGAAGTGCAAGGGCACCGGATCGGTGGCCGCGACGGCTTCCCCGCTCGCCGTGGCGGCGAGTTCGTCCATGTCGCTCTGGAGGCCGTCAATTCCGGCGCGGAACTGCTCGGCATTGGCCCGGAACGTTTCGGCCTGCTCCGGGTCAAGGGCCGAGAGCTTCTCCGCGATGGCATCTGCAATCGCGGCCATAGTGGGCAGGTCGTACCAAACGTGTTCATTGAGGCCGCCGTGGCTGTGGTCCGCGTGGCCGCCGTCCTCCGTGTGCCCCGCGTCGGCGCCCTCGGTGTGCCCCGCGTCGGCGTCCTCGCTGTGCCCCGCGTCGGCGCCTTCTGCACCGGACAGCGGCGACAGCTCCACCGCAGTGATGAGGTACTCGTGGTCGACGCCGGTCTCGTCCGCCAGGGTGTGCATGAAGGTGTCATAACCCCCGCCGTTTTCCAACAGCAGGTCGGCCTGGGAGATCGCGAGCTTGTCTCGCGCCGTTGCCTCGTAGGAGTGCGGATCCTGGGCCATCCGGTCGATGATCGAGGTGACGTCGACGTGCTCGCCGCCGATGGTTTTGGCCACATCACCGTAGACATTGGTGGAAGCGACCACGCTCAGCTTGCCGTCACCCTCGGCCTCTCCCCCTGCAGCGGCGCAGCCGGACAGCAGCAGGGCGGCGGCGGCCAGCCCGGCCAGTGCAGGAACGGTTCGTGAGTGCCTCACGGGCAAACCTCGGTTCTACTCATAATGAGAATCAGTAACAATAAGGGTTTTCAGCTTAGCGCAGTTGCGAACCGTTCGCATTCGCCCGGGCGGGCGCGGCCAGTGGGGGGAACGTCCGGGGCGCACAGGCAAGCGCGCGGCAGCCGGGCGGCCCCGGGCAGACTCGCCCGGCCAGGAGAAGGCCTCCGGCGCGCGCGGCGGACGCGCCCCGGCGCGGGACTGGCGTGCGGCACGGGGGCTGAGCCGGCCCCGGCGGGGACCGGCGCGTGGCGCGGGGCGGTCCGGCCGCCCCGCGCCACGCGAGGGCTATTCGCCGGTCCGGCGCAATCCTTGGGCCTGCGTTTCGTCGCGGATCTCGCCCACCAGCACTTCCAGCACGTCCTCGAGGAACAGCACGCCGTGCGTGGTGCCGTCGGACCCCAGCACGCGGGCAAGGTGCGAGCCGGTGCGCTGCATGACGGCGAGCGCGTCCTCGATTTCGTCATCGAGCGCCAGGTTGGCCAGGGTGCGGACCTTGGTGACCGGAATCGTCTTGTTGAGCCGGTCCTCCGGGATGGTCATCACGTCCTTGAGGTGCAGGTACCCGGTGAGGTTGTCGTTGGCATCGGCCACGGCAAACCGGGAGAACCCGGTCCGCCCCACCGCGCGCTCGAACTGCTCCGGCGTGGTGTCGACGCCGATGGTGACCAGTTCATCAAGCGGCACCATCACGGCGGCGGCGGTCACGGCAGAGAACTCCAGCGAACTGGAGATCAGTCCGGCGTCGTCGTCGACCAGCCCGTGCCTGGTGGATTCCTGCACAATGGACTGGACTTCCTCCAGCGTGAAGGTGGAAGAGACCTCGTCCTTCGGCTCAATCCGCACGGCCCGCAGCAAGTGGTTCGCGGTCCAGTTCAGGGTGGAGATCACCGGCCGCACCACCTTGGAGACCGCCACCAGCGGCGGAGCCAGCAGCAGCGCGGCCTTGTCTGCCATGGACACGGACATGTTCTTCGGCACCATTTCGCCGAAGGTCACGTGCAGGAACGTCACCAGCAGCAGCGCCACGGCGAACGAAATGCCGTAGGAGATCTCGTGCGGAATGCCCAGCCAGCCCTCCAGCGGCAGCAACAGCAGTTCCTTGATCGCCGGCTCGGCCACGTTCAGGATCAGCAGCGAACACACGGTGATGCCCAGCTGCGCGCAGGCCAGCATCAGGGAGACGTGCTCCATGGCCCAGAGCGTGGTCTTGGCGCGCTTGGAGCCGCTGTCGGCCAGCGGCTCGATCTGGCTGCGGCGGGCGGACATGACGGCGAATTCGGCGCCGACGAAGAACGCGTTGGCGAGCAGCAGCACCACCAGCCAGAAAATTCCCATGGCGGCCATCAGAGCGCACCGCCCGCGGTGCCGGCCTCAGGCAGCACCGCACCGGTTGCCGGACTCGGGATGAAACGGACGCGGTCCACCCGCCGTCCGTCCAGCCGCTCGACTTCCAGCATGCCGCCTTCCACGGCCACGGTGTCCCCCACCACCGCAATCCTGCCCAGCTGCGCCATGATGAAGCCGCCGACCGTTTCGTAGCTGGCCCCGTCGGGCACGGTCAGCTGCGGGATTTGCTCGCTGACCTCGTCCGGACGCATCAGGCCGGGGAAATACCAGTTTCCGGCGGCGCTCTGCAGCACGCCGGGCTTCACCCGGTCGTGCTCGTCGGCGACTTCGCCCACGATCTCTTCCACCAGGTCCTCCAGCGTCACCACGCCGGCGGTGCCGCCGTACTCGTCGAGCACCACGGCGAACTGAAGGTTTGCGGCCCGCAGCTCCGACAGCAGCGAATCCAGGTGCACCGTCTCGGGCACCCGCAGCACGTCGGCCATGATGGCGCCCACGGGCAGGTGCGGACGCTTCTTGCGCGGCACCCCGATCGCCTTCTTGATGTGCGCGACGCCGCGGACGTCGTCGGGGGAATCGCCGAGCACCGGGAACCGGGAGTAGCCGGTGCGGCGGGCCGCGGCGATGAGGTCGGCAACGGTCTGGTCCGCGTCGATGAACTCCACCCGGATGCGCGGCGTCATCACGTCCGCCGCGGTCCTGCCGGAGAAAGACAAGGTCTTGGCGAGGAAGTTCGCGGTCCCGGCATCCAGGGTGCCCATTTCCGCGGAGCGGCGTACCAGCGATGCGAGCTCGGAGGGCGTGCGGGCGCCGGACAGCTCTTCTTTGGCCTCCAGCCCGAACAGGTGCAGCACCTTGTTGGCGAAGCCGTTGAGCAGCAGCACGAACGGCTTGAACACCGCGGTGAATATCAGTTGCGGCCGGGCCACCAACTTGCCGACCGCCATGGGCAAGGCGATGGACGCGTTCTTCGGCACGAGTTCGCCCAGCAGCATGGACAGGAGGGTGGCGATCACCATGGCGATCACCGCGCCCACCGGCTGGATAACGGCCTCGGCTAGGCCCAGCGCGGTCAGCGGCGGACGCAGCAGCGAACTGATGGCCGGTTCCATCAGGAAACCGGTCAGCAGCGTGGTGAGGGTGATGCCGAGCTGGCAGCTGGAAAGTTGCGTGGAGAGGGACTTCAGGCATTTCATCAGCGGCACTGCACCGCGGTCGCCGTTGTCGATGGCGCGCTGCACGGTGGGCTGGTCAAGGGCCACCAGGGCGAATTCCACGGCGACAAAAAAGCCGGTGCCGAGGATCAGCAGCATGCCGGCGGTGATTTGGATCCATTCCATTTAGTGCGCCACCGCCCCAAACTTCAGGCGGTCGGAGGGAGTCGGAGGGGGGTCGTCCGAGCCCGGACTAGGAGGCTCCTGACCGGCCGCGCGGGCGGCAAGTGTGTGACGGGCGCGTGCACGGGATTTGCCGGTGCTGGGTGACGCCTCGCACGCGGTGCCCTGTTGGGCTGCCTGTGCTCCCGCGGTCCGGCATGCTGCCTGCCCTGCGGGGTGCGTCACGGACCGGCTCCTAGAATAGCTGTCCATTATGGGCAATAGCGTAGCAGGCGGGGTTACGCCGGGGGCAGTCCCAGGCGGCCGTTCTGCCGCCGGCGTACCGGCGGCAGTCCTACCAGCTCTCCGGCAGCGGACGGCCTTCCTCGTAACCGGCGGCCGACTGCACGCCCACGATGGCGCGTTCGCGGAACTGCACCAGGTTCTGTGCGCCGGCGTAGGTCAGCGAGCTGCGCAGGCCGGCGGTAATCCCGTCCAGCAGGTCCTCGACGCCGGGACGCAGCGGGTCCAGGTACATCTTGGAGGACGAAATGCCTTCTTCGAAGAGCGCCTTGCGGGCCCGTTCAAAGGCGTCCTCCCGCCGGGTCCGGTTTTGGACGGCGCGGGCCGACGCCATGCCAAAGCTTTCCTTGTACTTGCGGCCGTTGCTGTCCGTGAGCAGGTCTCCCGGGCTTTCGTGCGTTCCGGCGAACCAGGAACCGATCATCACCTGGCTGGCCCCGGCCGCCAGCGCCAGGGCGACATCCCGCGGATAGCGGACCCCGCCGTCGGCCCACACGTGGGCGCCGAGCTCCCGGGCCGCCTCCGCGCATTCCTGCACGGCGGAGAACTGCGGCCGGCCCACGGCCGTCATCATGCGGGTGGTGCACATGGCGCCGGGTCCCACGCCGACCTTGACGATGTCCGCGCCGGCTTCGACCAGGTCGCGCACGCCGTCGGCGCTGACCACGTTGCCGGCGACCACCGGAACCTGCGGGTCCAGGCTGCGGACCGCTTCGAGGGCGTCGAACATCTTGCGCTGGTGCCCGTGGGCTGTATCAACCACCAGGACGTCCACCCCGGCCTGCAGCAGCGCCTCGGCCTTGGCGCGGACGTCGCCATTGATCCCGACGGCGGCGGCCACCTTCAGGCGGCCCTGCGGATCCAGCGTGGGGGTGTAGATGGTCGAGCGGAGCGCGCCGGCACGGGTGAGCGCGCCGACCAGCACGCCGTCGTCGTCCACGACCGGCGCAAAGGACGCCGAGGCCGAGTCGAACAGGTCGAAGGCCTGCCGCAGCGCAGTGTCCGCCCCGGCGTCGAACATGGAGGCATCCAGCAGCAGCGGGTGGACCGCCATCACCGACTCCAGCGACGCGTAGCGGTCCACGCCCTCACAGTCCTCGGCGCGCACCACGCCCACGCACTTGCCGGCGTCGTCCACCACGGCAACCGCGCCGTGCGCGCGTTTGTCCATCAGGTGCACGGCATCGATCACGGTGTTGCCCGCGGTCAGCTCCAACGGCGTTTCGAAGACGATGTGGCGGTCCTTGATCCACCCGGTGACCTCTGACAGCACGTTCAGCGGCACGTCCTGCGGCAGCACGGCCAGCCCGCCGCGCCGCGCCATCGTCTCCGCCATGCGGCGGCCGCTGACGGCGGTCATGTTCGCCACGACCAGGGGAATGGTGCTCCCGGTGCCGTCGCCGGCTGACAGGTCCACATCCAGCCTCGACGTGATATCCGAGCGCGACGGCACCAGGAAAACGTCCGAGTAGGTCAGGTCGGTCATCGGCTCGTTGATCAGGCGCATGGCTGCTCTCTTTCCTCGTCGCCGTGCAGGCCGGGGGGCCAGGTGGCGCGGTGGCCGGTCGGGTAGGTGGGGCTGCGGGCCAGGGGTCCGGATCCGTTGTGTCCGTGCGCTGCCGGGGCTGCGCACGGAGGGCGGCCCGGCCGCCTGCATATTTCCCGGCTCCCCTGAAAGTCTAGGGCCGCCGGGCCGCGGGACGAATCGGCACGAAGTTCCCCCGCTTAAACGCTAAAGATTAGCCTGCGTTGCGAAAGTGTCATTAGACTGGCAACTGGTCCAGATCTAGTGCGCGGCAGATGCGCACTCGCAATTCCGCTGCTGGCCGGCAGGTTCGGAAGGCAGCCAAGGGAAGCGCGTGATCTGCAGGGCAAGCGGCAATTCACGGAAGAGGCGTATCACAAGTGCCAGAGCATCCCAACCTTCGTCTACCCGAAGAATTCGGCGGTAACGAATGGCTCGTTGACGAGATCTACGAGCAGTACCTCCAAGACAAGAATTCCGTGGACAAGAAATGGTGGAGCATCTTCGAGGCGGCCAACGGCGGCGACGGCAGCCCGAAAGACACTGCAGCTTCCCCGGCGGGCGCCACCGCGCCTTCCCGCCCCGCCGCGGCTAATACCGCGCCCCAGGCCTCGGGCGAGAGCACGGCCACGGAGCAGGCCGGAACCAAGCCGATTCCCGCCGACAATGAGCCGGCCCCCAACACCTCCACCAACAGCTCCGCCGCGCCCGCCAAGCCGGCGGCGAAGGCCGAGCCGGCCGAGAAGGCCGAGAAGGCCGAGGCGAAGCCTGCCCCGATCCCCGCCCAGTTGCCCAAATCCGCGCCCAGCGCACTGGCCGAAGAAGACACCGTCTCCGTGCTGCGCGGCCCGGCCAAGGCCATTGCCACCAACATGGACGCCAGCCTGAGCGTGCCAACCGCGACGACGGTGCGCGCGGTTCCCGCCAAGCTGCTGATCGACAACCGCCTGGTGATCAATTCCAACCTGGCCCGCGCCCGCGGCGGCAAGGTCTCCTTCACCCACCTCATCGGCTACGCCGTGGTCAAGGCGCTGGGCCAGTTCCCCAGCCAGAACGTCCACTACGCCGAGATCGACGGCAAGCCCGCCGCTGTCCAGCCGGCCCACGTCAACTTCGGCATCGCGATCGACATGCCCAAGCCGGACGGAACCCGCCTGCTCGTGGTGCCGAACATCAAGCGCGCCGAAACCATGAACTTCTCCGAGTTCTGGCACACCTACGAGGACCTGATCAAGCGGGCCCGCGCCGGGAAGCTCACCGCCGACGACTACGCCGGCACCACGGTTTCGCTGACCAACCCGGGCGGCATCGGCACGGTGCACTCCGTCCCCCGGCTGTCCAAGGGCCAGGCCACCATCGTGGGCGTCGGTGCCCTCGAGTACCCCGCCGAGTTCCGCGGTGCCAGCGAACGGACGATCGCCGCGCAGGGCGTCGGCAAGATCATCACGCTCACCTCTACCTACGACCACCGGGTCATCCAGGGCGCCGGCTCGGGCGAGTTCCTGCGCCTGATCGAATCGCTGTTGCTGGGCGAACAGGGCTTCTACGACGAGATCTTCGAAGCGCTGCGCATCCCGTACGAGCCGGTCCGCTGGCGCCCGGACAACCAGGTGGACGTCGACCTGCAGGTCAACAAGGTGGCCCGCATCCAGCAACTGGTGCACGCCTACCGCGTCCGCGGCCACTTGATGGCGGACACCAACCCGCTGGAGTACGTCCAGCGCAAGCACCCGGACCTGGACATCAACACGTACGGGCTGACCCTCTGGGACCTGGACCGCGAATGGGTCACCGGCGGATTCGGCGGCAAGGACCGCCTGAAGCTGCGCGACATCCTGGGCGTGCTGCGTGATGCCTACTGCCGCACCACCGGCATCGAATACATGCACATCCAGAACCCGGCCGAGCGGGAGTGGTTCCAGAACGAACTGGAGCGCGAGTACGCCAAGCCCAGCCGCGAGGAGCAGTTGCGCATCCTGGGCAAGCTCAACGCCGCCGAGGCGTTCGAGACCTTCCTGCAGACCAAGTTCGTGGGCCAGAAACGCTTCTCGCTGGAAGGCGGGGAATCCCTGATCCCGCTGCTTGATGCCGTGATCTCCGACGCCGCCGACGACGGCCTGGACGAAGTGGCCATCGGCATGGCCCACCGCGGCCGGCTGAACGTGCTCACCAACATCGCCGGCAAGACCTACGCACAGGTCTTCCGCGAGTTCGAGGGCACCCAGGACCCCCGTAGCGTCCAAGGCTCCGGCGACGTGAAGTACCACCTGGGCACGGAAGGGAAGTTCACCTCCGACAACGGCAACGAGACCAAGGTCTACCTGGCCGCCAACCCTTCCCACCTGGAGGCCGTCGACCCGGTGCTCGAGGGCATTGCCCGCGCCAAGCAGGACCGGCTGGACAAGGGCGACGAGTTCCCGGTGCTGCCGATCATCATCCACGGAGACGCGGCCTTCGCCGGCCAGGGCGTAGTGGCAGAGACCCTGAACCTGTCGCAGCTGCGCGGCTACCGCACCGGCGGCACCGTGCACATCGTGGTCAATAACCAGGTCGGTTTCACCACGTCGCCGCACGCCTCGCGGTCCTCGGTGTACTCAACCGACGTGGCAAAGATGATCCAGGCGCCGGTCTTCCACGTGAACGGCGACGACCCCGAGGCCGTGGTCCGCGTGGGGCAGCTGGCCTACGAGTACCGCCAGCGCTTCCACAAGGACGTCGTCATCGACATGGTCTGCTACCGCCGTCGCGGACACAACGAGGGCGACGATCCCTCGATGACGCAGCCGATGATGTACAACCTCATCGAAGCCAAGCGCTCCACCCGCAAGCTGTACACGGAGGCCCTGGTGGGCCGCGGCGACATCACCCAGGACGAAGCCGACCAGGCCCTGCGCGACTACCAGGAACGGCTGGAGCGCGTCTTCGCCGAGACGCATGCGGCGCAGACCTCGCCGATCCCGGTCATCACCAAGGACTCCGCCGCCGTGTCCGACCTGGAGCGCCCGCTCTCCCAGCAGACCGAGGACAGGGCCGATGTGCCCGCCGGCACCGCCGTGTCCGCCGAGATGATGGCCCGGATCGGCAAGGCCCACGTGGAAGTACCGGAGGGCTTCTCCGTCCACCCGAAACTGAAGGCGCTGCTGGAGCGCCGCGAGCAGATGTCCCGCGAGGGCAACATCGACTGGGGCTTCGGCGAACTCGCGGCCTTCGGCTCGCTGCTGATGGAAGGGGTGCCGGTACGCCTTGCCGGCCAGGACTCCCGCCGCGGCACCTTCGTGCAGCGGCACGCGGTCTTCCACGACCGCGTCACCGGCGAAGAGTGGGCGCCGCTGAGCCACCTGTCCGACGACCAGGCCAAGCTGTGGATCTACGATTCGCTGCTGTCCGAGTACGCGGCCATGGGCTTCGAATACGGCTACTCGGTCGAGCGACCGGACGCACTGGTGCTGTGGGAGGCCCAGTTCGGCGACTTCGTCAACGGTGCCCAGACGGTGATCGACGAGTTCCTCTCCTCGGCCGAGCAGAAGTGGGGCCAGCGGTCGTCGCTGGTGCTGCTGCTGCCGCACGGCTATGAAGGCCAGGGCCCGGACCACTCGTCGGCCCGGATCGAGCGTTTCCTGCAGATGTGCGCCGAGGACAACATGATCGTGGCCAACCCGACCACGCCGGCCTCGCACTTCCACCTGCTGCGCCGCCAGGCCTACAACCGTCCGCGCAAGCCGCTGATCATCTTCACCCCGAAGCAGCTGTTGCGGCTGAAGGCTGCCGCGGCCAAGGTGGAGGACTTCACCAGCGGCACGTTCCAGCCGGTCATCGGCGACGTTCAGGACCTCAACGGCCAGGACGTCGACCGTGTGGTGCTGGTCTCCGGCCGGCTCTACTACGACCTGCTGGCCGCGCGCCAGAAGAACTCCGACACCAAGACGGCGCTCGTCCGGGTGGAACAGCTCTACCCGCTGCCGGTTGACGAGATCAAGGCGGAACTGGCCAAGTACCCGAACGCGGAAATCGTCTGGGCACAGGACGAACCGGCCAACCAGGGCCCGTGGCCCTTCATGGGTCTGTACCTGCCCGACGCCCTGGACCGTCAGCTGCGCCTGGTTTCCCGCCCGGCCTCCGCTGCCACCTCCACCGGCTCGGCCAAGCGCCACGCCGCGGAGCAGGATGTCCTGGTCAAGAAGGCCTTTGAACGCCGCTAAGTAAGATGGCGGGCGGGGTGCCGCAGGGCGCCCCGCCCACTTTCGTTTAAGCCCGCTTCCCATCCGTCGAACCAGAAAGCTACCCGTGGAGCAACGCAGAATCAGGATCGCCGCCGTGGGTGATCAACTGCTGGCCGGTGTGGGCGACCCGCGCGCCCTCGGCTGGCTCGGCCGCACCTTGGCCCGGACCAACCCGGACCCAGCCACCCTGGAATCCTTCGTGCTGGCCTCACCCAACGAAGGAACGGAGGAACTGGCCGGCCGCTGGCTGCAGGAAGCCGGACGGCGTTTCGATGACGGCTTCGAAAACCGGCTCGTCATCGGGCTGTCCGGCCGCGATCTCGAGCTCGGACTGTCCACGGCGCGCAGCCGGCTCAACCTCGCGAACATCCTCGACGGAGCGGCGCAGCTGAGCGTCAAGGTCTTCGTCGTCGGCCCGCCGCCGGGACTGGACCCGGACCGCAACATCCAACTGGCCGAGCTGTCCACCGCCTTCGGCGATGTCACCACCCGGCGCAAGCACGTCTTCGTCGACACGTTCACGCCGCTGCTGAACCACGAGCAGTGGCGCACCGATTTGGCCAGCAACGGAGGGGCCCCCGGCCAAGCGGGCTACGGGCTGCTGGCCTGGCTGGTGCTGCACCGCGGGTGGTACCCGTGGCTGGACCTCCCCGAGCCTTTCTGAGCGGGCGCGCAGGACACGGGCCTGCCGGGCAGGCCCTCAACACCGCCTCGGCGGGAACCGGAAAACGCTCCGGTCCCGCCGTTCCGCTTTAAGGACGCGGTTCCAGCCCTTGCGGTCGCGGCGGTCGCGATATATCGTGTCCTGCATCACAAGATATATCGCGTTTAGAGCGGTTTATCGCCAGAGGCAGGACAGGCCATGAACGATACGTGGAGCATCGACGGTCCCCGGACGATCGACGTCGACGATGTCCGTTCGCTGCGGGCATCCATCGTGAAGGGGCGGCTGGACATCATCGTCCATGAGGAGCCGACGGTCCGCGTGGAGGTCTCCGAGGTCGCCGGATCGCCCCTGGAGATGACCCTGCGCAACGGCACGCTGGAGATCAGCCACGGCAAGGCCGGCGACGGCCCGCTGGGTTTCCTCGCCCGCCGCGTCAACCTGGTGCTTCCCGGAGCCCGGGACGAAGCGGTGATCAGTATTGGCGTTCCCCGGGATCTGCCCGTCAAGGCCGCCACTGTCAGTGGCGACGGCCTGGTGTGTGGCACCGCGGCCGGGGCGGATGTCAGCACGGTCACCGGGTCCATGATGGCGGACGACACCGCCGGCATGCTCACCGTCAATACGGTCAGCGGCGAAATCATCGTCCGCGAGCACAGCGGGAATCTGGTGGCCAAGAGCGTCTCCGGCGAAATCACCGCCTCGGGCTTCCTGGGCCACGTCCGCGCCAGCACGGTCAGCGGCGACCTGGGTTTCGATTTGCACGGCGCCCCGGAGGACTTGGCCGTCAATTCCGTCTCCGGCGACGTTACCGTGCGCGTACCGGAGGAATGCGGGGTGGAGGTGGCTGCTTCCTCGGCCACCGGCAGCATCACGGTGAACGACCAGAAGTTTTTCGGACTCTCCGAGAAGGTGAAAACCCGGATCGGGCCCGAAGGACCCGGGCTCACTATCCGCTCCACCACGGTTTCGGGCACCTTGGCGGTCTTCCACCGGGACATCGCCGGAAGCCAGGTCGGCTGATGACTCCGGTCTTCGCGCACGGCGCCTTGCGGCTCTACCTGCTCGCGCTGGTGGCGGAGGGCGACAAGCATGGTTATGACATCATCCGTGCCCTCAGCGACCGGTTCGGCGGCACCTACTCCCCCAGCGCGGGCACCGTCTACCCCAGGCTGGCCAAACTTGAGGAGGAAGGGCTGGTGATCACCTCCTCCGATGGCCGGCGCACGGTGTACAGCATCACCGACGCCGGGCGGGCGGAGCTGGCTGCCCGCCGGGAAGAGCTGGCCGGAGTCGAAGCCGACATCTCTGCCTCGGTGCGGCGGCTCGCGGACGAACTGCGGGAGGAACTGCGCAGTTCGATGAAGGGGCTGCGGGCCGACCTTGCCGCCTCGGCCGAGGCCGCCCGCACCAACGCCCGGAAGTCGCCGCGGGCGGCCGAGGCCGCCGGGCAGCGCACGGTGAAGGAACTGGAACACCTGCTCAACGATTTCCGCGACGACGTGAGGGTGCGCTTGCGGCGGCGGACCGCGGCCGGCACCGTGGACGAAGTCGCCGTGCAGACCATCAGGACCGTGCTGGAGCAGGCCAAGGCCTCCATCACGGCGGCCCTGCGCTGACCGCTCCGGACCCTCCGCCGGTTAGGAGGTGGGGCAGGCATATGACAGACTGGTGCGCAGTTCTTTTTCGTCCAGCAAAGGAGGCAGCCCATGAGCAAGCGAGCACGCAAGCGCCGCGACCGTAAGCGCGGCGGCGCAAACCACGGCAAGCGCCCCAACACCTAAGCAGTCGCCAACAGCCCGCGCGGCTGAGGCTGCTGAGACAAGAACCCCCGCACCCGGTTTGGGCGGCGGGGGTTCTTTCGTTGTTCCCTGCGCGTTCCCTGCAGCCAGGACGCGGCAGGTCCGTTACACGGTGTCGGTTTCCCTGATGTGGCTGATCCTGTCCAGGATCCGTTCCTTCAGCGTCTGTGGTGCGTGCTCCTGGCAGGAGCGCTTCACCACCGAGCGGATCAGGCACTCCAGGTTGTGTTCTTCGGCGCATTCGGGACAGCTGTCCAGATGCGCCTTGATCTCCGCTAGGTCATCGCGGGAGAGTGCGCCGTCGACGTACTCGTAGATCCGCTGCATCCGGTCGTCTTCGCAGTCGCCCAGTCCGTGGCAGTCGCTCATGTGCCGTTCTCCTGTTGTGTCCCCACCGCCGCCGCGGCGTTTTTCTTGTCCTTGGTGCCTGACATGCCACGTTCGTGCGCATAATCTGCGAGCAGTTCGCGCAGCAATTTGCGTCCCCGGTGCAGGCGGGACATCACGGTGCCGATGGGGGTGTTCATGATTTCCGATATTTCCTTGTACGCGAAGCCCTCCACGTCCGAAAAGTAGACGGCCAGCCGGAATTCCTCCGGGATCGCCTGAAGGGCGTTCTTCACGTCCGAGTCCGGCAGGTGGTCCAGCGCCTCCGCTTCCGCCGAGCGGAGCCCGGAGGAGGTGTGCGCGGCAGCCTGGAACATCTGCCAGTCCTCGACCTGGTCCGTGTTGGACTGCTGCGGCTCGCGCTGCCGCTTCCGGTAGAGGTTAATGTACGTATTGGTCAGGATCCGGTAGAGCCAGGCCTTGAGATTGGTGCCCGGCTTGTACTGGTGGAAGGCCGAAAACGCCTTGGTGTAGGCCTCCTGCACCAGGTCCTCGGCGTCGCTGGGATTGCGTGCCATCCGCATCGCCGCCGAATAGAGCTGGTCCACATACTGCATGGCGTCGCGTTCGAACCGGGCACGGCGCTGGTCGGCGGTTTCCGTCTGGACGTCGACCTGATCCGGCTCTCCCGCTGTGGCGGGGATGGCGCGGTCCTGGGTGGCGTCCGAATTCTCAGTCGTCATTGGCTCCCAGTCTACGCTGGGCTGCCCTGACGCCGGGGCGGACGCAGCGCCGGCGACCGGGCCTGCGCGGCCCCGTTCGGCAAGCGCTGTAGGCACAGGATCTCCCTCCGTTTCGACACCTTGCCGGCCGGAGACAATGCACCGGCCTTCCTCTCATGGCTAACCGCCGACGAGCCGCAACTATTCCCCGCCGGCCGCGGTAAACGGCCCCGCAAGGTGTGCGGTGCCAACAAAAGTGCCAGACTAGTGTCCAGTGCCACCTTCCCGGGGCCTGGCTCCGGGAAAGGCGCAGATCCTTCGACGCACGCTGACAGCCAGGAGGCTTCCATGTCAATCGTCCGCCTTGCCGCCCGCCCGCTGCTGGCCACAAGCTTTGTAGCTACCGGAATAGACCGTCTGCGCCACACCGACGAAACCGCGGTGTCCCTGCGGCCGCTGGTCCAGCAGACAGAATCCGTCCTTCCCGCGGCCGGCGCCCTGGCCGGGCAGGAGAAGCTGATGGCCCGCGCTATCGGCGCGGCCCAGGTGGGAGCAGGTGTGCTCTTGGGCATGGGCAAGTTCTCGCGGCTCGCGGCTGCCGTACTGGCCGGCACCACAGCCCTCAATACCGTGGTGGATTACCGCGCCGCCGATTCCGCAACGCCGGAAGCCAGGCGCACCCGCCGCAACCACCTCTTGAAGAATCTGTCCTTGATCGGTGCGGTCCTGCTCGCCGCTGTGGATACCAATGGCCGGCCCGGCCTGGTGTGGCGGGCCGAGCACCTTGCCGCTGACGCCCGGCGCAACGTCCGCTCCATCGGCAAAGACGCCCGCCGCAATGCCGGTTCTATCGGCCATGACGCCCGGAAGCAGCTGAAGAAGGCCGAGCGCGCGGTGCGCGAAGCCACGGCGGACGTGGTGGCATCCTGAACGCAATGCCCCACGCTGCCAACCACTGGCCCGCCCCCTTCGCGGAGCGGCCGATCGATGCAACAGTAGAAGTCCCCGCCTCCAAGTCCCTCACCAACCGTTACCTGGTGCTCGCCGCGCTGGCCGACGGCCCCTCCCGGCTGCGCTCCCCGCTGCACTCGCGGGACACCGTTCTGATGGTGGAGGCGCTGCGGTCCCTGGGAGCCGGCATCACGGAGACCGAGGGCGACGGCCGGTTCGGCCCGGATTTGTTGGTGGAACCGATCGACCCGGCGCGCCCGCTGGGCGCTGCCCGCATCGACTGCGGACTGGCAGGCACGGTCATGCGGTTCGTGCCGCCGCTGGCGGCGCTGTGCAGCGGCGCCGTGGAGTTCGACGGCGACCCGGCGGCGCGGCGCCGGCCCATGTCCCCCACCATCGACGCACTGCGCCGGCTGGGCGTGGACGTGGACGACCGCGGGCTCGGCAGCCTGCCGTTCCGCGTCACCGGCGCGGGTGAAGTGGCCGGAGGCCACCTGGCGATCGATGCCAGCGCCTCCTCGCAGTTCGTTTCCGCCCTCCTGCTGGTCGGTCCCCGATTCCGCGACGGATTGCACCTCGAGCACACCGGCGACCGCGTGCCGAGCCTGGATCACATCTCCATGACGGTGCGGCTGCTGAGGGACCTGGGCGTGCGCGTCGACGACTCCACCCCCAACCACTGGGTCGTCTCCCCGGGCCCGATCCGTGCCTTCGATACCCGGATCGAGCAGGATCTTTCCAACGCCGGCCCGTTCCTGGCCGCCGCCCTGGCCACCCGCGGCCGGGTCAGGATCCCCAACTGGCCCACTGCCACCACCCAGGTGGGCGACGCCTGGCGGGACATCCTGCCGCGGCTGGGCGCCACGGTCACGCTGGAGGGCAGCACTCTGACCGTCACCGGCGGCGCCTCGATCACCGGTGCCGACCTCGCCGACACCAGCGAGCTGGCGCCGACCGCGGCAGCGCTGTGCGCGTTGGCCGACGGCGAGTCCCGCCTGAGCGGCATTGCCCACCTGCGCGGCCATGAGACGGACCGCTTGGCGGCCCTGGTGGCGGAAATCAACCGGCTGGGCGGCGACGCCGAGGAGACGGAAGACGGTTTGCTCATCCGGCCCAAGCCGCTGCACGGCGGCCTGTTCCATTCCTACGAAGACCACCGCATGGCGACCGCCGGCGCCATCCTCGGATTGGCCGTGCGCGGCGTGGAGGTCGAGGACATCGGCACCACGGCGAAGACGATGCCCGAGTTCCCGCAGCTGTGGCAGGACATGTTCACCGTTGCCCCGGCCGCCTCGGCCAGCGAGGGCTGACGGTGTCGCGCAGCACCGGCAGCTGGGACGAATCGGATGTGCGCATCCGCCCGAACAAGCGCGGTTCCCGTCCGCGCACCAAGGACCGCCCGGCCCACGAGGATGCGGAGCTCGGGCGGATTGTCACCGTCGACCGCGGCCGCTACACCGCCGTCGTCGATGAAGACACTCCCCGCGAGCGCATCGTCGTCGCGGCCAGGGCCCGCGAACTGCGCCGCACCCCGGTGGTCACCGGAGACTTCGTGGCCCTGGTCGGCGATGTCTCCGGCGAACCCGACAGCCTCGCCCGGCTGGTCCGGGTGGAGGAACGGCGCACCCTGCTGCGCCGCAGCGCGGACGACACCGATCCGGTTGAACGTGCGGTGGTGGCCAATGCCGACCAGCTGGTCATCGTGGTGGCGGCGGCGAACCCCGAACCCCGCACCGGGTTCATCGACCGGGCGCTGGTGGCCGCGTACGACGCCGGGATCCGCCCGCTGCTGTGCGTCACCAAGGCCGACCTGAAGGACCCCGCCGAGCTGCTGTCCAATTACGAGCACCTGGAGCTGCCGGTGATCGTCAGCCGCACCGCCGCCGCCGACGCCCTCGGCGTGGACACCCGCTCCGACGAGGGCCTGTCCGCGCGGCTCGATACCGACGCCGTGGCCGCGCTGCGCGGTTATCTCGACGGCAAGGTCACCGTCACTCTCGGCCACTCGGGCGTCGGCAAGTCCACCATGGTCAATGCGCTCACCGGGGCCCAGCGCGCCACCGGCGGAGTCAACGCCGTCACCGGGCGCGGCCGGCACACGTCGTCGTCGGCCCTGGCGCTGAAGGTCCAGGACTCGCCCGCCGGCACCTGGATCATCGACACCCCGGGTATCCGTTCCTTCGGTCTGGCCTATGTGGACCCCGACCGGATCTTGTCCGCCTTCCCCGACCTGGAGCCCGGCACCGCCGACTGTCCGCGCGGCTGCAAGCACGACGCCGCCGCCGTGGGCTGCGGGCTGGACCCCTACGTCGCTGACGGCGGGGCCGGCGACGCCGGGGCGGCGAGGCTTGCGTCGCTGCGCCGCCTGCTGGGCGCCGAAGAGCGCCCCGAGGCCAAAGAACTCGGCACCGTCTAAGGGCCGCCGGCCGGGCTGCAGCTCCGCCTCCCGCGTCCGCACTTCACTTACCGATAGGTTGAAACCTATGACCCACGCTTCGCAAAGCTACAACGACGACCTGCGCCTGGCCCATGTGATGGCCGACTCCGTCGACGCGCAGACCATGGCCCGCTTCAAGGCACTCGACCTGAAGGTGGAGACCAAGCCGGACCTGACGCCGGTCACGGACGCCGACCGTGCCGCCGAAGAGGCAATCCGCGGGCAACTCTCCCGCTCCCGCCCGCGCGACGCCGTGCTCGGCGAAGAATTCGGCAGCAGCGGCCACGGCGCCCGCCGCTGGATCATCGACCCGATTGACGGCACCAAGAACTTTGTCCGGGGCGTACCGGTCTGGGCCACCCTGATCGCGTTGGTGGACGAGGGGCAGCCGGTGGTCGGGCTGGTCAGCGCGCCCGCACTGGGCAAGCGCTGGTGGGCCGCCAAGGGAACCGGCGCCTACACGGGACGTTCGCTGGCCACCGCGACCCGGCTCCAGGTCTCCGCCGTGGACCGGCTGGAGAACGCGTCGCTGTCCTACTCCAGCCTGGGCGGCTGGAAGGAACGCGGGAACCTGGACGACTTCCTTGGCCTGACCGAATCCGTCTGGCGCACGCGGGCCTTCGGCGATTTCTGGTCCTACTGCCTGGTGGCCGAGGGCGCCGTGGACATCGCCTGCGAACCGGAACTGAACCTCTACGACATGGCCGCCCTGGTGCCGATCGTGACCGAAGCCGGCGGGCGGTTCAGCTCGCTGGAGGGCGAAGACGGCCCGTTCGGCGGCAACGCGCTGGCCACCAACGGCCTGCTCCACGTCGAGGCCCTGCACCGCCTGAACCCCGAACTGCGCGGACAGCGCCCCGCCGGGTCAGCCCCGGCAGCGTACGACGACGAAGCGGCCGGCAGCATCGAGGCCGCCGGCGAGGGCCGGTAGCACGCCGCCGCACCAGGAGCACCACGTGGCACACAGCGGCCCCCGGATGGACGATGAGCGGCGGCGCGCCTACGCCGACGCCTTCCAGCAGGGCGGCGAACACTACGACCGCATCCGTCCCGGCTACCCCGACGACGCCGTCGACTGGCTGCTGCCGGCCGGCGCACGGGATGCCGCCGACGTGGGAGCCGGCACCGGAAAGTACACCGCCGCCCTGGCCGCACGCGGGCTGCGGGTGGTTGCGGTGGATCCCTCGGCCGACATGCTCGCGCAGCTGCAGCGGAACCTTCCGGGCGTGGCCGCCGTGGCGGGCACCGCCGAGGACACCGGCCTCCCCGACGCCGGCATGGACGTGGTCACCGTGGCGCAGGCCTGGCACTGGACCGATCCGTTGCGGGCGAGCACCGAGGCCGCCCGCATCCTCAAGCCCGGCGGGACCCTGGGCCTGGTGTGGAACCAGTTGGATACCGGCGTGCCGTGGGTGCACCGCCTCTCGCGCATCATGCATGCCGGCGACGTGCTCAAGCCCGGTTTCCGCCCCCGAGTCGGCCCGGAGTTCGACCCGCCGGAAGGGCACGAGACCCGGTGGCGGGACCGGCTCAGCACCGGCGACGTGATGGAGCTGGTCAAAACCCGCAGCTACTACCTGCGCGCGACGGAGGCCACCCGGGCGAAAGTCCTGGGCAACCTCGACTGGTACCTGCACGACCATCTGGGCCACTCCCCCGGGGCCATGATCGACCTGCCCTACCTGACCCACAGCTGGCGGGCCAGGAAGATCTGACCCCGGTCCCCGGACTTTTCCTCCCCCGCTTGTTTTGAGGCTGGCCGTCCTGCAAAATTTAGGCATGCCGAAACTTTGCGCGAGGGGGTTCCTGCTGGCCGTTGCCATCGTGCTGGCGGCGACCGGCTGTGCGGCGCCGCCGCAGTTCGCCGCCGCGTCGGAGCGGCCGCTGGTGCTGACCACGTTCACCGTGCTGGCCGACATGGCCGACACAATCGGCGGCGGCCACGTGGAGGTCGCGTCCATCACCAAGGTCGGCGCGGAGATCCACGGCTACCAGCCCACGCCGTCGGACCTGGTGCGGGCGCAGGACGCGGACCTCATCCTGGACAACGGGCTGGGCCTCGAACGCTGGTTCGCACGCTTCCTGAATGCAGTCCCGGCCCCGCACGTGGTCCTCAGCGACGGCGTGGAGCCGGTGGGCATCACCGCCGGGAATTATGCCGGGAAGCCGAACCCGCACGCGTGGATGTCCCCGAAGGCGGCGAAGGTCTATGTGGACAACATCGTGGACGCCTTCAGCCGCCTGCTGCCCGCACACGCCGCCGACTTTCGCCGCAACGGCGCGGAATACCAACGGGAGCTGGACGTGCTGATGGCCGGCCTGGAGTCGGCCTTCGCCGATCCGTCGGCCGTTCCGGCTTTGGTCAGCTGTGAAGGCGCCTTCTCCTACCTG